>NZ_LYSQ01000009.1:0-147253 GCF_001728955.1 Aeromonas sp. DNP9 | reverse complement strand
AGGTGATGGCGTATGTCAGCGCCATAAACAAACTCAATACCCTGGGCCTACCTGTCAGAAAGCCCCGGGTGTAGCGGTCACCAGGGGCTGGGGAAGTCATGCCTTGCTGGCTGATTTGGGCAACAACGCTGGTGCTCGCGGGTATGATTTCTGCCTTTCTTATAGACTCTACAGAAAGTAAAAAATTACTTGAAGGATTTAATGCTCCTTTAGGTACATTTAGTTCTCGCATTCTGGCCGCGTATTCACTTGGACTAATAGAAGAACAAGAGTTTTCTGAAGTTGAGGCAATACGGAAAATTCGAAATATGTATGGACATGCTTGGAATGGCATTGATTTTAATCATCCTAAGGTAATGGCCCAGCTTGAAAAGTTACCTTTTAGTGATGAGACCGCTCGTGTGCGACTAAATCATACCGTAGCTAATTTATTGGGTGATTGGTTATGGCGAGAAAGTTACATCATAGAAGAGAAAAGGAAGATGCGTACTTGGCCAAATAAATCCGGTTTTGGACGTCACCATTCGAAAAAATGAATTAAATGGAGTTAGTTGAGTGTAAAAAGCCCCGCCAATCAGATTGGCGGGGCTTTGCTATTTGGGGCATTCAGTATCGGGGATTACAGCGCTGGCAGCATTCCAAGGCTGACGCTGATCTGTACGCCAACAATCAGCACGCCCATGGCGGCGGCTACTCCCAGCGCCACCACGCCACCCGGGGCACGGTAGTGGTGGGCGGGCGCCTGCTTGCGGCTCTGCCATACCAGCGCCACCGGCAGCAGCACCGCGAGGATCGCCAGCGCAATGGCAGCGTATCCGAGGGCCATGATAAAGCCCTGCGGGAAGTAGAGGGCAAACAGCAATGGCGGCACAAAGGTGATGAGGCCGGTCTGGGTGCGGCCCTGCCAGTTGTCCTTGCGGCGGGTCACCTTGGCCATAAAGTCGAACAGCCCCAGTGTCACCCCGAGGAAGGAGGTGGCGAGCGCCAGATCGGCAAACAGGTGCATCGCCTGATTAAACGCAGGCCAGCTCACCAGCTTGCCGACGTTGGCCAGCAGGCTGTCCAGCGCGCCGCCGGTTTGCAGCAGGGCTTGCTGGCCGAGCAGACCGAGGATCGCCACCTGCCACAGCACGTAGAGGATCAGCGGCAGGGCTGAGCCCCAGACAAAGACCCGACGCAGCTGTTTTGGGCAGTCACCGAGGTAGAGCATCACGCTCGGAATGGAGCCGTGAAAGCCGAACGAGGTGAAGATGACCGGCAAGCCCGCCAGCAACAGGCCCTGACCCAGCGGCATCGAGAGTAGATGCTGACCTTCGGTGCGGGGCAGCAGCAACGCCAGCACCACCACCATGATCACCAGTTTGACGGTGAACATCAGCCGGTTGAGGTAATCCACCGATCGGGTACCGACACAGACCATGCCGCCAAACAGAAGGGTAAAGGCCCAGGCGGCCTGTTCCTGGCTGAGGGGCATGCCCGCATCGGCCAGCGCCTGTGCCAGCAGGCTGCTGCCGCCGCTGATGTAGGCGGAGGCCAGCGAGTAGAACAGCATCAGGATACAGAAGGAGGCGATGCGCTTGCCCCAGGGGCCGAGCAGATGGTCCGCCAGTTGGTGCAGGTACCACTTGCCGGTGGCAAGGCTCGCTTCCACCTGCAGCATGGCGGTGAAGGCCATCAGGGCCCAGAGGCCGACCATCAACATCAGGGTGGCGGGGCCGCCGAGGGAGGAGGAGGCCAGCGGCAAGGCCAGCATGCCGGCGCCTATGGTGGTGCCGGCAATCAACAGGGTACAACCCAGGGTTTTGGTATTCATGTTATCCATCCGAACGTAGCGGTGTCAGTGCAAACAGGCGCTGTCAGCAGTGACGTCAACAAGAGGGGGCCGATTGGCGTTATCAGAAGGTGCCTCCGGTGATAGGGCCGGAGGCTAGCAATATCGGAACTGGAACATCTGTACCTAAAACCTGTCAGTTGTAAAAGATGGTTGCCACGTTAGCGGATCAAAATAGCGGAAACAACCCCTTTTATACGGATCTTGTGCTGGCTTGTGGCAACAAGTGGAAATAAATGATGACAGTGATGGCTAATTGCAGAAAAAAACACCGAAAAAATGACTGGTAGGGGCTCATTGATACAGGTCAGCCAAGTGGTTGCAGCACGGATGGGGGAGTGCCTTGTCGTGGTGTTGGCGTTTAGTTCCGGGGTGAAAGGTGTGTGGAGGCCGGTTGTTTAGTCGGCCAGACGGTAGAAACAGCAAAGCGGACGGGTAGGGTTGTGGGGAAAAACAATAAGGCTGCCGATGCTGGCAGCCTTATTGTCATCTGTTCGCTTTACCCACCCATTGACAGCAAATCGGGTCTGCTGCGGTCAGGTTAGCGACGGCGCTTGAGGGTGCGGCTCACATAGTGCAGCCCGCTCTGGTATTCGCCGTTCACCGCCTTGAGCGCCAGATCCAGCGCCTGGCTCGCCAGCGCGTCGTGCTGCTGGGGCAGGGAGTTGATGCCAAAAGGGAGGAAGTCGAGCAGGCGATCGTCCCCGAAGGTGGCCATGGCGAGCTGGCTCATATCGGTCTCCTGCTCCAGCAGGTAGTCCAGTACCCCCTCCATCAGGATGTAGGAGGTGGTGATCAGCGCTTCGGGCAGCTGACCCAGCTGCTGGTGCAGATCTTTGATCAGGCGATACCCCTCGGTGCGCGAGAAGTGATCCCCCTCGCACAGGTGGCGAGCCGCGCTGTGACTGGCGACCGCCTGCTCGAAACCCGCTTTGCGCTCCTGACTGATCGTGAGTGCTGGCAGGGCGGTGATCAAGGCGATATGGCGCAGGGTAGGTGTGAGCAGGGAGCTGGTGAGATCAAAGCTCGCTTTCTCGTTTTCACTGGCGACGGTGACGAACTTGTCGGCGGCCATCGCCCGGTCGATGGCGAGGATTTGGCTGCCTTGCGCCTGCAATTTGCCGTAGAAGGGGTCGTCTGGGGGTAGGCAGCTGGCCACCAGCAGGGCATCCACATGGCGGCTCACCAGCATCTGGGCCAGCTCTTTTTCGGTAGCGGGCTCATCTTCCGAGCAGACAATGAGCAGCTGATAGCCCTGCGCCCGGGCTCCCTGTTCCAGCCGCTTGGCCAGTTTGGCGTAACTGGCGTTCTCAAGGTCGGGCAGGATAAAGCCGAGGGTCTTGGTCTGGCCGCCGCGCAGGGAGGCTGCGCGGCTGTCCGGCTGGTAGTTATGGGCGGTGACCACGGCCATCACCTTGTCGCGGGTGGCCTGACTGATGCGGTATTGATCGGCCTTGCCATTGATCACATAGCTGGCCGTGGTGCGCGAGACACCGGCGAGGGCGGCGATTTCATCCAGTTTCATCATATTGGCTCTGTTTGAGTTGCAAGGCCCACGGTCACTGCCGGGTGAGGGCACCGAAAAGTGTGCGCGGGATCATATCATTGAAAAGCACTCTTTGTGGGTACTTGATCAATTCGCTGAAACGATTCAGTCTGAGTGTAAGTGAAACGATTCAGCTTGTCAGCAGCGCCGCTTCGCAGAGATGCAGAGCAGGGTGGTAAAACCCGGTCAGGATCACATTTCGAGGTATCCCGACTATCGTCAGCTGGCAGGCAAACCGAATGTTCAATTGTGTTGACCCGGCGATGCCGGGATCTGATGGAGAGTGGCTATGTTGAAGTTGGTGCGAGAGCAGATCTTGCTGGGGCAGTCGGTGGCGACCAAGGCCGAGGCGATTGCCCTGTTGGCAGGCAAACTGACCGAGACCGGTCTGGTGGAGGCGGGCTATGTCGATGGCATGCTGGCCCGTGAAGCGCAGCATGCCACCTACCTTGGCAGCGGCATCGCCATTCCTCACGGCACCACCGACACCCGGCATCTGGTGAAGCGCACCGGCGTCATGGTGGCCCAGTTCCCCAATGGCATCGAGTGGGACGAGGGGCAGATCGCCTACGTCGCCATCGGTATCGCTGCCAAGTCGGACGAGCATCTGGGCATTTTGCGCCAGCTCACCCATGTGCTGGGTGACGAGCAGGCGGCAGCCCAGCTCAAAGAGGCCACTGATGCCGACACTATCATCAATATCCTGACCGGCGCCACTGCCGCCAAAGAGGTGCAATACCTGACCCTGGCTGACTTCCCGGCCGATGATCGCGACCAGCTGTTGCTGGGCGCCGCTGCCCGCGCCAAATCCGCCGGTTGGGGCGATGCCGCCATGGTAAGCGCGCTGCTGGCAAGCGAACCGGCCTATCTGGGCGAGGGGGTCTGGCTGGCCCGCGCCAATGTTCAGCAAACAGCATCGGCCCAGACTGGCTGGGTGTTGGCAACGCCTAGCACTGCACTGAACGCAGGGGAGCTGCCGGTCAACGCCATGCTGCTGCTGTGTGCCGCAGATAGCGGCCATCTGCCGCAACTGGAGAATCTGGCCAAACTGGCGGCCGCCGGTCAGCTGGCGACGCTGGCGGGCGGCGAGGGGCTGGCCATGTTGCAAGCGGGCCCCGCGAGCGGTCTTTCCGAAACCTTCACCATCATCAACCCCCACGGCCTGCACGCTCGTCCCGGTGCCATGCTGGTCAAGGTGGCCAAAGAGTTTGCATCCGACATCCGGGTTGCCAATCTGGATGGCAGCGGCGAGGCAGTCTCCGCCAAGAGCCTGATGAAGGTGATCGGCCTTGGGGTCAAATGCGGGCACCGTCTGGCATTTCGCGCCGAAGGGGCAGATGCCGAAGCGGCCCTCAAGGGGATCGGTGAGGCGATCGCCGCTGGTCTCGGCGAGGGGGCGCATTGATGAAGATTGTCACCATTACTCTCAACCCCGCCCTGGATCTCACCACCCGTCTCGAGGCGATGAGCCTTGGCGAAGTGAATCTGGTGAGCGAGGCCAACCTGCGTGCGGCGGGCAAGGGGATCAACGTCGCCATGGTGCTCAAGGATTTGGGCCGCGAGGTAGGCGTCACCGGCTGGCTGGGCGCTGACAATGAACAGAGCTTTGTCTCTCTGTTTGCAGAGCGGGCGCTGGATGATCACTTTGTCCGTGTTGCGGGCAGCACCCGTATCAACGTCAAGATCTCCGAGCAATCCGGTCGGGTCACCGATCTCAACCTGCCGGGGCTCACCATCCAGCAAGAGGAGGTGAGCGCGCTGGAGCAGGCCATCGACCAATTGGCTGCGCATGCAGAGTGGTTCGTGCTGGCGGGCAGCCTGCCCAAAGGGGTGGCCCCCGATTACTGCGCCCATCTGATCCGCCTGCTCAAGGCCAAGGGCAAGCAGGTGATCTTCGATTGCAGCGGCGCGGCCTTAAGCGAAGGGATCAAGGCGGCGCCGACCCTGGTCAAACCCAATCTGGAGGAGCTGAGTCAGTGGGCAGGCCACCCCGTCAAGACGCTGAGCGAGCAGGCCGAGTGTGCCCGCGCGCTGCAGGCCAGCGGGATCCCCAACGTGGTGATCTCCAACGGCGCTGATGGCCTCATCTGGTTTGCCCCGGATGCCGTTTGGCAGGCCATTCCGCCGCGGATGCAGGTGGTCAGCACCGTGGGTGCTGGCGATTCCCTGGTGGCCGGTCTCGCCCATGGTCTCAGCCTTGGCTGGACGCCGGAGCAGACCCTGCGGCTGGCCACCGCCGTCTCGGCCTTGGCGGTCAGTCAGGTCGCGGTCGGCTTTGACGATATCAATGTGCTCAACCCCTTGCTTGAACAGGTGCGTGTAGAGCGTCTGGATGCGCTGGCACCGGTTCAGTGCAATACCCCCTCAATGGAAAACTCAGGAGATGCCCAATGAAAGCAATCTTGGTTACGGCTTGCCCGGCGGGCATTGCCACCAGCTTTCTCGCTGCAAAACGGATAGAACAGCAGGCCAAACTGGCTGGCTGGGAACTCACCCTCGACGTCGGCTCCAGCGTGCAACCCCGCCAGATCCCCTCAAAAGAGCAGATTGCCGCCGCCGACCTGGTGCTGGTTGTCGCCAGTGCTCCGGTGGATCTCGCCGCCTATGATGGCAAGCAGGTCTATCAGGGCAGCATGGATCTCGCCCTGCAGGATCCGGCCGCCTTGCTGGAGGCAGCAACCAGCGGCGCCAGTGTCTATCGCCATCAAGTCGCGCCTGCTGCCGCCAAATCGGCCGCCGCTGGCAAGCGCATCGTGGCGGTGACTGCCTGCCCGACCGGGGTGGCCCACACCTTTATGTCGGCAGAAGCGCTGGAGACCATGGCCAAACAGCTGGGTTATCAGATCCGCGTCGAGACTCAAGGCTCGGTCGGTGCCCAGAACGCCCTGACCGCCGAGGAGATTGCATCCGCCGATCTGGTGTTCCTCGCCACCGATATCGAGGTGGACATGGCCCGTTTCGACGGCAAGCCGGTCTATCGCACCAGTACCGGTGCGGCGCTCAAGAAAACCCGCGCCGAGCTCGACAAGGCGTGGAGTGAGGCGAAAACCTATCGTCACAGCGGTGCCAGCCAGCCCAAGAAAGAGGAAAAAGCCGGCCCCTACAAGCACCTGTTGACCGGTGTCTCCTTCATGCTGCCTATGGTGGTGGCGGGCGGCCTGATTATCGCGCTCTCGTTCGTGTTCGGTATCGAGGCGTTCAAGGTGGAAGGCACTCTGGCCGCGGCTCTGATGAAGATCGGTGGCGGCTCTGCCTTTGCCCTGATGATCCCGGTGCTGGCCGGTTACATTGCCTACTCCATCGCTGACCGCCCGGGTCTCGCTCCTGGCATGATCGGCGGCATGCTGGCAAGCTCGCTGGGCGCCGGTTTCCTCGGCGGCATCGTGGCTGGTTTCCTGGCCGGTTACAGCGCCAAATACCTGAGTGACAAGGTGCGCCTGCCGGTGACCCTGGAAGCGCTCAAGCCCATCCTGATCATTCCGCTCTTTGCCAGCCTCTTTACCGGTCTGGTGATGATCTACGTGGTGGGTGGCCCGGTGGCCGGCATCATGAATGCCATGACCACCTTCCTCAACAACATGGGCTCTGCCAACGCCGTGCTGCTGGGTGTCATCATCGGTGCCATGATGTGCTTCGACATGGGGGGCCCGGTCAACAAGGCTGCCTACGCCTTCGGTGTCGGCCTGCTGGCCTCCAAAACCTACGCCCCCATGGCTGCCGTGATGGCCGCCGGTATGGTGCCGGCGCTGGGGATGGGGATCGCCACCTTCCTGGCCCGCACCAAGTTCATCAAGGCGGAGCAGGAAGCGGGCAAGGCCTCCTTCGTGCTGGGTCTGTGCTTTATCTCCGAGGGGGCCATTCCGTTTGCTGCCAAGGATCCGATGCGGGTCATCCCGGCCTGCATGGTCGGTGGCGCCCTGACCGGTGCGCTCTCCATGCTGTTCGGCTGCGAGCTGATGGCCCCCCACGGCGGTCTGTTCGTGCTGTTCATCCCGCATGCTATCAGCAACGTCATGATGTATATCGTGGCGATTGCGGCAGGCTCGCTGCTGACCGGTGTCTCCTACGCCATGCTCAAGCGCGGTGAAGAGCAGGCCAAGCTGGCAACAGCCTGATAGCTCATCCTCGATAACAGAAGATGTTCAATGCCGCCCGGTTGCAAAGCCAGGCGGCATTTTTATATGCCTTTTAACAGAATCGTTGAGCAGCGGTTACTTAATTCTCGTGTATTAGGGCCAGCGAACACTTAACCTTATGGGGAAGGGCCGTAACCAATATCTCGTGCATTGATTGTGTTGCCGCTAGGATAAGGGGGGCTGGCTAGTTCCCGGAAAGCAAATCTATATCAACCGACTGTTACCTATATATGTATCTGTGTAGATGCACCCTGAGTTGATCATCAGTTAAACAAGACTTGAGGCAGGTTTGCTTTATGTCGAACCTCCTCATTTCTGCGAAAGGAGGATTCAGGTTTCGGTACAACCGAATGCCCTGGTTGGCAAGTATGCATTTAACCAGAGGGGTCCATATCAAATGAATCTTGAACCCCACACCAGCCCATTGTAGATCGTCATATATACAATTTTTGTATGCCAACAAACAAGGGTTTAAACAGCCAAAATTAATTGGCTTCATGCTGAACATATGAGCTTAAAGTTGGCTTTCTCTGTTAGGTTAAAAAGTAAACATAAGTTAACCCTGTGTTCGGTGATAGAGAGATAACAAAACGGTTTTGCCGAGCATAGGTATTAATGTGTATGTGAGTGCACAGGGGAAAAGAGAAATAAAAAAGCCACACCGGTTGGTGTGGCTTTTGTTTAGGGGGTCAACCCGGGTTGCTTAGGGGCGACCGGCCGGGCAGGTGGCCACGTTGACGGCGGCAGTGCTGCCACCATGACGACCTGATGTGCTCACTTCGTTGCGTACCAGCGGTGGGTAGTTAACCGGCTCACGGGCAGGCAGGGCAGGGGCTTCGGCAGGGGTTGCCATCGGCGCGGATGCTTTGCGGGCACGAGCCAGCAGGCCAGCACCGTGAGCTACCTGTTTGGTCACGACCGGAGTATCTTCCACTACAACCGCAGCTACGGCAGCCGGGGTTTCGATGACAGCAGCAGGAGTTTGTGTTTCAACAACAGCGGCGACAGGTGCGGCTTCCACAACAGGGGCTGTTGCGGCAGGTGTTTCTTCAACAACCGGAGCAGTTTCAACGGCTTCAGTGGCAGCCACGTCGACAGCCGGAGCGGCGACAACGGCAACTTCCGGCTCTGCTGGCACCACGACCTCAGCGACAGCTTCAACAACCGGGCTAGCGGTCACATCGGCTTGAGTTGCTTCAACCTGGGCAGCAGCCTGCTCGGCAGCTTCTTCAGCAACGGCTTCGACAACCACATGCTCGGTCAGTGCAGCAGAGGCTTGCAGGGCTGCAGCGACGGCTTCAGCGCTCGGGATGGTAACAACAGGCACTACCGGCTCTTCAACCTGCGCTTTGGCAATATCTGCCTGGGCTGCGGTGGTCAGAGTGGTGGTCTCTTGCTGTTCTTCGTCACGTTGGCTGCGGGCATCTTCGTTGATGCGCTTGCGGCGCTGACCTTCGATACGCTGGCTGCGCGGAGTGCGGCGTGAACGGCGCTGGCCTTCACTCTGCTCTTCCTGCTCGTTACCCATGGTGGCATCGATCACTTCAGCTTGCGCTGCTACTTCGTCAACCGGCAGGGCAGAGGTGTCAGCAGCGGCGACATCGACGCGGATCTGCTTGCGCAGTTGACGACGTTCGCGGCGCTCGGCCACTTTCTGCTCTTTCTCCTGACGTGGCTGGACGGCAGCTGCATCAACGGCGTCTACCGCGTCAACAACGACTTCGGCGCGCGGCTCACGGGGAGCACGAGGTTCACGGGCTGGACGTGGCGCACGTTCCTGGCGCGGCTCGCGAGGTTCGCGCTCCTGACGGGGTTCACGTTCCATGCGCTGTTCGCTACGCACCTCACCACGGGCTTCACGCTCTTGACGGGGCTCGCGCTCTTTACGAGGACGACGATTGCGGTTTTCACCACCTTCGCGGTTGCCATTTTCACGTTTCTCGCCAGCTTCCGCATTGTTGCGGTTGCCACGGTTGTCGTCACGACGAGGACGCTGACCACGGCCACGACCTTCTTCGCGCTGATGACGCTGACCTTCATCCTTGCGTGCTTCGCGAGCTGCTGGTTTCTCGGCGGGCGCTTTTACGTCGGCAGGTGCTGCATCGCTGCTGAACAGGCCGGTAATGCCTTTGATCAGCTTGCTGAAGAAGCCAGCTTCGGCAGGGACCGCAGCAACGGGAGCCGCCGGCTGTTGCGGTGCAACAGGGGCCGGTTGTGCCGGTTGGGCAAAGCCTTGCAGCAGCGGTTGCTCACGCTCGATCACCTGAGCTTGCTTCGGTTGGTAGACCGGCTTGGCAATCTCGGTTTTCAGCTCGTAGCTGGCCGCTTCCGGGATCTCGTTCTGACGAATGCGGGTCACTTCGTAGTGCGGAGTTTCCAGATGCTGGTTCGGAATGATGTAAACACGCACATCATTGCGCTGCTCCAGACTGGCGATAGCTGCGCGCTTCTCGTTAAGCAGATAGGCGGCAACATCCACCGGCACTTGGCCGTGAACCTGCTCGGTGTTGTCCTTCATGGCCTCTTCTTCGATGAGACGCAGGATGGACAGGGCGAGGGATTCGTTGTCACGGATCACGCCTTGACCCTGGCAACGGGGGCAGATGTGGCTGCTGGACTCGTTGAGGGAGGGGCGCAGACGCTGGCGAGACATCTCCAGCAGACCGAAACGGGAGATCCGGCCCAGCTGGATGCGGGCACGATCCTGATGAACCGCTTCACGCAGACGGTTTTCCACTTCGCGCTGATGGCGAACCGGCGTCATGTCGATGAAGTCGATAACGATCAGTCCCCCTAAGTCGCGCAGACGCAATTGACGGGCAATTTCGTCGGCCGCTTCCAGGTTGGTTTGCAGCGCAGTCTCTTCGATATCGCCGCCCTTGGTGGCGCGGGAGGAGTTGATATCGATGGAGGTCAAGGCTTCGGTCGGGTCGATAACGATGCTGCCGCCGGAGGGGAGGCGCACTTCACGCTGGAAGGCTGATTCGATCTGGCTCTCAATCTGGAAGTGGTTGAACAGGGCAACTTCACCCTTGTACAGCTTCACACGGTTGAGGAAATCGGGACGTACCAGCTCGATATGGGCCTTGGCACGTTCAAAAATCACCGGATTGTCGATCAGGATCTCGCCCACATCGCGACGCAGATAGTCACGGATGGCACGCACGATGACGTTGCTTTCCTGGTGGATCAGCACCGGTGCTGCGCGCTCCTGGGAGGCCTTGTGGATGGAGTCCCAGTGATTAAGCAGGACGTTCAGATCCCACTCCAGCTCTTCCGGAGACTTGCCCACACCGGCGGTGCGCACGATCAGACCCATGCCTTCCGGCACGGTCAATCCGCTCAGGGCTTCTTTCAGTTCGGTCCGCTCATCACCCTCGATGCGGCGGGAGATACCACCTGCACGGGGGTTGTTGGGCATCAGTACCAGGTAGCTACCTGCCAGGCTGATAAAGGTGGTGAGGGCTGCACCCTTGGTGCCACGCTCTTCCTTGTCGATCTGGACGATAACTTCCTGACCTTCGCGGACCACTTCTTTGATGTTGGGACGACCCTGATAGGAGTAACCGGAGGGGAAGTAATTGCGGGCGATCTCCTTCAACGGCAGGAAACCGTGGCGCTCGGCGCCGTAGTCGACAAAAGCAGCTTCAAGGCTGGGTTCTACGCGGGTGATCTTACCCTTGTAAATGTTCGCTTTCTTCTGCTCGTGTCCCGGACTTTCAATATCCAAATCGTAGAGCTGTTGTCCGTCAACCAGCGCTACGCGCAACTCCTCTTCTTGAGTTGCGTTGATAAGCATTCTTTTCATTGAGTTCTCATTATTGTGTCATTTTGATTTCCTCCATCTGGGTCCTGCCGGCGCCGGCCTCGGGTCTTCAGCATACTGGGGCAACCTCCCGGTTGGGGTATGCATGAGGCGCAAACTAAGGGCGTTCTGGTCATCACTTCTCGAGAAGGAATGAATAAGGATGCCGAAATGGAGACAAATAAACGGTGATGTTTGTGTTCTCCATGCGTTGTACCTCGCACCCGGGAACCGTCATGTTCTTGTATACACGGTGTTTCGGGATTGGGTGGCATACTTTTTGGCCACTTAGTACAAGGCTTGAACACAATGACAAAACCTTGTTTATTATCCCATTTAAACCTCTTTTATAGCAAGGCGCCATTTTTCAACAAACCATGCAGCCAAGGGGCGCTGGCAGTGTTAAAATCCGCGCCATGACACAGATACAACAACAAGTGCAGCTGCTCACCATCGAAGCTGAGCATGACGGGCAGCGCATCGACAATTTTCTCAAGACTCAGCTAAAGGGCGTCCCCAAGAGCCTGATCTATCGCATCCTTCGTAAAGGCGAAGTGCGGGTAAACAAAAAGCGCATCAAACCGGAGTACAAACTCTGCGCAGGTGACGAGGTGCGGGTTCCTCCCGTGCGCGTTGCCGAGAAGAATGAGCTGCCTTCAGCCAACCTCGGGGTTATCCAGCGTCTGGAGAGCCAGATCCTGTTCGAAGACGATGCCATGATCGTGCTGAACAAGCCCTCCGGCATGGCCGTACACGGTGGCAGTGGCCTGAGCTTTGGCGTGATTGAAGGACTGCGAGCCCTTCGGCCTGAAGCTCGTTTCCTCGAACTGGTTCATCGACTGGATCGCGACACCTCTGGTGCATTGCTGGTTGCCAAAAAACGCAGCGCCCTGCGCAGCCTGCATGAACAGTTGCGGGTCAAAACGATGCGCAAACAGTATCTGGCGCTGGTTCGCGGCAAATGGCAGGCTCACGTCAAGGTGGTCAATGCGCCGCTGCGCAAAAACGACCTGCAATCCGGTGAACGGGTGGTGCGGGTCAGTGCCGATGGCAAGCCTTCCGAAACTAGGTTCCGTATCGTGCGTCAATTTGCCGAAGCGACTCTGGTCGAGTGCAGCCCCATTACTGGCCGTACCCACCAGATCCGCGTGCACACCCTGCATGCCGGTCACCCGATCGCCTGTGACGATAAGTACGGTGAAGCGGCGTTTGACGAGAAAATGCGCAGCCAAGGGCTGAAACGGCTCTTTTTGCATGCCTGGAAGCTCAGTTTCACCCATCCGGCCGATGGTCGCGAGATGCAGGTAGAAGCGCCGCTGGCACCTGAGCTCGACAACTTCCTCAACGGCTTGCCACGCTGATGCAGGATATCCGGCTCGCCATTTTCGATTGGGACGGCACCCTGATGGATTCGGTGGGCCGGATTGTGGCCTGTGTGCAGGGGGCCGCCAGAGACTTTGAACTGGCGGTACCTGCACCAGCCCAGATCCGGCAGATCATCGGATTGAGCCTCGATGTTGCCATGTCCCGCCTGTTTCCTTTACGTAGCGACAGCGGTAGCGCCATTGATGAGCGCCAGATTACCGCACTCATCGATCGCTATCGTCATCACTATCTGCACGACGCGACCCCCAGCCCACTGTTTACCGGGGCAGGGGAGTTGCTACATGACTGGCGGTCAAGGGGACTGCAACTGGCTGTCGCTACCGGGAAATCGCGCCGTGGGCTGGATCGGGTATTGGATGAGACTGGGTTGCACCCGTTGTTTGTGACCAGTCGCGGGGCCGATGAGGCTCGCTCCAAGCCTGATCCGCTTATGCTTGAGCAGATCCTGGATGAGCTGGGGCTGTCACCCCGGCAGGCGGTGATGATTGGCGACTCTGTTCACGATATGGCGATGGCCGAGGTAATTGCCATGCCGCGCATTGGCGTTACCTGGGGTGTAGATAGCCGCGATGCCCTCAGTCGTCACGGGCCAGTGGCGGTGGTGGATTCTATGGCGGCTCTTCGCGGGCTGTTATAGACGCCTCTCTTTAAGAGACATCGATCTGATTGATAACAGAAGCCCGGTGTATTGATCGCAATGCTGTTCAGATAAGCACTTTATTGACTGATTATTCATAAATTAGATTTGAGTTGGGGGGGCAAGACTGTGTCCAGTCGATCTTCCTCCAGCCTTTATCCAGCGAGGCTTGCAATAGAAAGAGGGAGGCATCATGCCTCCCTCGCTTTTTTGTCCTGATACTACGTGGACTGGAACTCAAATTCTCTTAAGTGAACAGCATTGCGGTGTATTGATCGGGCTTTTTATATCTTTTATCTATTCGTCTCGTCCGCAATCAGGGCAGGGCAATACCGTGGCGCTCCAGCAGTTCGATCAGGCCGATCAGTGGCAGACCGATCAAGGCGTTAGGATCGCGCCCTTCCAGCCCCTTGAACAGCACGATCCCCATCCCTTCACACTTGAAGCTGCCCGCACAATCGAGGGGCAGTTCAGCCTCTACATAGCGGCGAATGGCGGATTCGTCGAGATCGCGAAAGTGGACTGTAAACGGTTCAATCAATTGATGAATCTCATTGGTTGCAGCGTTAAGTACGCACAGCCCGGTGTAAAAGGTGACACTGCGCCCCTGGGCCGCCATCAGCTGGGCGATGGCATTGTCGATGGTGCCCGGTTTGCCGAGGATGTGATTATCGCAGACACACACCTGATCAGATCCGATGATCAAGCCGTGATCACGTTGCCCGGCGATGGCATCAGCCTTGGCACGAGCCAGTCTGGCCACCAGTGCCTCGGCGGATTCGCCAGCCAGTGGTCGCTCATCCACATCGGGGGCGGCACATTCAAAGGGGAGACCGAGCTTCTCCAGCAGGGCTTTGCGATAGCGAGAAGTTGAGGCGAGGATCAGATTCTGTGGCATAATCAGGTACCGATGAAAGCGAGTACCGGCATTCTAGGGACTTGTGACGTTAAAATCATCGGCGGTAAGGACTTTTTCCTTTGACTATCAGTTGTTGGACCTATATTATTCGCGCCCTATGCAAAAGGTGAAGTTGCCCGTTAAGGTTGATCCAGTCCGTAGTGCCTTGAAGCTGCTCGATTACATCGGGATAGTGGAAAAGTCGCAGATGCCCAGGCTGGAGGAATCAACCGCTGGCTTGCAGAGTGATATCGATGTATCACTGCACTTTGGCAAAGATGTCCAGAAGTTGACCGTTATGAAAGGCACTGCCCATGCCAAGGTTGACCTGGTTTGCCAACGTTGCGGAGAGACATTCGAACACCTCTGTGAAGCTGAATTTATCTACACTCCGCTGTTCGAAAGAACAAACGAGGAAGAACTGCCGGAAGCTTATGAGCCCATTGAGTTGGACGAAAACGGCGAGATAGATCTTCATCAAATCCTGGAGGATGAACTCATCCTCTCGTTGCCTCAAGTCGCAATGCATTCTCTGGATGCATGCCCGAGAGGAAACATGGAGATGACCTGGGGTGAAATCGAACCTGCTGATGAGCGGCCGAATCCCTTTGCAGTTCTTGAAGAGCTTAAACGTAAGTGAATTTAGGAGTTAGCCTACAATGGCCGTACAACAGAACCGTAAAACCCGTGCCAAGCGTGGCATGCGTCGTTCCCACGATGCGCTGACCACCGCTGCCCTGACTGTTGATCAGACCAGTGGCGAAATTCATCGTCGTCACCACGTGACTGCCGATGGTTTCTACCGCGGTAAAAAGGTAATCGCTTAAGGATTGCCTTTGTCTACGCAAACTGTCGCGCTAGACATCATGGGGGGAGATATTGGCCCCTCGGAAACAGTGCCTGCCGCCGTGCAGGCACTGTCTCTTTTACCCCAGCTAAAACTGATCCTGGTCGGCGACCAGCACCAGACCTCCTCTCTGCTGCAGCAAGATGGTTTGCTGAATCATCCCCGAGTCCGTTTCGTACATGCATCCCAAGTGGTTGGCATGGGCGATAAACCGATCGTGGCGCTGCGTACTCTGAAAGACTCCTCCATGCGGGTGGTACTCAATCTGGTGAAAGCCGGTGAGGCCGATGCCTGCGTCAGTGCCGGCAATACCGGTGCGTTGATGGCGATGGCCAAGTGCGTGCTCAAATCCCTGCCCGGGGTCGATCGGCCGGCACTTATCAAGGCGCTGCCGACATTGAGCGGCAAACGCACCGTGATGCTGGATCTTGGCGCCAACGTCAGTTGCGATGCGGATACCCTGTTGCAGTTTGCGGTGATGGGCTCCGTCGTGGCCGAAAAGGTCGAAGGCATTGCATCACCCCGTGTTGCCTTGCTCAACATCGGCGAGGAGGAGATCAAGGGCAACGATCTGGTGCGCCACAGCGCCGAATTGTTGCGTCAGTGTCCCGCACTCAATTATGTCGGGTTCATCGAAGGGGATCGCATCTTCAGCGGCGACAGCGACGTGATCGTTTGCGACGGTTTTGTCGGCAATGTCGCCCTCAAGACGGCAGAAGGGGTGGTGCGGATGATGGCTCAGCTGGCCGGATATCCCCGCAAGAAACGCACTTTTCTTGGCCGGATCGCCGGATTTATGTTCAAACGGCGTTTTTCTTACCTGAACCCCGACCAGTATAACGGAGCAAGTCTGTTAGGATTGCGCGGCATTGTGGTAAAAAGTCATGGGCGGGCCGAACGGCGCGCTCTGTGTAATGCGATCCTGCTGGCCGCACAAGAGGCCAAACATCAACTTCCACTGCAAATAGCAGATCGCCTTGAAGCTGTCTTCTCTGACAGGGATCTATAAGAACTCTATGCATAGCAAAATTCTGGGTACTGGCAGCTACCTGCCGAGTTCAGTGCGGACTAACGCCGATCTCGAGCAGATGGTTGAGACCAGTGATGAGTGGATCGTGGAACGCACCGGTATCCGTGAGCGCCGTATTGCCGGGGCTGACGAAACCGTTGCCACCCTCTCTTACCAGGCCGCCCTGCGCGCCCTGGATGCAGCCGGCCTGACCGCTGCCGATCTCGATATGATAGTGCTGGCCACCACCAGTGCTGAAAATGCCTTCCCGGCTGCCGCCTGCGAGCTGCAGGGGCTGCTCGGCGTTCCGGGCATCCCTGCCTTTGACGTGGCAGCTGCTTGTGCCGGTTTCACCTACGCACTCTCCATTGCCGATCAGTTCGTCAAATCCGGCGCCGCCCGCCATGTGCTGGTCGTCGGGGCCGATGTACTCTCCCGCATGTGCGATCCGCAAGATCGCGGCACCATCATCCTGTTTGGTGATGGGGCAGGGGCTGTGATTGTCGGTGCCAGCGAGACCCCAGGCATCCTCTCTACCCATCTTCATGCCGATGGCCGTTATGGCGAACTGCTCAAGCTGCCTCATCCCCGTCGCGGCATGCCGGGTGCCGAGCTCGAAGCCTATATGTACATGAAGGGCAACGATGTCTTCAAGGTAGCTGTCACCCGTCTGAGCGAGATCGTAACCGAAACGTTGGCTGCGGCTGGCATCGAGCCGAGCGAGCTGGATTGGCTGGTGCCGCATCAGGCCAACTTTCGAATCATCAGCGCCACCGCCAAGAAGCTCGGTATGAGCCTCGATAAAGTGGTACTGACCCTCGACAAGCACGGCAACACCTCTGCTGCGTCCGTCCCTGTCGCCTTCGATGAAGGGGTGCGGGATGGCCGGATCAAACCGGGCCAGCTGGTACTGCTGGAAGCCTTTGGCGGCGGTTTTGCCTGGGGCTCGGTGCTGGTTCGCCTCTGATCTTCGGCGGGATGGTGTCTCCATCATCCCGTCACCGATTTCATTTTTGTCTTATCTAAAAGGAATCAATGATGACCCAATTTGCCATTGCCTTCCCGGGACAAGGTTCCCAGTCCGTTGGCATGCTGGCCGAGCTGGCCGAACAACATGCCGTGATCAAGGAGACCTTCGCCGAGGCGAGTCAGGTGCTGGGTTATGACCTGTTTGCCCTGGTGATGGATGGTCCGGTTGAAGATCTGAATAAAACCTGGCGCACCCAGCCTGCGCTGCTGACTGCCTCTGTCGCTCTGTGGCGCCTGTGGCAACAGCAGGGTGGGGCAACTCCTGCCATGATGGCGGGTCACAGCCTGGGTGAGTACTCCGCGCTGGTTTGCAGCGGCGCACTCGATTTTGCCGATGCGGTCAAACTGGTCGAGTTGCGTGGTCTGGCCATGCAGGAAGCGGTACCCGAAGGCACCGGGGCCATGGCGGCCATCATCGGTCTGGATAACGAATCCATCGCCGCCAACTGCGAAAAAGCGGCAGAAGGGCAGGTGGTCTCTCCGGTCAACTTCAACTCCCCGGGCCAGGTGGTTATCGCCGGTCACAAAGAGGCCGTTGAGCGCGCCAACGTGCTGATGAAAGAGTCGGGCGCCAAGCGTGCGCTGCCGCTGCCGGTCTCCGTGCCGTCTCACTGCGCGCTGATGAAACCTGCCGCAGAAAAACTGGCAGCTGCGCTGGACGGGATCGAGATCAAGGTTCCAACCATCGCTGTCATCAATAATGTCGACGTATCCTGTGAACAGGATCCGGCCGCCATCAAGCAAGCGCTGGTACGTCAGCTGTTCAGCCCGGTTCGTTGGACCGAGACTGTCGAGCGGATGGCCAATGAGGGGGTTACCCTCGAGATCGAGATGGGACCGGGCAAAGTGTTGACCGGGCTCGCCAAGCGCATCGACAAGCGGGTGGAAGGTATTCACGCCAACGATGCCGCCTCTTTCGAGCAGGCGCTAGCCCAGATCAAGTAAACAGGAGCAAGTGATGAGCTTTACCGATAAGGTTGTGTTGGTGACCGGTGCCAGTCGTGGCATCGGCCGTGCGATTGCCGAAACATTCGTGGCCCGTGGCGCGAAAGTTGTCGGTACGGCGACCAGCGAGAGTGGTGCCGAGGCGATCAGCGCCTATCTGGGCGACAATGGTTGCGGCATGGCACTGAACGTGACCAGCCAGGAATCCATCGAAGCCGTCTTCGCCGCTATCAAGGCGCGCTTTGGCGACATCGACATCCTGATCAACAACGCGGGTATCACCCGTGACAACCTGTTGATGCGGATGAAAGATGACGAGTGGAACGAGATCATCGATACCAATCTGACCTCTCTCTACCGTCTGAGCAAACCGGTGTTGCGTGCCATGATGAAGAAACGTCATGGTCGCATCATCAGCATTGGCTCCGTGGTGGGAACCATGGGCAATGCCGGTCAGGTCAACTATGCTGCCGCCAAGGCCGGTCTGGTTGGTTTTACCAAATCGTTGGCGCGGGAAGTGGCATCCCGTGGTATCACAGTGAACGCGGTTGCTCCCGGTTTCATCGAAACCGACATGACCCGTGCCCTGAATGACGATCAACGTGCCGGCATCATGAGTCAGGTGCCTGCCGCCCGTTTGGGTGATCCAAAAGAAATTGCCGCAGCTGTGGTATTCTTGGCTTCTGATGAAGCAGCCTATATCACCGGCGAAACCCTGCATGTTAATGGCGGGATGTACATGGTGTAATCAATTTGTCGTAAGATCTGTTCAAATTTGCGATAGTACGCCGAAGTTTGGCACATTTCGTGGTTTGACCAGCGGCAAGCTACTTGCAAACTCACGTCAATTGAATAAACTACCCCAACCAGACGCAAATAGCGTATTTTTAAAGGAAAATTCAGGTCATGAGCAACATCGAAGAACGCGTAAAGAAAATCATCATTGAACAACTGGGTGTTAAAGAGGAAGACGTTAAGAACGCTGCCTCCTTCGTCGACGACCTGGGCGCTGACTCTTTGGATACCGTTGAACTGGTAATGGCGCTGGAAGAAGAATTCGATACCGAAATTCCTGATGAAGAAGCCGAGAAGATCACCACTGTTCAAGCGGCTATCGACTACATCACCGCTAATCAGGAATAAGTTCCTGTTCTAAGAGAAGCGGCCCAAGGGCCGCTTCTTTTGTATTTGTTCCCTTTCAAAACACCTCTCGGAGACTACCTCAGTGTCAAAACGCAGAGTCGTGGTGACCGGCTTGGGGATGCTTTCCCCGGTGGGTAACACTGCCGAATCCAGCTGGCAAGCACTGCTCAACGGGCAGAGCGGCATTTCCCTTATCGAACATTTTGATGCCAGCGAGTTTGCAACCCGCTTCGCAGGTCTGGTCAAGGATTTCGATCCCGAGCAATACGGTATCAACCGTAAAGACGCTCGCAAGATGGATCTCTTCATTCAATACGGCATCGCGGCCGGTATGCAGGCGCTGGATGATTCCGGCCTGACCATCAATGAAGAGAATGCCGAACGTGTCGGCGTGGCGATTGGCTCCGGTATCGGCGGTCTGGGTCTGATTGAACAGAACCACGAAAGCTTGGTCAACGGCGGCCCGCGCAAGATCAGTCCCTTCTTCGTTCCGTCCACCATCATCAATATGGTGTCCGGTCATCTTTCCATCATGAAAGGTCTGCAAGGGCCGAACATCGCCGTGACCACCGCCTGTACCACTGGTACCCATGCCATCGGCATGGCTGGCCGGATGATCGCTTACGGTGATGCCGACGTGATGGTCGCCGGCGGTGCCGAGAAAGCCTCCACCGCGATGGGGATGGGTGGCTTCGCTGCCGCCAAGGCACTCTCCAACCGCAACGACGAGCCGCAAAAAGCGAGCCGTCCGTGGGATAAAGATCGCGACGGTTTTGTACTGGGTGACGGTGCCGGTGTACTGGTGCTGGAAGAGTACGAACACGCCAAGGCCCGTGGCGCCAAGATCTATGCCGAGCTGGTCGGTTTTGGCATGAGCGGTGACGCGTACCACATGACTGCGCCTCCTGCAGATGGCAATGGTGGTGCTCGCGCCATGAAAAATGCCATCAAGGATGCCGGCATTGCCCCCGAGCAGATTGGTTACATCAACGCGCACGGCACCTCCACCCCGCTGGGTGATGTGGCCGAGCTGCGTGGCATGAAGTCGGTGTTTGGTGAGCATGCCAAATCCCTGATGGTGAGCTCCACCAAGTCGATGACTGGTCACCTGCTGGGTGCAGCCGGCGCCATCGAGGCGATCATCACTGTGCTGGCCCTGCGTGATCAGGTGGCTCCGCCCACCATCAACCTGGACAACCCGGATGATGAGTGCGATCTGGATCTGGTACCCCATGTGGCCAAGCCAGGTAGCTTCGAGTACGCCCTTTCCAACTCATTTGGTTTTGGCGGCACCAATGGCTCACTGATCTTCAAACGCGTATAATTTGCCGCAGGGCAAAGACACAGGCCCGATACTGCCGGTATCGGGCCTTTTTTATCGGAGGGATCCCTTTGCTTATCAATGGCATGAAGCTTGATACCATCTCGGCCTATGATCGGGGGCTGGCTTATGGTGACGGTCATTTCACCACCATGGCGGTCAGGGAGGGTCGCGTGTTGCAGTGGCCTGCCCATCTGGCACGGTTGCAGCAGGCGAACAACCGGTTGGGATTGGTTGAACCGGACTGGGATCTCTTGACCCGGGAGGTTGAAGAGATGGTGGCCGACCAGCCACAATGCGTGGCCAAGGTGATCCTGACCCGTGGCGAAGGGGGGCGGGGCTATGATGGCAGCGGATGTCAGCACACAACCCGGATTGTCACTCTGGCGCCATTTCCGACTCACTATGGCCAGTGGCAACAGGAGGGGATCGAGATGGTGGTGTGCCGCCAGCGGATCGGTGATGCCCCCATGCTGGCCGGGCTTAAAACCTTGAATCGTCTGGAGCAGGTATTGCTGAAAAGCGAACTTGTCAGCCGGAATGCAGTCGAAGGGATAGTGCTTAACAGTCGCGGTTTTCTCATTGAAGGGGTCAGTGCCAATCTGTTTTGGCGTCGGGGCAAGACGGTGTTTACGCCCGATCTCGCCCGCGGTGGTGTCGATGGCATCATGCGCCGCCAGGTGATGGCGATGTTGAAACAGATGAGTATTGAGTTGCGTGTGGTAGAGGCTCCGCTGGAGTCACTATGGCAGGCTGAAGAGGTGTGGCTCACCAATACCCTGATGGGGGTCGTGCCGGTCAATGGCATCGAGGATATTCACTATCCCCCAGCGGTATTGAGTCGCCGTTTACAGGAGCGTTTGGTCATTGAAGTTTAATCGGCTTTACACCCTGCTCGCGGGGGCGGCACTGACGGTAGCCGCTGCCGGGGGCTATGTACATTACAAATGGCAACAGGTAGAGACGCTCACCAACAAGGGGCCGACCCGGCTCTTTACGGTGGAGAAGGGCGCCCATGCGGCGCGTCTCATCGCCGAACTGGGGGAGGGTGAAACCAGCCCCTGGGCGGTGCGGCTCTGGCTGCGCAGCCATCCCGAACTGGTGGCCATCAAATCGGGTACCTACGAAATCAAGGAAGGGGCCCCTCTCAAGGAGACCCTCTCTCTGTTCGCATCGGGCAAGGAGTTTCACTTCAGCCTCACCTTCGTCGAAGGTTCCCGTTTCGAGGATTGGCAGAAGCAGCTCTCCAGTGCCCCATACCTTGAGCGATTGACCGTCGAGCAATCCGAAGCCGACCTGGCGCAGGAGCTCGGCATCGAGAATGGCAAGCTGGAGGGGTGGTTCCTGCCGGAAACCTATGCCTATACCACCCATGCCAGCGATCTCTCGATCCTGCGTCGCGCCCATCAGGATATGGAGACTTTCCTGCAGCAGAGCTGGGAGAAACGTCAGGCCAACCTGCCTTACAAAACGCCCTATGAGGCGTTGATCATGGCCTCCATCATCGAGAAGGAGACCGGCCAGCCGGACGAGCGGGCACAGATCGCCTCGGTGTTTGTCAATCGTCTGCGTCTGGGCATGAAGTTGCAAACCGATCCCACCGTCATTTACGGGGTGAAAGATCGCTATGATGGCAACATTCGCCGCAGCGATCTGACCGACAAGAATCCCTACAACACTTATGTGATCGACGGTCTGCCGCCCACGCCCATCGCCATGCCGGGCAAGGCCTCCATCGAAGCAGCGCTCAACCCCAAATCGACCGATTATCTCTACTTTGTCGCCAAGGGGGGCGGTGCCCACTATTTCTCCAAGACCCTCGATGAACATAATCGGGCGGTTCGCGAATACATATTGAAGAAACCCTAATGTCTAAATTTATTGTGATCGAAGGATTGGAAGGGGCAGGGAAGAGCTCGGCCGTTCGTTATGTGACCGACTATCTGCAGCGTCACGGCATCAACCGGATCGAGTGCACCCGCGAGCCAGGTGGTACGCCACTGGCCGAGCGGATGCGGGCCATCGTCAAAGAGGTGCACGACGAACGCCTCACCATCGAGGCGGAATTGCTGCTGATGTATGCCTCCAGGGTACAACTGGTGGAGACCCGCATAAAACCCGCACTGGCCGACGGTGTTTGGGTGGTGGGGGATCGCCACGATCTCTCCTCCCAAGCCTATCAGGGTGGCGGCCGTGGCATCGATGCCCAGCTTATCGGAGCCATCAAGCAGGCGGTGCTCGGCAACTTCAAGCCGGATCTCACCCTCTATCTCGATATCGATCCTGCCCTTGGCTTGCAGCGCGCCCGCCATCGCGGCGAGCTGGATCGCATCGAGCTGGAGCAACTGAGCTTCTTCGAGCGTACCCGAACTCGTTATCTCGAACTGGCCGCCAAGGATGATTCCATTGTGGTGATCGATGCGGCGCAAACCCCGGATCAGGTAAAAGTGGCGATTGAAGCTGCGCTGGATGCACACCCATGTATCCTTGGTTGATCCCCGACTGGCATGCCCTGAGCCAGACGGCCCAGTCCGGTCGTCTCGGCCACGCCTGGTTGTTGCTGGGAGATCCCGGTCTTGGCAAGGAGCAACTGGCCGAGCGGCTGGCGCGTTTACACCTTTGCCAGCAACCGGATCGCGGAGAGCCGTGCGGTCAGTGCCACTCCTGCCAGTTGTTTGACAAGGGCAACCACCCGGATCTCGGCACCATAACTCGCGACAGCAAGACCATCGGGGTCGAGGCCATTCGCGAGATCTGCACCCGGCTGCAGGGCTCTGCCCAGCTCGGCCGTGGCAAGGTGGTGATCATTCCAGATGCGGAGCGGATGACCGAATCGGCGGCAAATGCCCTGCTGAAAACCCTGGAAGAGCCGGCCGGCGACAGCTTGCTGTTGCTGATTGCCTCCCAGGTTTCCCGGTTGCTTCCCACCATTCTCAGTCGCTGTCACAAACATGTCTGTCAATTGCCTGCGGAAGGGGAAACAGTACGCTGGTTGGCCGAGCAGGGTCATCAGGCCACTCTGGCTCAGGTGCGGATCTGTCAGGGGGCCCCGCTGCGGGTACTCGACTATATCGAGCAGCAACAGGACGGGACTCGCCGCGAACTGCTGGAACAGTTTGTCGCCCTGAGTCAAAGTCCAGTCAAGGCGACGGCACTGTGCAGCCAGCTTGGTCAGGAGACGCAGGTCAGGTTGCACTGGTTGCAGCTCTTCTTGTGCGATGCCCTGAAAACCCAGGCCGGATGTGGTCACCATCAGCTGGCCATGCCGGACTTGGCAATCTTGAGCCAGCGGTTGGCGGAGCAGCACTCCAGCGAAAAACTGCTGGAGGCAGAACAAGATCTGGTTGCCCTGAAAGTGGCATGTCAGCCGGGCCAGCTCTCCAATCCCACCATCCATCTGATGAACTGGCTCAGTCGCTGGTTATAAGTACCGACAAGCAGAAAGGTTTTATATGTTACTCGTTGATTCCCACTGTCATCTCGATCGCCTCAGCTATGGCAGCAAGCAGACCAGCTTGGCTGATGTATTGGCAAAGGCCGCGAAACTGGACGTGGGATATTTTCTCTGTGTCAGTGTGACTCAGGCACAGTTCCCGACCATGCTCGAGGCGATCGGTCCCTATCCCCAGGTATTTGCCTCTTGCGGGGTACACCCGCTCAATCAGGAACCCGGGGTGGATGCAGCCTTGTTGTTGACACAGGCTGCTGACGAAAGAGTGATCGCCATCGGTGAGACCGGTCTCGATTACTTTTACTCCCCCGAGAACAAAGAGTTGCAGCAAGCTTCTTTCCGCGAGCATATCCGGGTTGCTCGCGCGCTGAACAAGCCGCTGATCATCCATACCCGCGATGCCCAGCAAGATACCTTGCAGATCATGCGTGAAGAGGGAGCGGATCAGGTTGGCGGTGTGCTGCACTGTTTCACCGAGTCTCTCGAGATGGCGCAAGCCGCGATGGCGATGGGGTTCTATATCTCAATCTCCGGGATCGCCACCTTCAAAAATGCGTCTGCATTGCAAGAGGTGGTCAAGGCACTTCCCCTCGACAGATTGCTGGTCGAAACCGACTCGCCCTATCTTGCCCCCGTGCCGCATCGGGGGAGGGAGAACGAACCCGCCTTTGTGCGAGACGTTGCGCAGTTTATTGCTGACCTGCGTCATATTCCGCTCAATGAATTGGCAGAAGCCACCAGCCGGAATTTCTTTGAACTGTTCAAGCTGGCGAAAAAATAATCCCTAAGCCCCGTTATTCGGGGCTTTTTAATTTTCAAATACCAAGCTGATTACCCACCTGAATATCAACACCGAGCCGCGTTATCTCTCACGCTTGCCCAGTCTATGTAACCTGTTCATCCATACAAATCGAGTCGAATCATATTCCGATGTTTCGTTTATCTAATGTGGCCAAAGGGTATAAAAACATCAGGTTATAAGTATCGATAATATTCATTATCGATACTTGATGTATGAAAAGGATCCTGTAAGATCCTATCAAACTTCATATGAATCATAGTGTTCCGTGGCATATCCATCCTTATCCAATCCGGCTCATCAGTCACTACAGACTGTTTTCGATGCACAGCTTAATAGTCGGGCACGCCGCTTTTTGCGCAGTGCAAAAGCGGATTCCACCCTCAATGCCTATCAGGCGGATACCCGTATTTTTGTCTTCTGGTGCCAATTACACGGGCTGGATCCACTGCAAACTACCCATCACGACATCATGAATTTTCTCGCAGATCAGGCTGACGGCGTATTGGCCGACTGGGTATGGCTGGATAAAGAGGAGGGGAAGGGGGAGCTGCGTAACGGTGAACCTCGAAAACCGGCAACTCTGGTAAGACGGCTTGCCGGGATCCGTTATGCCTTCAAGCAGAAAGGCATTCATCCCATGCCCACCGAACACCCCGAAATCAAGGAGATGATGCGCGGTATTGTCAGGTTGGGGGATAACCGCAAGCGCAAAACCGGTGCCCTGACGCTGCAGCCTTTGACCCAGGTGCTGGATGGCATAGACACTAGGGACCTCGCGGGTTTGCGTGATCACACCCTGCTGCTCTTGATGTTCAGTGGCGCCTTGCGCCGCTCGGAAGCAGCCCGGATTGAGGTGAGCGATCTCGATTTTGTGGGGCAGGGGATCCGCCTTCGCCTCAAACCGAGCAAGCATCAGCTGCACGAAACCGAGATAGCCTTGATTCCGGGCAAACACTATTGCCCCGTGTCGGCACTGCAAAAGTGGCTACACAAAAGCCGGATCAGCGAGGGGCCGCTATTTCGGCGCATGAACCGCTGGGGCCAACTGATGGCCGAACCGCTCGGTCCCCAGGGCATCAATTTGATGATCAAGCGCCGAACCGGTCAAACCATTGACGATCTCTACGTCAGTGGACATAGCCTGCGTCGCGGGTTCATCACCTCGGCGGTGACTGCCGGCAAGCCGATGAACAAGATCATAGAAGTGACGCGCCACAAGGATATGCGGACCCTGCAGGAGTACTTCGATGACGCCCACAAATTCTCCGATCATGCCCTTGATGGCTTGCTCTGACACAACTGCGCTACTGAATTATTTATGTTAAATGATATCCTGTTGATCTAATGATATATTTGTCGCGCAGCCAGCAGCCCAAAGGGGAAGGGCATCTTCCAATGGATAATGGCATGTGATGAGAGATAACAAATCCGGAAATGGAACATCGCAAGGACATATGAGCCAAGAAATGACAGTGCGTGAAATGCAAGAGGCGGGGCCCCAAAACAATGCCGAGCGGCAGCGCCAACATGTAAAACGCAAGCAAGAGACCCATACCCGGCTGCAATGCTGGATCAGCAATCGCCACGCCGAACGACTGGCCGCTCTGGGTCTTCATCTCGAAGATAGTCAGGCATCACTCATCGAGCAGGCGATCGATCTGCTCTACCAACATGAGTTGGGTAGAGAAACTCCGTTTGAAAACAGAGTCGCCACACAGATCGAAGAGACTATTGAATAGAGCCAAGAGTGAAGTAACAGCGCGATACGTGAAGAGATAAAAAAAGCCAGGTACGAATTCCTTGTACCTGGCATAGGGGAATTGGCTCCTTGCAGAGCCGTGCGCTAACTGGTGTTCGGATTGCCTTAAGCTTAGACAAGGCTCAAGGCTTTTCAAGATCCGAAGAAAAGTTCAACCAGAGTGTGGGTATTTCAGACTCGTTCAAGTGCTTATGCACCGAGCGGCCCACTACGCATTGAACAGATTGTTGTCACGCACCAGCTCGCGGGGGAGGGCATTCTTGACCCGACTCCCCACCCATTTCCCCATGCCCAGGGTATGCCCCTGATAGCGGACGATCACCTCGCCAGCGCCCGCATCCTGTTCTGGCCAGACGTCCCGTCCCATCATGAATTCCCGCGCATTGGCGCTATCAAGCTCGACCACGCCCTTGCTCGCTTTATCGCCATAGGCCAGTGCCCACTCATGAGTGAGGCGATAACCTTTCTTGAAGGTCTCGGCCAACTTGATGCCGATGCGATCGAAGCGCAACTTGCCCTGCACCTGATCAAACCGCTGGGGGAAGAGCCAGATCTCGTCATTGCGGCCAAACAGCAGACCCTGTGGTGCCACTCCGAAGTTGGCTTCAATCTCGCGCAACATGGGTTCCGCCTCTTTGGCAGGAAGCGGCGCAAAGGGGAATTTACCCAACTTGCCCGGCTTAAACATGGTGTTGGGAACCGAGTGATGCTTGCGCAATCTGGCGACGAAAAAGCCTTCACTGTCGAAGATCTGGGGCCAAACGTGCAGGTATCCCTCGGATGTGCAGGCCTGCTCTGCATGAGGGAACAGGTCTGCCAGCGAGTCAAAACTCAAGGCATCGCCAAACTTGTCCAGCAGGGATTGGCAGACCGCCTGATTCTCCTGCTCACTCAAGGTACAGGTGGAGTAGACCAGCACACCACCCGGTTTCAGGGCATGGAAGGCGCTCTCCAGCAACCCTTGTTGCACCGTCGCAATCTCGTCGATGCTCTCGATGCTCCAGTTGCGCAATGCATCTTCATCCTTACGCACCGTACCTTCACCGGAGCAGGGGGCATCGAGCAGGATGGCATCGAAGGTCTCCGGCAACCACTGGCCAAATACCTTGGCATCAAAATGGGTCATGCCCACATTGGTCACACCGCAGCGCTGGATATTGGCGCTGAGCACTTTCAACCGGCTGCTGGAAAACTCGTTGGCAACCAGCATCCCCTGATTGTTCATCAAGGCGGCTATCTGGGTGGTCTTGGAGCCGGGGGCCGCCGCCGCATCCAGCAACATGCCATCCGCTTTGATCTTGTCGCTGGCAAAGAGTGCCGTCACCGGCAGCATGGAGCTCGCTTCCTGAATGTAGAAGAGCCCGCTCAAGTGCTCGGCGGTGTTGCCAAGTGGGACGGTTTCATCGCTGCGGGTCAGCCAGAAGCCGGTATCACACCAGGGGACAGGGTCAAGCTGCCAACCCAGTGGCTCCATCAGGGCGACGAAATCCGAGACGGCGATCTTCAAGGTATTGACCCGAATGCTGCGGCGCAGCGGACGTCGACAACTGGCCACAAACTCATCCATCGAGAGATGGGCCGGCATGATGGCCGCAATGTGGCGTAAAAAGTAATCGGGAAGGAAGGTGTTGTCGTGCACTGTGCCGTCTCGTTGACCGAAAAAGAGGGGCGATATCCTACCACAAGGCTAAGAATATTCTGAATCTGAACCCTATCAACAGGTACCGGAATATAAAAAAGCCCAGCACTATGCCGGGCTTGGATGAGATACAAAGGGAAGAGATCAGGGCTGGATACGCGGACTCCACTCCAGCCACTCTTTCTCGGCTTTGCCATAGAGCGGATAGCTGTGGCCCGCTTTGACGGTCGGCCCCATCTCCTTCTCCGGCGTATTGAAAGCAATGCCGCCGGCCAGCAGGCTCTGCACCGTCTCCACTTCGATGGTGCCACCGGTCAGCCCGATATCCGCCTTGACCCCGGAGACATTCCAGAAACGGGAGTTTGCCCGCACCAGATGGGCATACTCCTGATCCACGTTGACGTCGATCACCACCTCGCTGCCATCGTGGGCCAGCGCTACCTTGGTAACGCTGCCCACCACCATCTTGCGAAACAGCAGCGGGCTGCCAACGCTCAGGCCATTGACGGAGGGGCTCTTGAGGGTCAGGGACAGACCCACCGGGCCGACCTGACTCAAGGGGAAGCGATCTTTGCCAGCGCCTTTACCGGGTTGTGCTTCTACAAACGCCCCCTTGATCAGGGTATCGAGGTGAGCGACACCGCCCAGCCCCAGCTTGGCCTGCACCAGAGTAAAGCGGGCGCCGGACTGCAGGAAACGCTCGGCATAGTGGCCATCGAGTTCGGCCTTGAAGATCACCTGACCCAGAGACGGCTCCAGCTCGATCTCTTCAATTTTGCCGATATCGACCCCACGATAGCGGATCGGGCTGCCAATCCCGAGCCCCGGGTTACTCTCTGCCACCAGTGACAGCTGGCGCACCTTGGCCTTGGCTTGCTCCCTGGAATCGAACAGTTGATGGCTGCTGCGGCCATTGGCCAACCGATCAAACTCGATGGCACCGCGCAGCAGGGTACCGAGGTTACCCACCTTGACCTGCACCCCATCGACCCGCACCTTGGTGTCGATGGCCGGTTTTTTCCAGAACTGGGGTTGTTGGGCGAGGAGGGGAGCATAGACCCCATCAATTTCGAGTTCGATCTCGACCCCCTCTTTGGCGGCGCGCAGCTGTTTGACCTTGCCCGCTTCCAACCCCAGATAGAGCACAGGCGAGCCAATACCGATGCCATCGGCCTGATCTGCCTTGAGCAACCAGCGCTGGGGCTTAGCATCACGGGTACCGAGCTGTGCCAGCTCCTGACTGGGGTAGAGACGGTTAATCCGCTCGCCACTGCTGGCTTGTACCAGCTTGATCCCGCCTCCCAACCAGGCACTGGCAGGACTGGTTTCCACCTTGATGCCGCTCAGATCGGCATCGATCTGCAGCGGGGCGGCGCGATAGAAGCGGGCACGGTTGAGCAGGTGACCATAGTTCGGCGCCATCACCAGCTCGACGCTGGCATTGCCGCGCGCATCCAGGATGAGCTGGCTGATACGGCCCACCTGCAATCCCTTGTACCAGACAGGGGCATCCTGATTGAGCCCCGCCAGATCGTCAGCCTGCAGCGTCACCTTGGTGCCGCTCTGGGGGGCGCGATCGGTCAGGGTCATCTTCTGCGCCGGTTTGCCCGCCACATAGTCGAGGCGAATGGCCGGGCCGGAGAGCAGGCGATCTGCATGCTGTACGCCAGCCGCGGAGAGGGAGACGCTCTCCCACACCAGTTGACTCTTGTCGGTAATGCGATAAGCCTGCTCCGGGTTGATCAGCGCTGTGACCACACGGCCTTTGTCGGTGAGGCGAATGGGGTCGATACGACCAATCTCGATCCCCTCATAGAGGATGGGCATCCCCTCCTTGACCGGCAGATCGCCAGCCGCAATGTCGATACGCGCACCGCGTGCCGCTTCCGCCAGCCCTTTATAGAGGACGAAGGTCTGTCCCTTCTCAGGCTCTGGTGAATCTTTGGGTGAGTCAAAGGCAATGCCGCCGCTGAGAATGGAGGTGAGGCTGCCTGCCTCCACGCTCACCCCGGCCAGACTGAAGGAGCCCTTGATGCCGCTGATATTCCAGAAGCGGGTATCGGCTTTGACCAGATGTTCGAAACGCGGCTCGATCACCAGATCCAGAATGACATTCTGATTGTCCTGACCCAGACGGGTATTGATGACGCTGCCCACCTCGATGCCGCGGAAATAGAGCTTGGCGCCAATCCCTACCGAACCCAGCGAATCGGCAGTCAGGTGCAGCATGCGCCCTTGAGCCTGATAACCGGGAGGAGGGCCCTCCAGTGCATCGAAGGTCTCCTCCAGCGGATTGCTTTCACGCCCCGGTTGCAGGTTGATGTAGTTGCCGGAGACCAGGGTATCGAGGCCGGAGATCTCGGTGAGCGACGCCTTGGGGCTCACCAGCCAGAAGTCGGATCCCTTGCGGATCAGCGGTCTGGCACGGCTGTCAATCTTGGCCATCACCGCAATCTTGCGGCCATCTTCAGCGAGCTCCAGCTCTTGCACCACGCCGATGGCCACCCCCTGATAACGAACCTGGGTTTTACCCGGCAAGATGCCGTTGCCCTGGGCGAAGTTGATCTGGATAAGCTGGCCACGGCTCAATACCTGCTGATAGAGAAAGCCACCTGCCAGCAGCAGGGCTATCAGGGGTAACAGCCAGACCGGCGATAACCAGCGACGCTTTTCAATGACGGGTTCAGCCCCGATCATAGTGACTCCTTATTGGCTGGATTAAACAGCACATCAGACAAAAACAGAGAAATCATCAACGGGCCGCCTTGTCCCACAGTAAACGGGTATCGAGCATGCGGGCCGACATCATGGTCAGCACGACCACACCGGCAAAGGCGGTGGCCCCCGGGCCTGCACGGACACTCAGCAGCACACCCCGATCGACCAGTGCCACCATCAGCGAAATCACGAACAAGTCCAGCATCGACCAGCGACCGATAAAATCGATCACCCGATACATCACCAGCTGGCGCTTGCGCCGCACCGGCTTGGCCCGCTGCAATTGCCAGCAGATCCAGCCCAGCCCCAATATCTTGCCCACGGGTACCAGTATGCTGGCGGTGAGGACTATGGTGGCAATCCCGCTCATCTTGCTGCGATAGAGCATCATGATACCGCTGAAGATGGTATCTGACTGCAGTAACCCCTTGTTGTAGAAATGGGTTATGGGCAACAGATTGGCAGGCAGCAACATGAAGGTGGCGAGCGCCAGCAAGCCCCACGACCAGGCGAGGGAGCGGGGAATGCGCACCTGCAACTTGCTGCTGCAACGGGGACAGACTGCCCCAGCTTGATAGCGCACCAGCAAACCGCAGGTATGGCAGCGGCAGAGTCCCATCTCACGGGCGCTGGTCATGTTCCGGCTCCTTTAACGGGATCCGCGCCCAGTAGGGGGCGGGGTCAAACAGGATCAGCAGGGTCATGTTGAGCAGCATCAGAATACCGAGACTGAGCAACCCGCCACCGAGGCGCACATCGGCGATGTCAATCAGTTTGAACAGGGCAACCAGCAGGCTGACGATATAGACCTCCAGCATGGCCCAGTGGCGAAACACCTCGACCAGCTTCAAGGTGACGGGAAGAATGTGCCAACGTTTGGCCAGACCCGAAGCCAGCACAAAGATCCCCGCCAATAATCCCACCGGCGCCAACACCGCGCACCAGAGCACCAGGCTGGCCACCCACCATTCGCCCTCGCCAAACAGTACCAGAATACCGCGCAGCAGGTCGGCGTCGGTGTTGACCCCAGCCAGCCGCAGATAGATGAGGGGTTCGAAAAAGGCGGAGGGCAGCAGCAGAAATCCGGTGATGGTCAGGGCCATCAACTGGGAGGGACGAAAGGCATAACGGCCATAGAGATGTTGGTGACAACGCGGGCAGTGGGCATGACGACGCAGCGGCAGCGCCTTGCGCTGAATAAGCAAGTCGCACGCCGGACAGACAATCACGGAACCGGGCTCCATCATACAATTCAACCTGTTGAAGGAATTGGTGAAATTTACCCTAAAACCGGTTTCCTGTCTTGCCTGCGGCCAGAATGTTACGAAAGTATAATTGACGTTAACGTAAACGTGATATTAGATAGCCAGACTAGACAGGTGAAAGGAGTCATGATGTCCAGTTTGTCCCCCTCGGCAGGCCTGCGCTTTCGCACCGCCCTTGCCAATGAACATCCCCTGCAGATCGTCGGCACCATCAATGCCTATATGGCGCTGATGGCCGAGCGCAGCGGCTTTCAAGCCCTCTATCTCTCCGGCGCCGGAGTGGCCAATGCCTCCTACGGCTTGCCGGATCTTGGCATGACCTCCCTCAACGATGTGCTGATCGATGCCGAACGGATCACCGCAGCGACCCGAGTGCCGCTACTGGTCGATATCGACACCGGCTGGGGCGGGGCATTCAATATCGCCCGCACCATTCGCGCGTTCGAGCGAGCCGGAGTTGCCGCCGTCCATATGGAAGATCAGGTGGCCCAGAAGCGCTGTGGTCATCGTCCCAACAAGGCGGTGGTGTCGCTGGAGGAAATGTGCGATCGCATCAAGGCCGCAGTGGATGCCCGCGAGAATAGCGAGTTCGCCATCATGGCCCGCACCGATGCACTGGCGGTGGAGGGGATGGAGTCGGCTCTTGAACGCACCGCTGCCTATGTAGCCGCCGGTGCCGACATGATCTTCGCCGAGGCGGTGACCGAGCTTGCCCAGTACGACCAGTTCAAGCTGGCGGCCAAAGTGCCGATCCTCGCCAACATGACCGAGTTCGGCAAAACCGCGCTGTTTGACAAAGAGCAACTGGCCGCCCACGGGGTCGATATGGTGCTCTACCCCTTGAGTGCCAACCGGGCCGCCAATCAGGCCGCCCTCAACGTCTATCAACATATTCGCCAGGATGGCCATCAAAGGGCCGTCGTGGAGACCATGCAGACCCGGGAGTCGCTCTACGACTTCCTCAGATATCACCACTACGAGCAGACACTGGATCGTCTGTTTACAGCCAAGGAATAGGAGGCAGCTTATGGGACAGCAAAAACCGTTGGGCGGGGCCGGTCTGCGCGGCCAAAGCGCAGGGGAGACCAGTATCTGCACCGTGGGCAAGAGTGGCACCGGTCTTACCTATCGCGGTTACGACATCAAGGAGCTGGCCGACAGCGCCCAGTTCGAGGAGGTCGCCTATCTGCTGCTCAAGGGTGAGTTGCCCGGTGAGCAGCAGCTTGACGCCTACAAGCGCGAGCTGCGTCGCCTGCGCACCTTGCCCCAGCCGCTGTTGGAGGTACTGGAGCGCATTCCCGCCGATGCTCACCCAATGGATGTGCTGCGCACCGGTTGCTCCATGCTCGGCGATCTGGAGCCGGAAGATGGCTTCGAGCATGAACATGAAGTGGCGGATCGGCTGCTGGCTGCCTTCCCGGGCATTCTGATCTACTGGTACAAGTTCAGCCACGAGGGCGTTCGCATCGCCCTCGATACCGATGAAGAGTGTATCAGTGGCCATTTCCTCGCACTGCTGCACCAGAAAGTGCCGAGCGAGCTGGAGCGGCGGGTGATGCATGTCTCCCTCATCCTCTACGCCGAGCATGAGTTCAACGCCTCAACCTTTGCGGCGCGGGTTTGCGCCTCGACGCTCTCTGACATGTTCTCCTGTATCACCGCCGCCATCGGCACCTTGCGCGGCCCGCTCCACGGCGGAGCCAACGAGGCGGCCATGGCGATGATCGAACACTGGCAGGATGAAGAGCAGGCAAGGCGCGAACTGCTGGCCAAGTTGGCGGCCAAGGAGAAGATCATGGGCTTTGGCCACGCCATCTACCGCACCTCGGATCCGCGCAACGTCATCATCAAGGAGTGGTCGGCCAAGCTCGCCGAGGCGGTGGGGGATGATCGCCTCTATCGCGTCTCCTGCGAGGCGGAGAAGGTGATGTGGGAAGAGAAAGAGCTCTTTCCCAACGCCGACTTCTTCCATGCCAGCGCCTATCACTACATGGGGATCCCGACCAAGCTGTTCACGCCTATCTTCGTCTGCTCGCGGGTCACCGGCTGGTGCGCCCACGTGATGGAGCAGCGCGAGCACAACCGGATCATCCGCCCGAGCGCCGATTATGTCGGCCCGGCCCCCCGTCACTTTGTCTCTCTACAACAACGATAAGGAAATCACGATGTCCGCCAACGTCGACGTCAACCACAGACCCGAGCCCGATCAGGTACTGGTCGATATTGCCGATTATGTCTGCAACCACCCCGTAACCAGCGAGGCGGCTCTCGACACCGCCCGTTACTGCCTGATGGATACGCTCGGCTGTGGCCTCTTGGCCCTGCGCTTCCCCGAGTGTACCAAGCACCTTGGCCCCATCGTACCCGGTACTGTCGTGCCCCACGGTGCCCGGGTGCCCGGTACCCAGCTCTGCCTTGACCCCGTCAAGGCAGCCTGGGATATCGGCGCCATCATCCGCTGGCTCGATTACAACGACACCTGGCTGGCCGCCGAGTGGGGTCATCCATCCGACAATCTGGGCGGTATTCTCGCCACCGCTGACTGGATCTCCCGTACTCGCGTAGCAGAGGGCAAGGCTCCGCTCACCATGGCTGATGTGCTGGTGGCCATGGTCAAAGCCCACGAAATCCAGGGTGTGCTGGCGCTGGAGAACTCCTTCAATCGGGTCGGTCTCGATCACGTCTTGCTGGTCAAGGTCGCCAGCACCGCCGTGGTGACTCACATGCTGGGGGGCACCCGTGATCAGGTGATCGATGCGGTCTCCCAGGCCTGGGTAGATGGCCAGAGCCTGCGTACCTACCGCCATGCCCCCAATGCGGGGTCGCGCAAGAGCTGGGCGGCGGGGGATGCCACCTCGCGCGCTGTGCGCCTCGCCCTGATCACCATGAGCGGCGAGATGGGCTATCCCGGCGTACTGAGCGCGCCCAAGTGGGGTTTCTACGACGTGCTGTTCAAGGGCAATCAGTTCGCCCTGCATCAGGGGTACGGTAGCTATGTGATGGAGAACGTGCTGTTCAAGATCTCCTATCCCGCCGAGTTCCATGCCCAGACCGCGGTGGAGTGCGCCATGAAGCTGCATGGGCAGGTGAAGGGGCGGCTCGACGAGATAGACCGCATCGAACTCACCACCCATGAGTCGGCCATTCGCATCATCAGCAAGGTCGGGGCCCTGAACAACCCGGCCGATCGGGATCACTGCCTGCAGTACATGGTGGCAGTGCCGCTCATCTTCGGTCGCCTGATCGCCGAGGATTACGAGGATGATGTTGCCGCCGATCCCCGCATCGACGCGCTACGCGGCAAGATGGTGGTGCAGGAGGACAAACGCTACAGCCGCGAGTATCTGGAGGCAGACAAGCGCTCCATTGCCAACGCCATCCAGATCTTCTTCAAGGACGGTACTCACACCGCCAAGGTGGAGGTGGAGTATCCGGTCGGCCATCGTCGCCGTCGGGAGGAGGGGATCCCCCTGCTGGTGGAGAAATTCCAGCACAATCTGGCCACCCGCTTCCCGGCCAAACGGATCAACGACATTTTGGCTCTCTGTCAGGACGGGCCGCGCCTTGCCGCCACCCCGGTGCACGCCTTTATGGATCTGCTGGTGATCTGACCGGTCTTGTATTGGCCAACATATCGGCAAACAGTGATAAACGAAAAGCGGGCTCATCGGCCCGCTTTGTTATTCTGGCGGCTTATCCCTCGCGTAAGCCTTACCCCAGCGCACTGCTGTCGCCGTTAAAGAGCGCCGTCATGATGGCCGTCTCGCGACTGGCGATGGTTTCGAGAAACTCGTTGGCACGCCCCATCTGATGACACACCTGATAGCCGCGCTCGACAAAGGAGAAGAGCTCGCCAAGCCCCGCCAGATGGGCGGGCCCTGACACCAGCTTGAGGGTTGCCCCCACCAGCGGCTTTCTCGCCAGCCTGTCCAGCGTCATGCCAAGCTCGCTCACCAGCGCAATCTGATGTTCCCGGCGAGCCTGTTCACCCACGGCACGATAGGCGATGGTGTAATGGTCCGGCGTGATGGGATCAATGCCATCAATGCGCCGCAGCGCCACCACCATCAGGTAGTCCAGCTCCTCGGAGAGGGCATCAAGCTCGATCGCCTGCGCCAGCACCTTGTGGCCGGACTCCGGCAACAGCCGCTCGGCGGTCGGCATCACCCGCATCACGTCCGCATCGCGGCGAGCGCAATCCCCCGGGCCATAGAGATCGGTCAGGAAAAACTCGGCCGCCGGGCCGTAGCGGTCACTCTCCAGCAGATCACGGTGGGTTCGCCCCAACCGGTCAGCCTGCCACTGGCGTAGCCGATCCCGATCCTGCTGATCCTCCGAGTGGGCACGCATCTGCTCGCGCAAGGCTGCAACCCGCTTGAGCTGGCGGTAGAGCCGACCCAGGGTGCTATCGTCGTCGTGGGCATGTTCTTGATGCGTCATCTACAGCTCTCTGGCCTTGGGCCCATTGATGGGGATTGGGTGATACGAAGATACAAGTGAATGAAAAACAAGCAGCTTTTGCTGACCGTTCCGTGACAAGTGTAGCGCGCACGAGGGAGGGAATAAATGCCATGCCCCGCTGATGGCCTGCATCCCTCTCGACTCTGTTAAGTGAGTCCCATTTATGTGAACCATCCTTTCATTTGTTGTGAACATGTGTTTAATATCAATAACTAACTTATGACCCAGAGTAACGACCATGTTCTTCAACTCGCTCGCTGGCAGCAGCGCACTCTCTACCATCCAGATCAGCCGTCAGCATCCGCTGGGACTGGCCGCCGCCCGGATCGCGGCCGAAGCCATCGCTGCGGACATGAGCGAGAGCTATCAACTCGATTGCGAATGGGCGGATGAAGAGGAGACCGAGCTTCGTTTTCGCGGCTCAGGGGTACATGGCACTCTCACCCTGGACGAAGATACCCTGAAACTGGAAGTGCATCTTGGTTTGATGCTGTTGCCAGTACGCAGCGTACTGGAGCAAGAGATCCTCGATTATGTCGACAATCGCTTACCTTGCCCCAAACGTGTTTGAAACTCTTCGTCGCACTGGTTTTAAATAAACCAACTGTAAACGATGGCTGTTTAAAATAAGTTGGCAAGCCATATGGTTTGTCAGATTTATTATCCAGCGAGGTCTCGATTCTATTTTGTAAGTAAAATTTCATCTTTATTTCATATTTCGAGTCGGCACTCATTAATGTCATTCTGATTGCATCAAACCTTCATCCGGATATGAGGGAAGGAGCAATTTGCCGCCTCGATAAATTCATTTTGTAGGGAAACAACCATGCCACTGAGTGAATTTATCTCCTGCGTCGATACCGCCTGGTTACGCATGGACAGACCCAACAACCTGATGCAGATCATCGGTGTCCTGATGTTTGAAGGAGAACTTGATGAAACGCGTTTGCGGGCCGGATTGCGCCACACCATTTCGGTGCAACCCCGCTTTCACCAGCGGGCCGTGCTGGAGGGGGGCTCTTACTACTGGCGTCATGATCCCGATTTCGATCTCGATCAGCACCTCAAGCGAGTGATCCTGCCGGGTGAAGCAGGCAAGCTGGAGCTGGAGAAGCTGGTGGCCGATCTCGCCTCGACGCCGCTCAACCACCAGCGCCCCCTGTGGGATATGCACCTGACCGACACTTCGCTGGGTGGGCAAGCGCTGGTGGTGCGCATTCACCACGCCATGGGCGATGGCTTCTCGCTGGTGCGGGCCATGCTGACCATGATGGATAACACCCCGGAAGGGGCGCCGCGACCACCGTCACCGGAGCCACTGGATGACAGCGATGACGAGGATGAGGAGGATTGCCACCAGGGCAGCCGTCTGGTGCGGGCCGGTCTCAAGCTGACCGGTAGCCTCTGGTCCAAATATGTCGAAGTGATCACCCATCCCACCAAGGCGGTGGATTACCTCAAGACCGGGCGGGATGTGGCGAGCGAGCTGTGCAATATCGCCACCCTCGGTGATGATTCACCCTGCCGCCTGCGGGGCAAAACCACCAGCACCAAGCGGGTGGCCTGGTCAGAGCAAATTGATCTGCCGGATATCAAGGCAGTGGGCAAGGTACTGGGCTGCTCGGTCAACGATCTGCTGATCGCCGCCACCGCAGGGGCGTTTCGCCACTACCTGCAGGAGAAGGGGGATGATGCCAACAAGGTCAAGATCCGCGCCCTGGTGCCAGTCAATATGCGTGCGCCGGACGATGAAGGAGCACTTGGCAACCGCTTCGGGCTGGTGGCCCTGGACTTGCCACTGGATGTTGAACATCCGTTGCAGCGGCTCTATACCGTGCGTGACCGGATGCAGGCGCTGCGCACCTCGCTGCAACCCGTGGTGGTGCTCAACCTGTTACATGCCCTTGGCATGGCTCCCAATGCGGTGCAGCAACAGGCCGTCGAGCTGCTCACGGCCAAAGCCAGTGCAGTGATCACCAACGTGCCCGGCCCGCAGCAGACCCTCTATCTGGCTGGAGCAAAATTGCGTCAGCCGCTGTTCTGGGTGCCGCAATCGGGGGATATCGGCGTCGGCGTCTCCATCCTCTCTTACGATCACAAGGTGCAGCTGGGCCTTATCACCGACAAGAAGCTGGTACCTGACCCGGATCAGGTTGTCGACCGCTTCGCCGTGGAGTTTGAACAACTGTTACTGCTGGTGTTGCTGGAGCCTGAGCTGCTGTTCGACCCGAACGGCCTTGATGCGCTGCTGGGTTGATCCGATACGTAAAAATCCTAATAAAAAGAGGCCAACCCGCGGGTTGGCCTCTTGTTTTGCTACCTCTTAGTGGCAGGAGTGGCGGATTAATCCTCCAGCTCTTCCCGCGCCGCCTCCACATCGAGGCGCTCCATGGCATCCATGGGTTCGCACTCGGCCGCTTCGGCATAGAGGGCTTCGGCGGCTTTCAGGCGGCTCTTGCCGTGCAGCATCACCTGTGCGTTGGCGTACTCCATGCGGGCGATAGCCGAGTCGGGGATCCGCGCCAGCGCTTCCTTGAAGTGACGCTCGGACTCCTCCTTCTTGGCGCCATAGGTGAGGCCACCGATCATGGCCCCCAGCTTGTCGACGATCTCCGCATGCCAGGCGCCAAAGGCAATATGGGCCTCGGCGTGATCGGGCGCCAGCTCCAGCGCCTTCTCAAGGCTTGCCTTGATCTTGTCGCCAATTCCTTGCGAGAGGGCCTTGGAGATGGAAATGACCTGACTGTAGCGACCGAGTGCCAGCGCGTGGAAATACCAGGCGTTGGCGTTCTTGGGCTGGCGTTTTTGCAGCTTCTCGGCATGGCTGGCCGCCCGCTCGAAGGCGGCGCGCTTGGCATACTTGTCCTCCAGCAGGTAGCTGGCGTGGATCATCAGCGCCTTGTTCGCCACATTGAGGCCCGCCTCACCGGCCGCTTCGCCAAGGGCGACGGCCTGGGCAAAATCCCCGGCATGATAGGCCCGCCAGGCATCCTGTACCTGCTCATCCTCGGGCCAGGGTTCGGCATCCCCCTGATGGAGACGATCCCAGTTGTCCGCCAGCTTCTGGCCAGCATAGTCATAAGCCGCATCCGCGTAGGGGAAGGGGACAAATTCGAGTTGTGAAGTGGTCATGCTTGTTCTCCCTGTAGCATGTGAATCAAACCTTGTCGGTGTAGTGGTGGGCGAGGGCGCCCAGATGAGCGCGGGCATCGGCCCGCAAATAGGGTGCGACCAGCTGCATCACCTGAAAGACGCCGAGGGCAATATCGGCGTCCGCCTTGGGGTGCAGTGCCCGCTGATAAGAGATCCAGAATGTGCCCACCAGCGCCACATTGGCCGCCAGCGTGCGCATCTGTTGCGCCGTGCCCTCCATCAGCCCGACCGTTTGCAGATGGTTGCAAATGGTGATGGCGGTCTGCTCCTGGCGGCGCAGCAGGGCGGAAAAGCGCTGTTCCACCTGATGATAACCACTCATCAGGGTCGCGATATCGTAGTAGAGGAAACGGTACTGCCAGATGGCTTCAAACATCAGGTGGAGAAAGAGCCAGATATCTTCTGGCTCATCGGACGGGGTGCTGACCGCCTCCAGCAGGCGATCCATCTGCTGTTCAAATTCGCAGAACAGGGCGTTGACGATCTCCTCCTTGTTGTGGAAGTGGTAGTAGAGATTGCCCTGGCTGATCTCCATCTCGGCCGCAATGGCCGAGGTGGTGACGCAGGGTTCCCCTTGTCGATTGAAGCAGGCGAGGGCAGTGGTCAGGATCCGCTCCCGGGTACGGCGTTTGGGTTTGCGATCCATGCTACTCCTTTGGTGATGAACGGCGCACGCCGTGGCGATAGCGTTTGGCAAGCCAGTGCTGCAACTGCTCCAGCGACTTGTCGAGGGCGGCGACCGAGCCAATGCCGGGGGCCAGCAGGGTGCGATCTTCATCGGCCAGCGCGGCCAGATTGAGCTCGAGGCCATGTTTGGCCAGCACCGGCGCCAGCTCGTTACGACGCTGCCAGAGATCGCGGCGAGTATGCTGGTAAGCGTGCTCACAGAGACGGCGACGATCCCGGTAACTGAACACATTGGTGAAGAACATCTCGCCATCGGCAGAAGAGGGCTCAAACAGCAGGGCGTCGGCGTCGGGATATTGGTGCTTGTAGCGATCCATCCCCACATGCATGCGGGAGTGGATGATGGCGCGAAAAGTCTGGGCCAGCACCACCGGCAGACCGCTGTCCACCAGATTGGTCGGCGCGCCGGCGGCCATGTCCGCATCATAGGGCACCAGCGGATTGATGCAGAACACAAGATCCGCCCCCTCTTCCAGCGCTACCGAAGCGTGCAGGGTCTTGATCAGCGCCCCGTCCACATAGTAACGCCCGTTAATCAATGAAGGGGGGAAGAGACCGGGCAGAGCGGCCGACGCCTGTACCGCCGCAGAGATGGGCACGTCATCGAGCCCCGGGCTGCCGAAGGCGACCGGATGGCCGGTATCGAGCTCGGTAGCGACCACAAACAGTCGGCTGCGCAGCTGGCGAAAATCATTGCTGCGGCCGGGACGAGAGAAAAACTGGGTCAGGGTGCGATCCACCCCGCGGTTGTCGAACAGTCCGGTCGGAATGGCCTTGGAGAGCCCCTGCAGCGATTCAAACAGGCTGCGCTTCCAGGGCGCCGCGAGATAGTAGGTCAGGCTCTGCCACGCCAGTGGCGGGATCGAGGTCAGGCGGTCGGCATATTCACGAAAGGCGGGGCGCAGCAAGGTGGCCGGGTCAAACATCTCCCCCGAATCATCGCTGAGCAGGATCCGCACCAGCTTAGCCGGCGAGATGCCGTTGGCCAGCGCCGAGGCCACCACGGCCCCCGAACTGACGCCAACATAGATATCGGCATGGTCAAGGCGCAGGCCGTTGATGCTGTCAGAGAGGGCTGCGCAGGCACCGATCTCGTAGATGCCGCCGAGCGGCCCGCCGCCAGCAAGGGCAATTGCGATGGTACTCATAGCGTCGCCTCTCTATCCATGACATTCACCATGACAAGACCGGCCCAGCGCAGGGCATGGGCCGGTATCAATCACCTTCCGTCACCGCGAGGGATCAGGGCAGGACGCTCTCTGCTTTGGCTTTCACCTCTTTCACCGCATCTTCAGCGGCGGAGAGGAGATCGGCGGCCTGCTCAACCACGGCCTCTTTAGCCTTGGCTACCGGCGCCTTCTTTACCGGAGGCTTGCGGGCAGCGGGCTTTTTGGCGGCAGCCGGTTTGGCTTCAGCGGCAGGGGCTTCTTCTTCCTGTGCATCCAGCAGTTGCTGGACCACGTCGGTCAGCTCGGCCATGCGCTTGGAGAGCTTGTCGATATCCTTGCGGGTCGGAATGCCGAGGCTGGCCACAGCGCGGGCCACGCGATCTTCAAACACCTGCTCCAGACGGCCCCAGGTATTGGCGGTCTTGTCGGTTACAGCGGCAATCTTCTCATCTGCGCTCTGACGGGTTTTTGCTTGCAGCGCTTCACCTTCCTGCACCAGCGCTTCAAAGATCTTGCCACCCTCTTCCTGCGCCTTGGCATAGGCACCCAGACCCGCCAACCAGATCTGCTGGGTGGACTCCTTGATGGTGGAGGTGAGTTGGTTGTCGGTCACTGACCCTGCCAGCGCTTTCAATTTCTTAGCCATGATCTTCTCCTTGAATAACGACAGATAAATGTAATGGCGACAACGAAACTGCAATCGGGTTGTGGCATTACTGATTTTTCAACTTCAGTCTAGGGACAAAAAATAGAGGGTTCTACCTAATAACGGAACAGGCACACCACCGAAATTAGGGTTTGCTCACGAACCGACAATCAAATTGCGGATTCCCATATGAATCGTGATATATCTAACAACCTAGTAACACCCTAATCAGTAGCAGGATTCTCTTTATGAACTATTTCATTACTGGCGGTAGTGGTTTTATCGGGCGTCGATTGATCAAAAAGTTATTCCAACAGCATCCCGACTGTACCGTCTATTTTCTGATGCGCGCCTCTCATCAGGAGAAATTGTCAGAGTTGTTCTCATTCTGGAATGTGGATGAATCGCGCGCAGTCCCGGTTTATGGCGACATGACGCAACCGCTGCTGGGGGTATCGGTCGAGATACAGGAACAGTTGATCGGCAAGATCGACCACTTCTTCCATCTGGCGGCCATCTATGACCTCAACGCCAAGGCCGGGATCCAGCAGCAGGTCAACACCGAAGGGACCCGTCAGGCTGTTCAACTTGCCGAGCGGCTGGGGGCGGGGCAGTTCCACCACTGCAGCTCCATCGCTGCAGCGGGCCTGTTCGACGGTCTGTTTCGCGAGGACATGTTCGATGAAGCCGAACACCTCGACATGCCTTACTTCCAGACCAAGCACGAAGCGGAAGGGATTGTGCGAAACGAGTGCACAGTTCCGTGGCGGGTATACCGACCGGGGATCGTTGTCGGTGACTCCAATACCGGCGAGATGGACAAGATCGACGGCCCTTACTACTTCTTCAAGACCATCCAGAAGCTGCGCCGTCTGCTGCCGCCCTGGATGCCGGCCATTGGGGTGGAAGGGGGCCGTATCAATATCGTGCCGGTCAACTTTGTGGTCGATGCCATGGTGCATATCGCCCATCAGCAGGGAGAGGAGAACAAGACCTTCCACCTGACCGACCCTAACCCGATGCGGGTTGGCGACATGCTGAGCACCTTCTCCCGCGCCGCCCATGCGCCGGAGCCTGCGATCCGCATCAATGCCTCTCTCTTTAATTTCATTCCCCGCCACCTGACCGCCATGCTGATGACCATGGCGCCAGTGCGCCGTATCCGCGATGCCGCCATCGCCGATCTGGGTCTACCCAAGGATGTGTTCCGCCTTATCAGCTATCCCACCCGTTTCGACAGTCGCGAAACCCAGCGGGTACTGAAAGGGACAGGCATCGAAGTGCCACCGCTGCACAGCTACGCCTGGCGGCTGTGGGACTACTGGGAGCGTCACCTTGACCCGGAGCTCTTCATCGATCGCTCCCTGCGTGGTCGGGTAGAGGGCAAGGTTGTGCTGGTGACCGGGGCCACCTCCGGCATTGGCCGAGCAACCGCACGCAAGCTGGCGGGGGCGGGGGCCAACGTCGTTACCATCGCTCGCGACGAGCAGAAGATTGCCGAGACTAAAGCGGAGTTTGCCGAGCTGGGGCTGACCATCGAGATCTATCAGGGGGATCTCTCCAATCTGGCCCAGGCCGAGGAGATCACCGCTCGCATCGTGGCCGATCACGGCGGCGTCGATATTCTGGTCAACAATGCCGGCCGCTCCATCCGCCGCTCCATCGAGGACTCCTTCGATCGCTTCCACGATCTGGAGCGCACCATGCAGCTCAACTACTTTGGTGCGCTCAAGGTGATCATGGGGGTGCTGCCAACCATGATTGAGAAGAAAAAAGGGCACATCATCAACATCTCATCCATCGGGGTGTTGACCAATGCGCCGCGCTTCTCCGCCTATGTTGCCTCCAAATCGGCCCTCGATGCCTGGGTGCGGACTGCCGCCTCCGAGTTTGCCGACAAGGGGGTGAGCTTCTCCATCATCAATATGCCGCTGGTGAAAACGCCAATGGTCGCACCGACCAAGGTCTATGAGCAGGTACCGATGATGACGCCGGAAGAGGCTGCCGATCTGGTATGCGATACCATCATCAACAAGCACGTTCGTCTGGCCACTCGCCTCGGGGTGTTTGGTCAGGTGGTGCATGCCCTGGCACCGCGCGTCGCCCAGGTGATCATGAACACCAGCTTCCGCACCTTTGCCGATCCCAAGGATGGCGACAAGTCCAAGGCCACCGCCGATCAGGTTGCCGTCTCGACCCTGATCAAGGGGATACACTTCTAACCGAATGATGGGATAAAGAGATCAACAGGGGCCTGAGCAATCAGGCCCCTGTTTTATTTGGAATAACAGTTGAAGGACGAATAAGGAGGGTCAGACTCGGGACAGCAGATCAAGCAGCAGATCTGTCGTGCGACGGGAGTAGAGCAGAGAGAGATGGCCAATGGCAGGCAACTCGATATCTTCCATTCCCGCCAATCGTTGCCGCTCCTGCGGCATCACCACATTGTCGTGACTGGTGCGCACCGAGATGCCGGGCACGCAAAGCGGCACAGAGGCAAAACGCTGCAACCAGCCGGAACCGGGCTCCATCTCGCGGGCATTGGCCCCAAGCCCAAGGGCGGCCAGCTGACTCCCCTGATGAGGCGTAGCCAGGGTGATCAGGCACGCAACCTTGTCACCACCATGGATAGCCAGATAGTCGCGGCAGACCAGTCCGCCCATGCTGTGACCGATCAGCACCAGCTTGTCAGCCCCGGTTTGCGCCAACACATCGTCAATCCGGGTGGCCAGCAGCGGCACCATCTCATCGATATGACCAAATGGTGGCATCAGGGTAATAGTGGCGACCACATGGCCTGCGGCCTCCAGTCGGGCGCGCTGGGTGCGCCAGATCCCGCGACTGCAACCGTAACCATGTACCAGCAATACGGGACGCTGGCATGACCGCAGCCGATCGGGTGCCATCAACAAAGGCTCGAATGGCAACAGCAAGGTGAAGGTGTAGAGGTAGGCCAGCATCTCCTGCGCCATCATCTTCACCCTGCGCCAGGGGCCGATAGCCGGGGAGGGGTAGAAACGGGTAAACAGCCAGCTGCCGAGCACCACCAGACAACGCAACCCAAGCAGGGCAAACACAACAAACAGCAGGGTCAGCAACCAGGGGAGTCCCACGACCAAGTGGGCGATACTCCCAAGGAGCAGCACCTCTACCATCAGCAGGATAAACAGGTGTCGTACGATCGTCATAAGGCCATGATCTGACCAGTCAGGCGTGGAAGTCAAATGGCACTTTGAGACAGCTTGATCCAGCGCGGCTTTTGTCGCTAAACCCCGGCGAACTCTTTTCCGGTGAGGTTATTTGCAATACTGTATATCCATACATATACTCTATCCATCATCACCAAGAGGAGGCCATCATGGCTGTCGAGATCAAATATGTGGTTGTTCGTGGGGGAGTGGAAAAAATGACCTTTGCCAGCAAAAAAGAGGCCGATGCCTATGACAAGCTGCTGGATACGGCCGATGAGTTGATGACCCTGTTGGCTGGCGCCCCGATCGAGCTGGCACCAGAGCAGCAAGAGAGTCTGGCATTCTACCTGGCAGAACAGCGCGATGTGCTGCAAACCCTGCTGCGCGGCGGCAAGGTTCAGGCAGGCACGAAAGAGGAAGAGGCCCCAGCAGCCAAGCGCAAGGAGAAGCCACTAAAGCAGGTGGCCTGATTGCACAGACCTGCTATTTCTCGGGATAAACAGCTCGCTGCATTCACTTTATTTGCATTTAAAACTATTTTTACGGCTATTTACCCCGAGAATTTTTTAACAAGGGTGCATATCCCATGCATAACTAGATAGCGTGCACCACTGAGCGACATCAGCCAGAACTATGAGGAAATAATGAGCAAACAGTGGAGAGAACGTTATCCAGATCACTCCAGGTGACCTTAATCAGCAACAACAAGAGGCAGTACCAATCCCAATAGAAGCCGCATTCATCTATCACGAGCCCTTTTCTATCAACTCGGTTCACAGGCTCATATCGACTCATCTCAGCATCAACAAGCAACACCATGACTCAACAACCATTATCCTTGCCGCCAGCCATGCCGCTGTTTGACAGCCTTACCTATCTGGAAGCTGGCAATCCGCAGGTCAATCAGTACCTTGCCAACCTCAGCCTCAATGATGTGCCCGATGCCGGTCTGGTTTACGAACTGGCGGTCGATTGGCTACTGGAGCAGCGCAACAGCGAAAACAACTACAAAACCTATCGCAGCGAACTGACCACTTTTTTGCACTGGTGCTTTCGAGAGGCGGCCATCAGCCCGAAAGATCTCACTCGCCGCATCATGATCCGCTATCTCGACTACTGTCAGTCCCCCCCTGACGAGTTGATCGCCTATCGCAACGTAGCGCAATTTGTCCTCGACAAGGAGTGGGGAGAGCGGTTGCCCAATCCGCAATGGCGACCGTTCCTCGGCAAGCGGGAACTGGGACGCACCTTGCCCTATCGTCTTAGCGAGCAGGCGATGAAGACCAAGCTCGCCATCTTGTCGGCCTTCTTCCAGTTCCTGATCCAGGAGGAGTACATGGACAGGAATCCCGCTCTGCTACTGCAGCGGGTCAAACGGCCGCAACAGCAGGAAGCCGATGATCAGGTGCAGGCCTTCAGCGAGTTGCAGTGGTCATACGTGATGCAGGCCGCCGATACCCTTGCCAACGACCATCCGGAGCAGCACGAGCGCAGCCGCTTTCTCACCGTTCTGATGTACGCCTGCTATCTGCGGATCTCTGAAGTTGCAGCCCGGCCGGGCTTTACCCCTGTGATGGGGCAGTTCAGGCGGGATCGCAAAACCGGCGTCTGGGGATACTTTATTCCGCAAAGCAAAGGGGGCAAACGGCGTACCGTAGCGGTATCCCAAGCGCTGTTGGCGGCTCTCGAACGCTACCGCCGTTTCCTCGGTCTCTCTGCTTTGCCGACACCGGATGAACAGACGCCACTGTTCGTTCGCCATAAAGCGGCAGCCCACGGCCGCGAGCAAGGGGAACTCAACGCCAACCTTGGAATTCGCCAGCTACGGGATTTGATCATGGTGATCATCAGCAAGGGGGCAGAATTGGCCGAACAGGATGGCTTTGCCCAGGATGCGGCCGAGATGCGGCAACTCTCTCCCCATGCGATCCGCCACACCGGGATCACCCATGACATCAACCTGCACGGTCGACCGCTCTCCCACGTACAAGCCGATGCAGGACATGACAGCATCGACACCACTTCGAAATACCTGCACACCAGCAACAGTGAACGACATGAGAGCGCCCAGCAAAAGCCGCTGGACCGATTGAACCAACAAGTGAGAGATAACGCTCACAAAAGCTAACGAACAACGTGACATTACCCTGATTTGTATTGACTGCTCTTAGAACACAGAATGGCTTGTTTGGGATGTCATTGAAGTTGGTGCGGCGATGTCGTACTTCTCTGGATGGCAATCGGTTCAGGGAATATTTCTGGTTCACATGGATGATTAAGAACAGGCACCTTCTCATCTGCGGCATACATATTTATCGCGTAACAGAGAAGCAAAAAACGAAATTGCTTGCTGAAACACCGAGACTACCAGATGCCGAAAGCTAAGTAACATGCCTGAAGCAATCATATTCGGTTTGAACTGCGCCTTGTTATCACACTTGCATATCCAGTCATCATTGGTGATATTGATGTCAATATTAACGAGAAGCCAAGGAGCGGATATGCAAGTGGCAGTGGTGGAAAAGACCTTCAGGATCGTTGGCAAAGGGTCGCTCATGGCCCAGTTCACCTTTATCTCTTCAGGCACACTGCATATCTGGTTTCCGGATGTGGGCCTGCAGATGGAGGCCCACTGCAAAGAGTTGCGTATCGAAGATTGCACCATTATCTATACCAATGGCCTCCATCACGGCCAGCCCAGAGCACTCTGGTCCTTAACCCTCCATCCCGATGATATGAACGAGCTCAAACGCATATTGCAGCAATTCAACAGCAACCTCTACTTGACCTGCCAGCCACCCACATTGGCCATCGCCAAACGTGCCTTGAATATGAATTGACCCAACTTCCAAAATGAAATGGCGAATACTCTTCAAGCCGAATAAGCCGTGACGATTTAAGGGGAGGGGAGTCTATCGCGATAGTCGGCATTTTTATGGCTGTTTTACAAGAAAGAGTATCAATACTTCCAGAGAGAGACCTCTCAAGTCGGGGGCAGATATTTCTAAGAATATTCACGGTAATGACTTTGGTTATAACGGTGAAAATCAAACTTAACGTTCCATAGGGGAAGGGACTCCAGCACAATGTACTGATTAATAGTGGACTCTTGTCTCAAAATGGGACATTTCGGTGATGTGGGGCAGGGCGGTTGACTGTGTTATTCTGTTGTCGCTGCAAGAGCATCTGCAGGGGGAATCAACCAGATATTGTCCTTCTGCTTTGGGCAGTCAGATCGCTGGAGGTCTGTGTGTAGCCTCGATCCTGATCGATTTCCGAGCCTTTAAGCTAAGGAAAATGCGGGCTACTTCTTTTAATAAGCCTTGTTATCTCTCACAGTAATGCCGATAACTCTATTTATCGGCATCACGGAATTATGACCAGTCATCGAAAAAGACTCCCTGATCATAGAAACCTTGCCATGTGTCCTCGGTCACTTCGACCAGCTCGAACACGGTATCGGGGTACGTCATGGACAGATAGACCCGCAGCTCATGCAGATCCCGAAACATCTCAACCTGACCCGCGACACAGGCGGAGAGATCGCCGGTCGGTTCAGCCTGCCAATAGACCTTGCGCTCTATGAGCGCAGGCAGATCTTGGTTTTGTGGGCTAGAGTAGGTCATAGATCAATCACTTGATTAGGTTGGCAAGTGGCATTTGATCAATTTCGCAAGTAAGTTTCAACGGGCTTTTTTAGGCCAAAAATGGTTATGATACGGCCATTGATAAAGTGAGGAGTTAAGAAAAATGGACTCTAAATCGTTGATCGAGGCTTACATGAGAGCCAAAAAATTCACCCAGTTTCAGGAAGTCGCCGCTGACTTGGGTTTCACGCAATCTCACATATCACGCTTTACCAGAGGCAAAGCGCAACTCACTGATGCAACTGCAAAAAAGATTGCCGAGGCTGTCGACCTTGATGTCAAAGAAGTAATGCTAAGCCTCGCAGCAGCCAGAGAAGAAGATCCCGAGCTAAAACGCGCTTGGTATGACATTTTAGCGAAGTACACAAAAGGTACAGGCACGGCTGTAGCCCTTGCGGTTGCTATATTCCTGACGCCCAGCCACGGGCCAGACAACACTGCGCATAATGCATATTATGTTAAATCATATATCTTGTTTCCTGTCACCACTTATTGAACTGTGTATAATGGCAACAATTGATCCTATCTTCGACCGGATGTCTTAAGTGGCTGAATTAACATCAGAACAATTAAAACCCGCTTTTGCGATTGAACAGTTCACCAAGCTCAGCGAGCTTGAACCTATCCCCTTTGCTGCGCTGCAACCCAGAGCCATTTCCGGCATCAAACGTCTTGCCAGTTTTGATGGTGACTGTCCGGTCATGCTGCTCAACGGATTCCCCGGCGCAGATTACGAAGGCGTTTGCCAGACGCTGATTGCCGACTCTAATGGCAAGGATGGTGACCTGTTTGATCTTTGCTACACCGAGAATCTGAACAACCCCTACAAACCTATCTGGCTGCGCCTGCAACCGGGCACCGGCGTCGAGTTTTGCGAAATGGTTGGCGAGCTGCTCAAGCTGTTGAGCCACCATCTAGATGCCGAACGCATCGTGACCCGCATCATGCGCAAGCAGAACAATGATCCGAAAATCGATGATTTCCTCTCCGATCTGGCGGCTCACGTGGCATTGGGTCTGGAGTTCCAGCACCCCATTCTGATCAACCTGCTGATCCACCACGAAGCGCAGGAAGCGCCGGTAATTTATGGCCGTGACCTCAACTGGGATACCCTGTTTGGCTCCATCAACTACCAGACCGAGCAAGGCTCTGTCTATGCCAACCAGCACCTGTTGGAGCCTGGCTTGCTGCGCGAAGCTAACGGCGGTTACCTCATTTTGCAACTGGATGAGCTGCTGGATCAGCCACACCTCTGGTTCAAACTGAAAAATGCCATGCAAAAAGGCGAGCTGGACTGGAACGCCTATCAGGAAGGGAAAACCCTGACCCCCTTCTTCGCGCCTGAAGCGACCCCCATCAAGCTCAAGCTGATCCTGGTCGGTGACCGACTCGACGTGGCCGAGTTCCAGATGCTGGATCGCGATATGTCCGAGCGCATCTTCCTGCGCGCGGATCTGGTGTCAGAGGTGAATATTGAAGAGGATCTGCAGGAATTTCTGCAGTACCTGGCTTGGCTGCGCCAGCGCTGGAGCCTTCTGGACTTCACGCCAGCCGCCCTCGCCGCCCTTTGTCGTCATGCCAGCCGCCTCTGTGACCATCAGGAGTGGTTGTCGCTCTCCGAAGTGCAACTCTCCGCCATCATGCGGATGGCTGACAGTCTGGCCCGGGAGCTGGAATCTGATGTGGTCACCGACGAGCATATTCGCGGCGCACTGGAAGAGCAGGATTACCGCCTCAACTATCTGGTTGAGCAGTCCGATCAAGGGGTTATCGACGGCCAGATCCTGCTGCAAACCGATGGCGAAGAGATTGGCCAGATCAACGGCCTGTCTGTCATTCAGGTCTCCGGTCACCCTTATGACTTCGGCGAGCCGGTGCGCCTCACCGCGACCGTACACCTTGGTGATGGCGATGTGGCGGATATCGAGCGCAAAGCGGAGCTGGCCGGTCATATCCACGCCAAGGCGATGATGATTATCCACGGCTATCTTTCCAACAAATTTGGTGCAGAGAACCCCTCCCCCCTGTCGGCCAATCTGGTGTTCGAGCAGTCTTACCACGAAATTGATGGCGACAGTGCCTCCCTGACCGGCTTGTGTGCCCTGCTCTCTGCCCTCGCCCGCCAGCCTATCTATCAGCACTTCGCCGTGACCGGTGCGGTCGATCAGTTTGGCAATGTGCAGGCCGTTGGTGGCGTGAACGAGAAGATTGAAGGCTTCTTCCGGGTGTGCAAAATCCACGGCATCACCGGCAAGCAAGGGATCATTTTGCCGGGCACCAACATCCAGCAGCTGAACCTCTCTGACGAGGTGATTGCAGCGGTTGAAGCAGGCCAGTTCCACATCCACCCGGTGGATCATGTGGAAGAGGCCATCGAGTTGCTCACTGGCTGTGTCGCCGGTGAGCCTGATATGCCCGATACTCTGTTTGGCCGTATTCAGGAGCGGTTGGACGAGTTGAACGGCTCCACTGCCAAAGTCGGACTGCTGCAATCCCTGCTGGGGCGCCTGTTTGGCCGCTGATGAAGTGATCGGAGTTGTTTAGCGAACAACTGTAAGCTAAATTGGCCCGGCTTTGACCCATTTGAAGGAAATACCGCGTGACCGTAGACAATACCACCATGGAAGCCCGCCTTTCCCTGTGCGAACAGGGCAAGAACTCTTTTACCCGTGAAGAGCTGCTGGCTTGCAGCCGTGGCGAACTGTTTGGTGAGGGTAACAGTCAGCTGCCTGCCCCCAACATGTTGATGATGGACCGCATCGTCAAGATCAATGACAACGGCGGTGAACACGGCAAGGGCGAGATCCTGGCTGAGCTCGACATTACTCCGGATCTCTGGTTCTTCGATTGCCACTTCCCAGGTGATCCTGTGATGCCTGGCTGTCTCGGTCTGGACGCCATGTGGCAGCTGGTTGGCTTCTTCCTTGGCTGGAAAGGTGGCCCCGGCAAGGGTCGTGCTCTGGGCGTAGGTGAAGTGAAATTCACCGGCCAGATCCTGCCGACCGCCAAGAAAGTGACCTACAAGATCACCTTCAAGCGCGTCATCAACCGCAAGCTGGTGATGGGAATTGCTGATGGTGTGGTCGAAGTTGACGGCCGTCCGATCTACAGCGCCACCGACCTGAAAGTGGGCCTGTTCAAAGATACCACCGCATTCTGATCTCTCTGATTGGTGGTAAAACAGCACTAACGCAAAGGGGCCACAACGGCCCCTTTCCTTTTGTAATGAGTGATGAAGTACCTGCTACTTCATGAAGAGGCCTGAGCCCCGCCCTTCCATGGCGTCACGCCAACCACCAAGCCAATGCCCTCGGGCATCCAGGCATTGATACGGACACGCTTCTTTCTGTTTGCCGACCACGCCAGCCTGATAACCACGAGCACGAGCTCTTTCCAGACGGTCCCGCTTCTGTCTCTTCATCATCTACGACCCTCTTCGTGGAACAAAAAAAGCGACCAATTCTGCATCGGTCGCTTTCATCTTTACTCCTGCGAGCGCACTCGGTCAAACAAAAACTTCCAACCTAACCGGGCTATGTGACACAAGGCACTGAACTGGATTAAGTTTTAATTACAGGGAACTTACTCCTGATTTTTGAGTCCTTCCAACTCTTCCCAGCGAGCAAATGCCTGTTCCAGCGCGGCTTCAGCGGCATTGAGCGCATCGAGTTTCGGCTGGGTTTTATCTGCCGGCAGCGAGAAGAACCCGGGCTGGTTGATCTCGCTTTGCAGCGCATCCAGCTCGGCTTCCAGCTGCTCAAGACGCGCCGGCAAACCATCCAGTTCAAGCTGTAGCTTGTAGGAGAGTTTTTTGCCTTTCTTCGGCGCTTCGGGCGCAACGGCAACGACCGGCTCGGGAGCCTTCACCGGTGTGCTCTTGGCCTGTTGCTGAGCACGCTGCTGCTCACGGGTCGCCATCATGTCGGCATAGCCGCCCACATAGTCACTGATGCGGCCATCCCCTTCAAATAGCCAACAACCGGTTACCGTATTGTCGATAAAGCGACGGTCATGACTTACCAGCAGCAGAGTGCCCGGATAGTCCGCCAGCAGCTCTTCCAGCAGCTCCAGAGTCTCGACGTCGAGGTCGTTGGTCGGTTCGTCGAGGATCAGCAGGTTGCTGGGTTTAAGGAACAGCTTGGCCAGCAGTAGTCGGTTTTTCTCACCGCCAGAGAGCGCCTTGACCGGCGTTCTGGCCCGCTTGGGCTCGAACAGGAAGTCCTGCAGGTAGCCAAGGATGTGGCGGGAGCGACCGCGCACCATCACCTCCTGCTTGCCCTCACCGACGTTGTCCACCACCGTCTGCTCGGGATCGAGCTGCTCGCGGTACTGATCGAAGTAGGCCACTTCCAGATTGGTGCCCTGACGCACCGAGCCACGAGTGGCATCTAGCTGGCCCAGCAACAGCTTGATCAGGGTCGACTTGCCGCAACCGTTGGGGCCGACCAGCGCAATCTTGTCGCCACGCAGCACCTGCAGATCCAGCCCCTCGAACAGGGTGCGATCACCAAAGTCGAGCCCCAGCCCTTCCGCCTCAAATACCAGCTTGCCGGAGCGGCTCGCCTCATCGAGTTGCAGCTTGGCTTTGCCCTGCAGTTCGCGACGCTGGGTACGCTCCATGCGCATCGCCTTGAGGGCGCGCACTCGCCCCTCGTTACGGGTACGGCGCGCCTTGATCCCCTGGCGTACCCACACCTCTTCCTGAGCCAGCTTGCGATCGAACTCGGCGTTTTTCAGCTCTTCGACCCGCAACCACTCCTCTTTGCCCTGCTGGTACTCGTCATAGTTGCCGGGCCAGGAGGTGATCACACCGCGATCCAAGTCGATGATCCGGGTCGCCAGCTTGTGGATGAACTCACGGTCGTGGGAGATGAAAACGATGGCGCCGCGAAAATCCTTGAGGAACTCTTCCAGCCAGTTGATGGCCTCGATATCCAGGTGGTTGGTCGGTTCGTCCAGCAGCAGCAGATCGGGATCACAGGCCAGTGCACGGGCCAACGCCACCTTGCGCAGCCAGCCACCGGAGAGACTGTCGAGGGTCACGTCAGGATCAAGACCAAGCAGGGTCAACACCTGATTGATGCGGGTCTCGTACTGCCAACCATTCTGATAATCAAGCTGCTCCTGCAGCTGGCTCATCTTGCGAATGTTGGCATCGGACGGGTCACTCGCCAGCGCCATGGAGACGTGGTGATACTGCTTGAGCAGCTCCCCCACCCCTGCCAGCCCTTCGGCGGCATAGTCAAACACCGTCAGCTCGCTGGAGGCAGGTGGATCCTGCTCAAGTCGGGTCACTTTCAAATCTTGTTGCAGCACCAGACGCCCGTCGTCCAGCGGCAATTCGCTGGCAATGACCTTCATCAGGGTGGACTTGCCCGCACCGTTGCGGCCAACCAGACAGAGGCGCTCGCCCCGCTCGATGGTCAATTCGGCATTGTCGAGCAGCGGGAAATCACTGAACGACAGACATGCGCCGTGCAATGTTAAAAGAGCCATGTGTGTTCCTTATTTCATATGAAAAAAACGGGCAGCAGACTGGGTCTGCCCCCGTTTTATCGTCAAATCACTCTCACCCCTGACGGGCGGCCCAGCTTTTGAGCTCCACCAGTGTGAAGGGCCAACCGAGCTCGCGGCCAGCTTCGTCACGCAGCACCGGAATGCGCACCCGATAGGCGGCAAGCCACAGCTCATCATCCATGATGTCGCACTGGCGGGTGGCGGTGGCAAGACCAGCCTCCTCCACCAGCGCCCAGGCCTGCTCGCACAGGTGGCAACCGTCGGTATGAAACAGGGTCAGCATCACGCCTCGCCTTGCTCCGGCGCATGGGTGATGATCCAGCAGTTGTGGATGTGCTGGTTGCGCTCGAAATCCTTCGGTCGCGTCTTCTGGGTGATGTTCTGGGCCTTGAGACCAGTGACCTCTAGACCGGCCAAATCCATCTTGAAGTGACGCTTGTTGTTGGAGAAGACCAGAGTGCCGTCCGCCGCCAGCAGGCGCTTCAGGTGCTGCATCAGCAACAGGTGATCGCGCTGTACGTCGAAGCTCTCGTCCATCCGCTTGGAGTTGGAGAAGGTGGGCGGATCGATGAAGATGAGGTCGTACTGCTCATCGGCTTCAGACAACCACTTCAGGCAATCGGCCTGCACAAACTTGTGCTGACGGCCCACCAGCGAGTTGAGACGCATGTTGTCCTGCGCCCAGTTCAGGTAGGTGTGGGACATGTCCACCGTGGTGGTTTCGCTGGCACCGCCAAGGCCTGCGTGCACGGTGGCACTGCCGGTATAGGCAAACAGGTTCAGGAAGCGCTTGCCCTTGGCCATTTGACCCAGCATGCGGCGAGTCTGACGATGGTCGAGGAACAGGCCGGTATCCAGATAGTCGTAGAGGTTGACCCACAGCCGGGCGCCGTACTCCTGAACTTCCATCCGGTGCTGCTCTTCGGAGAGCTTCTGATACTGCTGTTTCCCTTCCTGACGCTCGCGCACCTTCAGGATCACCTTCTCGCCGTCCATCCCGGTCACCTTGATGGCGGCTTGAACCATGTCGAGCAGACGCTGACGGGTCTTCTGGGCGGGGATGTCCTTGGGCGCCGCGTACTCCTGCACTACCAGATAGTCCTGATAGCGGTCGATGGCGGCGTTATATTCTGGCAAGTCGGCATCGTAGATGCGATAGCAATCGATGCCCTCTTTGTTGGCCCACTTCTCGAGGGTTTTCAGATTCTTGCGCAGGCGGTTGGCAAAGTCCTGCGCGACCTCTTTTTGGGAGGCCACGGAGTCCAGTGCGATCTGGTAGTTACGCAGCTGACACTCGAGGGCACCGTTGAACAGGCGATATTGCTTGTCGGCGCGCAGGCGCAGACAGCTGAGCAGTTCGGGGGATGCGGAAAGAATGGAGACTCTCCACCCCTGGAAGCTGCGACGCAGGGCATCGCCGAGGGCCTGGTGCACTTCCAGCAAAGCCGGGAACTCGCCAAGACGCTCGCCATAAGGCGGGTTGGAGATCAGCATACCGACCTGATGGGCCTCCCCTTCCACGGCCGGCATCGGCAGCGGGTTTTCCAGCTTGGTGACATCGGCTTGCTTGAAGGTAATGAGATGCGCCACACCGGCCGCTTTGGCGTTGTCACGGGCTTTGAGCAGCACTCTCTGATCGGCATCACAGCCAAACAGCTTCACTTCGCAGCGCTGCATGCCACGTTTGGCGCGCACTTGCGCTTCCATCATCAGGCTCTGCCACAGCTCGCTATCGTGCTGCAGCCAGCGATCGAAACCAAAACGCTCGCGGCGCAGCGCCGGCGCCATGTCGGCGGCGATAAATGCAGCTTCAATCAGCAAAGTACCGGAACCGCACATGGGGTCCATCATGGGCTCGCCGGCCCAGCCGCTACGGGCAATCATGGCGCAGGCCAGGTTCTCTTTGAGCGGCGCTTCACCTGTGCCCTGACGATAGAAACGCTGGTGCAGCGCCGGGCCTGACAAGTCCAGCGTGATATTGGCCTTGCCTTTGCCCAGGTGCGCCATGATGCGAATATCCGGCGACTTCTTGTCCACGTCAGGACGCACATGACCGCGCTTGGTGAAGCGATCGACGATGGCATCCTTGATCTTCAGCGCGCCATATTGGGTATTGCGAATGGCGGGATTGGTACCGGTAAAGTCCACTGCGATGGTAGAGGTACCGGAGAAGTGCTCTTCCCAGGGAATGGTGTGGGCGCCCAGATAGAGATCCAGATCGTCGTTCATCTGGAATTCGGACAGCACCAGCACGATGCGGGAGGCAAAACGGCTCCACAAGCAGGCCTTGTAGCCAATCGCCAGTTCGCCTTTGAAGTGGACGCCAGCCACGGTCTCACGGACCTGCTCTGCGCCCAGATTGGTCAGCTCGTCGGCCAACAGGTTTTCCAGCCCCTTGGGGCAGGTTGCAAAAAATTCTTTCATCACGCTCACGGGGAACCCATAAAAATAGTGCCGCATTATACCTCATCAGGCGGGCTGGAGCATGCAAAAGTCGGCGCAAACAGCAGGATGGAAACAGATTGATAGGTGGCGAAAAGGTAAAAGGCCCCATGACTACCCGATGGCGAGATCATGGGGCCAAACATCATTTAGCGGATCACTTCATACGAGCCTTGAAACGGGGATTACTTTTTCAAATCACGAACAATTTGCCGCGGCGGCGCACCAACTGACAATCGGGATGACGCGCCCGTGCGGATTTGAGTGAACAGACGACCTGCATTCAGGACTCCTTCTTGCTTGAAAATGCGCCAAAGCGTTTGTTGAAACGGGCCACACTCCCCTCGCTCGATACCTGCTTCTGCTTGCCGGTATAGAACGAGTGCGACTGGCTGGAAACATCGAGCGACACATAGGGATACTCCTTCCCGTCTTGCCACGTGTAGCTGCGATCGCTCTTGATGGTTGAACCGACCAAGAAAAAGGCATCTGCCGCCGTGTCATGGAACAGCACCAAACGATAATCAGGATGAATATGAGGCTTCATGGCAACTCCATTTTGTTATGTTATAACAAAATGTAAGTGAGAATAGCTCTCGTTTCAAGCATAAAATGTCGTATGAAGAAAATCGCTGCAGTGAGTGATGTGTTGACACTGAGGTGGAGGCACTACGCAAGCAGAACGAAACAAGAGGGAGGCACCATGCTTGCAGCACGGAAGACCAAGATACAGCGTGGGTCAGAACACTGGGTGCAAGTGGATGTAACAAGCCTCAAGAGAGGCTGGATCACAACCATGAAGATCAATCAGAATGGGCAAGATGTTCGCGGATCAATGAAGTATCAGAAACGAGGCACTATGGAGGTGACAACAGTAAAAACAGGCAGCGGTGTAATCACAGAGATAAAAAGATTGATGAAAATATATCAACTGACCTGACGATATTGCTCGGTCACGGTAATACGCGGCTTCATCCGGTTATTCATCACCTTGATCACCCCGAAACGCGGCAAGGTTTTACTGGTGGTTAATACCAGATCGGCTGTGAGGTTCAAACAGACGCTGGCCTGATCCCCTGCCTCAATGACCATAAATTCACCGTTGCCATGGGGTGTATTCATCAGGACCAGATCACCGTTTTGCGGGATCACTTGCGGATGTTGTTCACTAAAAAACCAGCTTTGCGGCATCAGGGGTTTATAAAAACGACTGACCGCGATGGCATTAAGCACCAACTGAACCTGATGCGGAATACTCCACTCAAGTTCGGCTGCTTTATCCATCAACTGATAATAGAGGGCAGCATCATCAACACAAAAAGGCTGGGTTGCAAATGAGCTAGGCACCAATTGTCGCCCTTTATACTCGGTCGCAAATAACATGTTATCAGACAGGTCCAACATCAGACGGTCACTCTGGGCATCATAGTGCCATTGCCAGCTATCGGTCGGTTGGATAAACATGTTGGAGCCCTTACTTGATAATTACCAGTTGACTTTATTCCATATGCAGGAAATCAGCAACGTCAAATAAAGGGCTCCGCCATCTATTTCTTAAATATTGGTCACAATCTCTTTGACCAGCCCCGGCCCTTTATAAATAAAGCCGCTATAAATTTGTACCAGACTGGCACCAGCGGCCAATTTTTCACGGGCGGCCATGGCACTATCAATACCACCCACCCCGATAATTGGCAGAGCACCATTGAGCGCCTTGGCCAGATGGCGGATCACCTCGGTGCTCTTGTGCTGCAGCGGACGACCACTCAGGCCACCCGCTTCACCGGCGTGGGGCATGTCATAAATCATCTCGCGCTCGAGGGTGGTATTGGTGGCGATAACCCCATCAATACCATTCCGTACCAACGAAGCGGCCACCTGATCTATTTCTTCAAGGCTTAAATCCGGGGCAATTTTAACCGCCAGCGGCACATACTTTTTATATTGGGCGGCCAACTCTTGCTGCCGTACTTTGAGAGCTGCCAGCAATTCATCCAGCGCCTCGCCATATTGCAGCGAACGCAACCCCGGGGTGTTGGGGGAAGAGATATTGACGGCGATATAACCGGCATGGTCATACACCTTGTCCATACAGAAGAGGTAATCATCCTTGCCCTGCTCGATGGGTGTATCTTTGTTTTTGCCGATATTGATGCCAATTACCCCCTGATATTTGGCCTCTTTGACCCGCGCGACCAGATGATCAACCCCCTTGTTGTTGAATCCCATCCGGTTGATGATCCCCTCTGCCGGAATAACCCGGAACAGGCGCGGCTTGTCATTGCCGCTTTGGGGTCTGGGGGTGACGGTACCGACCTCGATAAAGCCAAATCCCATGGCGCCCAGCGCGTCAATGCACTCACCATCTTTATCCAGACCGGCCGCCAACCCCACCGGATTGGCAAAAGAAAGCCCCATGACAGTGACGGGGCGTTTCGGCAAATTCTGGCGGAAGAAACAATCGAGTGGCGTACCGAGAAGGCGGGGCAAATATTTCATGGAGAGATCGTGAGCCTGTTCCGGATTGAGTTTGAACAGGAAATGCCTGGCGATGGGGTACAACATCTTTGCTCCTTAAAGAAAGCCCCGGCAACTGGCCGGGGCTTTGGGTGTAATGTCGGAGTCATGCCTTAATCTGGCAATTAAAGTGCCCGACAATTCAACTGGAGCAGGTTCAACTCTCGCAAGGCCACCGAGAACTTGGCGAACTCGTGAGTACTGGTGGTCTTGAAGTCGGCCAACATGTGGGTCCAACGGGACAAGAGTTGCTCATGCTCCGAAATCCAGTCGGCCAGTATGGTAGCGCATTCTCCCTGATCTTTGCACCCTTCCAGTACCACAGAAGTGAGACTGCGCTGCTGCCAGTCCAGATCTTCGCGGAAGGAGGCTCGCGCCATCGCCTGCCAGTGGTTGCCGACCGGCTGATGGTTGATCTGGTCGAGGAACCAGTGCAGATCCAGTTTGGCTCCGAGGCGATAGTAAACATTGGCGGCGCGCAGGATATCGGTCTTGTGCTCCGCGGCAATCTGCGCCAGATCCAGGCTGGAGAAGAGGCTGCTCATATGGGCGACCTGACGGGCAATGGCCTCAGGCACCTGTTTCTCCATCCACTTGGCGACAGCCTGACGATGCTCGGCCACTTCGCTCTCATCCATTACCTCGTAGAGGTGCTTCCCTAAGGTCTCGAACGCCGGACGGAAGAAGGCGATGTTCTCGCTGATGCTCCAGCTGCGATTGCGGGCACGCAGGAACCAGCGGGTGGCACGGCGCACAATGCGGCGGCTGTAGAACATCAGCTCGAGCTGAGTCTGGGCATCAACCAGGTTGTCGCACCCTTCGATATCGCGCCACAGCTGGTTCATGCCAAACACTTCGCGGGCCATGGCGAAGCAGCAAGCCACTTCGGCGACCGAGGCGCCGGTCTCGTCCTTCATCCGGCTGGCGAAGTTGAGCCCCATGTCATTAACCAGCATGTTGGCCACCCGGGTAGCGATGATCTCGCCGCGTAGCGGGTGATCGGCCAGCTGGGCACCAAACTGCTGCTGTACTTTGGCCGGGAAGCTGGTGACCAGCATGTTGGCGAGGAAGGGCTCGTCGGTCACTTCCGGGCAGTTGAGCTGCTCTTTCAGTACCATCTTGCCGTACGCTACCAACACCGCCAGTTCGGGGCGGGTCAGCCCCTGCCCTGCCGCCATCCGCTCGGAGAGCTCCTCATCGGATGGCAGGAACTCCAGCGCACGATCGAGCTTGCCTTCCCGCTCCAGCCCCTGAATAAAGCGCTGCTGCTCTTTCAGTTGTTCAGAGCCGCGGAAGCTGGTGACCGAGATGGACTGGGACTGGCGATAGGCGTTGGTGATCACGATCTGCGCCACGTCGTCGGTCATCTCGTAGAGCATCTGGTTACGCTGCTTGAGGGTCAGATCCCCTGCCGCCACCAACTGGTTCAGCAGGATCTTGATGTTCACCTCGTTATCGGAGCAGTCCACCCCGCCCACGTTGTCGGTAAAATCGGTGTTGATGCGACCGCCCTGACTGGCGTACTCCACCCGACCGAGCTGGGTAAAGCCAAGGTTGCCCCCCTCTCCTACGATACGGGCCCGCAGATCGCGACCGTTGACCCGCAGAGCATCGTTACTGCGATCGCCCACCTCGGCATCGCTCTCGCGAGCGCTCTTCACATAGGTGCCGATGCCGCCGTTCCACAGCAGGTCGACATTGAGGCAAAGCAGTGCCTTGATGAGCTCGTTCGGCGCCATGCTGGCCTTGTCGGTGCCGAGTAGTGTCTGCATCTCGGGGCTGAGCTTGATGGATTTGGCCGAGCGCAGGAAGATGCCGCCCCCTTGTGATATCAGCTCGCGGTTGTAGTCATCCCAGCTGGAGCCCGGCAGATCGAACAGGCGCTGGCGTTCGACAAAGCTCTTGGCCGCATCCGGAGTGGGGTCAACGAAGATATGCATGTGGTTGAACGCGCCCACCAGCCGGGTGTGCTCAGAGAGCAGCATGCCGTTGCCGAACACGTCGCCGGCCATGTCCCCAATCCCCACGCAAGTGAAGTCGGTGGTCTGGCAGTTGACGCCAATTTCACGGAAGTGGCGCTTGACCGACTCCCAGGCCCCGCGGGCGGTGATGCCCATCTTCTTGTGGTCGTAACCGACCGAGCCGCCGGAGGCGAACGCATCGCCGAGCCAGTGGCCGTATTCGAGGCTTATTTCGTTGGCGATGTCGGAGAAGGTCGCCGTGCCCTTGTCGGCGGCGACCACCAGGTAGTAGTCATCCTCGTCGTGACGCACCACGGATTTGGGCGGGATCACCTCGCCGCCGATGATGTTGTCGGTCACGTCCAGCAGGCCACGAATAAACAGGCGATAACAGGCCTTGCCCTCCTCCTGAATGACGGCACGGGGCGCCCCCACCGGCATCTGTTTGCAGTAGAAACCGCCCTTGGCCCCCACTGGCACAATGACGGTGTTCTTGACCTGCTGGGCTTTGACCAAACCCAATACTTCGGTGCGGAAGTCCTCTTTGCGATCGGACCAGCGCAGGCCGCCACGGGCAACCTTGCCCCAGCGCAGATGCACCCCTTCCACCCGTGGCGAATAGACAAAGATCTCGAATTTCGGCAGCGGCAGCGGCATGTCGGTGATGCTGGAGGGAGCCAGTTTGAAGGAGATGTAGGGCTTGATGTTGCCCGCCTTGTCCAGCTGGTAGTAGTTGGTGCGCAGGGTGGCGTCGATCATCTCCACATAGCGGCGGATGATGCGATCGTCGTCCAGGTTGGCAACCTGATCGAGCTTGGCGGCGAGCTGCTCGTGCAGCTTGGCCTGTACCTTGGCGTCCTGCTTGCCGGCCGGGTCGAGGCGTTGCTCAAACAGGGTAAACAGCAACTGGGCGATGTCGGGGTAGCGGGTCAGGGTCTCTTCGATATAGGACTGGCTGAAGGAGACACCGGTCTGGCGCATGTATTTGGCATAGGCGCGCAGCACCGACACCTGACGGCCGGTAAGTCCCGCCCCCAATACCAGCCGGTTGAAGCCGTCATCTTCCAGCTGCTTGTTCCAGATGGCGGCAAACGCCTGCTGGAAGCGCTGCTGACTCTGGGCCAGATCAAAGGGCTGCTCGCCGTGCAGCAGCATGGAGAAGTCGAGGATCCAGAACAGATCGCCGCCCGGAGTGCGAACCTGATACGGGGTCTCGCCGATCACCCGCAGTCCCATGTTCTCCAGCATCGGCAACACATCGGAGAGGTGAATGGGTTCGGTGCGATGAAACAGCTTGAGCCGTACCCGACGATCGTTCTCCTCCTCCTGCGCGCGGTAGAACAGCATGCCCAGCGGCTCGGCTTCGCTCAGGTTATCGAGCGCCATGACATCGGCCACGGCCGAGCCCGGCAGCACATCTTCTTTGTAAGCGCGAGGGAATGCAGTGCTGAAACGGCGGCGCAGCTCGTTACCACGGGCCTCGCCATAATGGGAAAGCAGCACAGAGTCGAGTCTGTCGTCCCAGCTGCGGGCCGCTTCAATCAGGTTGTTCTGTACTTCGTTCACATCCACATCCACGTTGTTGTTGTTGACCCGCACTATGTAGTGGGTCCGCGCCAGCACGCCTTCGGTGAAGTAGACGTTGAACTCCACCTCTTCGTTGCTGCCAAAATACTTCTGCAATATTTGCTGGGTCTTGATCCGCAGCGCCGTGTTGTAGCGCTCCTTGGTGACATAGACCATGCAGGAGAAGAAGCGACCATAGACATCGCGGCGCACGAACAGTCGCAGCATGTCACGCTCCTGCATATCCAGCACCCCAAGACCGGTGGCCAACAGCTCCTCTTCGCGGGCCTGGATCAGCTCGTCACGGGGATAGGTTTCCAATACGTTGAGCAGCGCCTTGTAGGCGTGGGAGCCCTTCTCGTGACCGGAGGCGGCCATGATGCGCTCGAGACGATGGCTGATGAGCGGGATCTGGGTCGCGCTGGTGTTGTAGATGGAAGAGGCGTAGAGACCGATGAAGCGATCTTCCCCGATCACCTTGCCATGCTCGTCAAAGCGCTTGATGCCAATGTAATCCACATAAGCCGGACGGTGCACCCGGGACTTGCTGTTGGATTTGGTGAGGATCAGCAGGTCAGAACTCAGAGCGGCGTGACGGGCGCTGGCCGGCATATTGCCAAGGCGCTGACCCACCTCCTTGATGGAGTTTTTCATCAGCCCAAGGCTGGAGCTCGCCTGCGGCAGGATCTCGTGATCCCCCTCCACCGCCTTGACGTCGTAACGGCGATACCCCATCAGGGTGAAGTTGTGGGCAGCCACCCATTTGAGGAAGGCAACGCAGGAGGCCACCTCCTCCTTGCTGACCGGGTGCTTGCGCTTGGGCAGTTCGTCAATGATCTCATTGAGCTTGGCCAGCATCGGCTGCCAGTCGCCGACTGCTAGCGCCACTTCCCCAGCCACCGAGTTGAGCTCGGCAGCCAGCGCGGCCATCTGCTCCTCGCTGGTGAGGTGATCGATCTCGATAAGGAATGCCGTTTCAACCGAGGTCTGCCCGTCGGTGTTGTCGAGTTCCAGAATGGCGTCAATCTTGCCATCCGCTCCACGAATGAGGTGCAGCGGTTGGTGCAGCATCATGTGGGCGGTGATATTGAGTCGCTTGAGCGCCATCCGGATGGAGTCCACCAGGAAGGGCGAGTCCTGCAGGATCACCTCGACGATGGTATGGGGCGATTGCCAGCCGTGACGAGTCAGCTCGGGGTTGTAGACCCGAATGTAGGGGTCAGTGCCGGTGCGCTGATTGAGGGCATTCCACAGGCTCAGGGCCGCGCCGTAGAGATCGCTGTCATTGCGATCGTGCAGATCGGAGCTCGCCATGTTGCCGTAGAACTTGGCAACGAAGCGCTCGACCAGAGAGGCACTGTTTTTGGGCAACTTCTGATGGATCAGGCTGAGAACGTTTTCGAGCAGAACTGAGGTAGGGGCGTCTTTCAATGCCATTTTTATATTCCTTATCGGACGACATTAACCACCGACGCAGAGGCAACCACCCTGGTTACCCGCTGGTGCAGAGTTGTTGCGAAGTGTAATGGCTTGGATAAGGGAAGGCGAGGAAAGGTGCTAACGAGATGTTAAAAACAAGGTACAGATCACGGCTTAAACTGTGAGAAATTTTGCAAATAACCAAAAATACAGAAATTCCCACTACCTTTGTGCCAGTTTACCGGATAGATAGTGACGCAAAGCAGATAAACAGTCGGTAATCTGTTCGATTTTTGTTAATTTATGCGTTCGAGGCTGATAAAGCGGTAATCGTCCTGGGTTTTGAGCCGAAAATAGCCATGCACACCATTGATGGCGACAAAGGGCCGTATTTTTTCTATGCCAAGCTCCAGGGTCAATCCCTGTTCGCTGCGCACCACCAGCCGTCTGGCATGGCCCTGATACATCAGCATCACCTCGTCACTGCTCAATGAGAGCCGAAAAGTAAACTGCTTCACGCTTGCTCCTGATCACACGACAAATCACACAATAGGGGCAGGCGCATTCACGCCCCTGCCCCGTCAACACTTACTGCTGTAGTGCCTTGCTGACCTTCTCGAACAGATCCCGTGCCAGCCCCTCAAGGTTGGCAAGACGGGTCAGCTCGGCGCGGATCAGGGCCTTGCGCGCCTCATCCAGTCGCTTGAACTGGATAAGCGGAGTGATAAGGCGGGAGGCCACCTGCGGATTGACCTCGTTGAGCTCGATCAACAGATCGGTCAGGAAACGGTAACCGCTGCCATCCACCGCATGGAACTGCACCTGATTGCTCATGGCGAAACTGCCGATCAGCGCCCGCAGCCGGTTCGGATTGCGAATGCTGAAAGTGGGGTGATTAATCGCCTGTTTCACTTCGCTAAGCACATCGGCAGCCGGTTTGCTGCCAATCAGCCGCAGCCAGTTGTCCAGCACCAGTCCATCCTTGGCCCACTTGCCCTCGAAGTCGGCCAGCAGCGCAGCGCGGCATGGCAACAGATAGCCGTTGGCCACCTGCAACGCCGCCAGGGTGTCGGTCATGTTGTCGGCAGTTGCATACTGCTCGCGCACCAGCGCATCAGCATGCTCCGCATCCAGCGCAGCCAGATAGCCGAGCACGACCCCTTTGAGGGCTCGCTTGGCCATATCGGCATGCACCACCTGATAACCGTTCAGACGCAAACTCTGATAGGTTGCCGCCAAGCGCGCACCAAAGGCCTCGGCAAGACGGGTGTGGATCGCGTCGCGCACCTGATGGATGGCGTCGATATCGGCCACCTCGAACAGCTCGGCCAGGGTCGCCTCACCGGGTAGCGCCAGGATCTCCGCCTTGAGGGCCAAATCCAGTTCACTGTCGTCCAGAATGGCGACGAAGGCGGCCAGCAGGGTTTGGGAGAGCTCAACCCCCTGCCCGTGCTGGACCCGCGCCACCCCGTCGATGACCGCTTTGTTGATCAGCATCTGGGCCGCATCCCAGCGGGCAAACTCGTTGCGGGCAAAGCGCATCAGAAAGGCGAGCGCTTCGTCGCTGTAGTCATAGTGCAACTTGACCGGCGCGGAGAAGTCCCGCAGCAGGGAGGGAACCGGCTTGACCGGCACCCGATCGAATTCGAAGGTCTGCTCCGCTTCCAACACATCGAGCACGTTGCCGATGGCCTTGCCCTGATACTGCAGCGCAATGACGGCACCCTGCTCGTCATAAAGCTCGATGTCGAGAGGGATATGCAGCGGCAGCTTTTGCGGTTGATCCTGAGTCGGCGGGGTATGCTGGCTCACATGCAGACGGTAAACGCCGCTGGCGGCATCGTACTCGTCGGTAACGGTCAGCTCGGGGGTGCCGGACTGGCTGTACCAGCGGCGGAAACGACCGAGATCGATACCGGACGCATCCTCCATCGCTTGCACGAAATCATCACAAGTAGCGGCCGAGCCGTCGTGACGCTCGAAGTAGAGACGCATACCAGCCTGGAAGGCTTCTTCCCCCAGCAGGGTGTGCATCATGCGGATCACTTCCGACCCCTTCTCGTAGACGGTCAGGGTGTAGAAGTTGTTCATCTCGATCACCACATCCGGGCGGATCGGGTGCGCCATGGGGCCGGCATCTTCGGCAAACTGCGGGCCGCGGACGGTACGCACGTTGTTGATGCGGTTGACGCCACGGGAGCCTAGGTCGGAGGAGAACTCCTGATCCCGAAATACCGTCAGCCCCTCTTTCAGGCTGAGCTGGAACCAGTCACGACAGGTGACGCGGTTGCCGGTCCAGTTGTGGAAATATTCGTGGCCGATCACCCGTTCGATACCGTGGTAGTCGCTGTCAGTGGCGGTGGCCGGATTGGCCAGCACGAACTTGGAGTTGAAGATGTTAAGCCCCTTGTTCTCCATGGCGCCCATGTTGAAGAAGTCCACTGCGACGATCATGTAGATGTCGAGATCATACTCGAGGCCGAAACGCTGCTCGTCCCAACGCATGGAGTTGATGAGGCTCTCCATGGCAAAACCGGCGCGATCGAGGTTGCCCTTGTCGACGAAGATCTCGAGGGCCACCTTGCGGCCGCTCTTGGTGGTGTAGTGGCTGCGCTCCACATCGAAATCGCCGGCCACCAGCGCAAACAGGTAGCTCGGTTTGGGGAAAGGATCCTGCCACTGCACGAAGTGACGGCCGCCATCCAGATCACCGCTATCGACCTTGTTGCCGTTGGAGAGCAGGAAGGGGAACTGGGCTTTGTCAGCGGTAATGCGGGTGCTGTAACGCGCCAGAATGTCGGGGCGGTCCAGATAATAGGTAATGCGGCGAAAGCCCTCCGCTTCACACTGGGTACAGTAGGCATCGCCAGACTTGTAAAGCCCTTCCAGCGCGGTGTTGGCGGCCGGATCCAGCAGGGTGACGATGGTGAGCACACATTCGGCAGGCAGGTTGAACAGGGTCAGACTGCTCTCGCCTTGCTCGTAGTGGTCACAGGGAATGCCATCGATGGCAACGCTTTTGAGGGTCAGTTGCTCACCATCGAGGACGAGCGGTGCATTGTGCTCGCCGTTGCGACGAATGCGGGTGATGGCGGTGACCTGGGTCAGCGGCTCCTGCAGTTGGAAATCGAGGTCGATGGTGTCAATCCAGTAGAGCGGCGCCTGATAATCCTGGCGATATTTGGCCGTCATGGCCTGGGAGTGATCGGTCATTATTGTCTGCTTCCACGCTTGTTAAAGGCGAGAAAGAGGCTGTCACAACCAACTGGCGGGGTCAAACAATTTGCATTACGTCAGATACGCCAGACAAAAAGAAAGGGCGACCGCAGTCGCCCTTGTGCATTGGAGGTCGCTTTGTCAGCTGCGTTTGCTGACCTTGGCCAGATCTGCCGTGATATTGGCCGCTTCGATGAGATACTCATCCGGCGCTTCAAAATCAGCGGGCAGCTCATCCAGACTCTTCACCGCCGGCTTGCCAAGACGTGCCAGACGCTCGTTGGTACGTTTGAGCGCTTTCTCATCCTGTTTCGCCTGCTCTGCAACACGCTCCGCCTCGTTGAGGGAGACCGACTTCTTGTCTTTCTCCTCCTTGTAGTCGGCGATGTCCTGCATCACATAGGCAAACTCGGGATCCTTGGCGATCCGGGCATCGTGCGCCGCCTGCAACTTGGGCAGTACGCTGGCGAAGTTGCCGAGTTTCTCGTAGTTGGCGGAGGCAATCTTGTCCCACGGCAACGCATTGAACTCACGGCTTTCGCCCGTCTCTTCCGGAGCAACCGGTGTCGGGAAGCTGATATCCGGCGCAACGCCCTTGTTCTGGGTGCTGCCACCGTCGATCCGGTAGAACTTGGCGATGGTGTACTGCACGTGACCGAGCGGCTGCTCGTAGAAGTCATAGACCTTGGCGAGACTGCGATGCTGCTGCACCGTCCCCTTGCCGAACGAGTTTTCACCCAGAATCAACGCGCGGCCATAATCCTGCATGGCGGCAGCGAAGATCTCGGAGGCCGAGGCACTGTAGCGGTCGATCATCACCGACATGGGGCCGCCGTAGTAGACGTTGCCATCGTCATCGCCATTGACCGTGATACGGCCCATGTGATCACGAATTTGCACCACGGGACCACTGGCAAAGAAGAGACCGCTCAGGGCGGAAGCTTCGGTCAGGGCGCCGCCGCCGTTACCGCGCAGATCAATGATCAAGCCATCGATCTTCTTCTTGTTCAGGCTGGAGAGTTCCTTGATCACGTCATCGTGCAGATTGACGTAGAAACTCGGGATCTCGATAACACCAATCTTCTTACCTTCGGCGTTAATCACCTTGGACTTGGCTGCCCGGTCTTCAAGGCGCACCTTGTCGCGGGTCAGCTCGATCTGCTCGGTCTTGGCGGTTGCGCCCTTGCCGCGCTGGATCTCCAGCTTGACCTTGCTCCCCTTGGGCCCCTTGATGAGCTCTACCACGTCATCAAGACGCCAGCCGATCACATCGACAATCTTGCCATCTTCCTGCCCCACCCCGGTGATCTTGTCATCGGGCTTGAGGTGGTTGGATTTGGCAGCCGGGCCACCGGGCACCAGAGAACGGATGACGGTAAAGTCATCTTCCGCCTGCAACACGGCACCAATCCCCTCCAGCGAGAGGTTCATCTCGGTGTTGAAACGATCGGCACTGCGTGGTGAGAGGTAACTGGTGTGCGGTTCGATGGCGCGAGCGAAGGAGTTCATGAAGAGCTGGAAGACATCTTCGCTCTCGGTCTGGGACATCCGCTTGATGGCGTTGTTGTAACGCTTGCCAAGCAGCTCCTTGATCTCGGGCCACTCCTTGCCACTGAGCTTGAGGCTCAGGGCATCGAACTTGACCCGCTGACGCCACAGCTCGTTGAGCTCTGCTTCATCTTTGGGCCAAGCCGCCCCTTCCCGATCAAACACATAGTTGTCGGTCTGGGTAAAATCGAAAGGAGTATCAAGCAGTTTGAGGGCGTATTCGAACCGCTCATAACGCCGCTGCTGACTCAGGTTGAACATCTCGTAGGCGGGAGCCAGACGGCCTCTTTCGAGGTCGGTGTCAAAACCGTTACGGTACTTTTCAAAACGGCTGATATCAGAGGCCAAAAACAGGTTGCGGCTGTAGTCCAGATTCTCCAGATATTTATCGAAAATCACGGAGGAAAAGGCATCGTCCAGCTTGAACTGTTTGTAGTGCGAGCGGGTAAACAGATTGGTAATTCGCTTGCTGGCCGTAGCATGTTGGCTCTCTTGAGCCAACACAGGCAAATCACTCTCCTTGAGCACCGGCTCGATGGCCTGTGCAAGCCCGGCAAGCGCCAGGCTACAGGCAACGAGGGAAAAACGAATTACGCCATGCTTCAACATTTGTCTCCTTAGAGAACCAAGTGCTCTGATTTGACCCGCACCATCATGCCGGTCTGCAGTTGGACCTGTACATCGTCCTTGGTTACTTCCTTGATGGTTGCCGGAACCGGGAATTTACCCATAACGACGCGCACATCCTGGCCCACTTTCAGCGTAGCGGCATCCACTTTAACCAGCGGAGCGTCAGCGATCGGTGCCTTGGCGGCAGCTTTCGGCTTGGCAGCTACATCAGCTTTCTCGGTTTTGCGCACAGCAGGACGACGGGGCTTCTTGGCCTTCTCATCCTTCTCTTTGGTATTGGTACGACGGCTGGCAAATACGCGCTCTTTGCTCTCTTTCAGAGCTTGCTTGGCGTGCTCGATGTGCTCTTCGGTCAGCAGTTCGCCCGGGTTGCCATCCAGATCAACGCGAGCCTGGCCAGCTTTGAGACCGTGCAGGTAGCGCCAGCTGGAGGTGTATTGACGCAGTGCGGAACGCAGCATGGTCTTGGAGACTCTGGCATCGTCAGCAAGACGCTCGGCCAAATCCTGGAAGATGCCAATCTTGAGCGGCTTGGCCTCTCCTTCAGCAACGAAGCAGGCCGGGAATTTCTCGACCAGGTAGGCAACGATCTCTTTACTGTTCTTCAGCTTCTCAGTGTTTTCCATGTATAACCTTGGCTTTCATATAAACGCACGGGCACGTCCCGAGCACAACAAAGGCCCCATTATAGAGAGCTTGGGGCCTTTTGCGAACCATCTAGCAATGACTTAGAGCATGCTTTCCAAAATTTGCACCGTTTCTTCGAGGCCAATCCGGTCTTGCTGGTCGAAACGGTTAAAAATCGGACTGTCGATATCGAGCACCCCGATGATCTCGCCACCACGGCGCACCGGGATCACGATTTCCGAGTTGCTCGCGCCATCGCAAGCGATGTGACCGTCGAACTGGTGGACATCGTCAATGAGCTGGGTTCTCCCCTCTGCCACTGCCGTACCACACACCCCGCGGCCGACCGGGATCCGCACGCAGGCCGGTTTACCCTGAAATGGCCCCAATACCAGGGTCTCGCCCTGCAACAGATAAAAACCGACCCAGTTGATCTCCGCCAGCTCCTGATTAAGCAGTGCGGAGAGGTTGGCCAGATTGGCAATCAGATCGGTTTCCCCCTCCAACAGCGCCTTGGCCTGCTGGTTGAGGGTGCGATAAAACGGTTGTTTTTCAATCATGATTAAATGAACTTCACTCCCTGATGGTTTGGGGAAGGTAACGCCTGGCCGGGAAATTTCAAATATTTTTTCCACTCCCCACCTCTTGCGCCGTTATTCCCGGGCAACGGAAAGCGCCAATTGCTGGCGTTGACCATTACTCCACTCGATATTTAACAACCAGATCATGACGGGTGATGTACAGCTCCCCACCTGGGTCACCCCCTGCCACTGTCCGTCTATTTCTTCAAAGCTCACCGGAATGGTGCCCATAAACATATCTTTGCCTTCGAGTGTCGCTTTCACCGGTTTGATAGCCGGATCGCCGCCGCTAATAGCGATGGCAAAGTCATGTTCGGCGCGCAGCGGTAATTCCTTGATGGCGAGCGTCAGCGGCTTGTCACCAATCAGCGTGCTGCAAGGGGTGTGGGAAAGATCACAAATCTGATCTTTTTTCTGGTCAGCAGAGACGCTGTTATCGGCCGAAAACCAGGTGCGATAGGCCATCAGCGCCAATAACAGCGCCAATACCAGTACGAGGTGCAAAACTTTACGTGCGGTAAGTCTCTCTTTCATCAAAAACAGCCCGATTAAGATGCAATTAAAATAGTTTTTTGTGATCTCGAACAAGGTAAAAAACTGCCATGTCGAGACCGGACGGAGCCAAATATATCACTGTTTATACTGTTATTTTACCTGTCACTTCAGTATCATTCCCATGCAGTTTTCATTTAGCCATCTTTTGCTTTTCCTTTCGTTAACAGATGTTAACAACTGGTCGGCGGTGGCTGATGAAGCCAGTCCGGTCCTCCGGATACAAAACCAAACAACAGCAGCATCGGAAGCGGAATATAACGATGAGCCATACAACTAACCATCCTGAGTACAACTACACCGTTGTTCGCCAGTTTACCGTCATGACGATTGTCTGGGGAATTGTCGGCATGTCGGTTGGCGTACTGATCGCAGCCCAGTTGATCTGGCCTGCCCTCAACTTCGAGACCCCGTGGCTGACTTACAGTCGTCTGCGGCCCCTCCATACCAACGCAGTGATCTTCGCCTTCGGCGTCAGTGCACTGATGGCCACCTCCTTCTACGTGGTGCAGCGCACCTGTCAAACAAGGCTGTTCGGTGGCCCGCTGGCAACCTTCGTCTTCTGGGGCTGGCAAGCGATCATCCTCTCTGCCGCCATCTCTCTGCCGCTGGGTTACACCTCCGCCAAAGAGTATGCCGAGCTGGAGTGGCCGATTGATATCGCCATCACTGTGGTATGGGTCGCCTATGCCATCGTCTTCTTCGGCACCCTGATGAAGCGCACCACCTCCCACATCTATGTGGCGAACTGGTTCTTCGGCGCCTTCATTATCACCGTTGCGGTGCTGCACATTGTCAACAACATGGAAGTGCCCCTCTCCGGCATGAAGTCCTACTCCATGTACTCCGGCGCCATGGACGCCATGGTGCAGTGGTGGTATGGCCACAACGCGGTAGGCTTCCTGCTGACCGCCGGCTTCCTGGGGATGATGTACTACTTCGTGCCCAAGCAGGCCGGTCGTCCGGTTTACTCCTATCGCCTCTCAATCGTGCACTTCTGGGCGTTGATCTCCCTCTATATCTGGGCAGGTCCGCACCACCTGCACTACACCGCACTGCCTGACTGGGCTCAGTCACTGGGCATGGTGATGTCCCTGATCCTGTTCGTACCCTCCTGGGGCGGCATGATCAACGGCATCATGACCCTCTCCGGTGCCTGGCACAAACTGCGTTATGACCCCATCCTGCGCTTCCTGATCGTCTCCCTCTCTTTCTACGGCATGTCGACCTTCGAAGGCCCGATGATGGCGATCAAAACCGTCAACGCCCTCTCCCACTACACCGACTGGACCGTCGGTCACGTGCACTCCGGTGCGCTGGGTTGGGTTGCCATGGTCTCCATCGGTGCTGTCTATCACCTGATCCCGAACCTGTTCGGCCAGGGCCGGATGTACAGCGTCAAGCTGATCAACGTTCACTTCTGGCTGGCGACCGTGGGCACCGTGCTCTACATCGTTGCCATGTGGATTTCCGGCGTGATGCAGGGCCTGATGTGGCGTGCAGTCAACGAAGACGGCACCCTGACCTACAGCTTCGTTGAAGCGTTGCAGGCATCCTATCCCTTCTATTTCGTGCGCTTCCTGGGTGGCTGCTTCTTCGTCACCGGCATGTTGCTGATGGCTTACAACGCCTATCGCACCATCACTGCGCCCAAAGGTTCTCTGGAACCTGTCGCCCAGCCAGCATGATTGAAGAGGTCAACCCATGAGCAACAATAACCGTCACGAAATATTTGAAAAAAGCGTTCCCATGCTGGTGGTCGGCATCATCTTTGCCATCAGTCTGGGGGGCCTGGTTGAAATCACCCCGCTGTTCTTCCAAAAGCAAACCACCGAGCCGGTGGAGGGCCTCAAGCCCTACACCGCTCTGCAGATGGAAGGGCGCGACATCTTCATTCGCGAAGGCTGCACCAACTGTCACAGCCAGATGATCCGTCCGTTCCGTGCCGAAACCGAGCGTTACGGTCACTACTCGGTCGCAGGTGAGAGCGTCTGGGAGCACCCCTTCCTGTGGGGCTCCAAGCGTACTGGTCCGGATCTGGCCCGTGTCGGTGGCCGTTACTCCGATGAGTGGCACAAGGTTCACCTGATCAACCCGCGCGATGTGGTACCGGAATCCAACATGCCCGCCTACCCCTGGCTTGATACCAATGTGCTGACCGGTGAGATGACGGCCAAGAAGCTGGCGCTGTTCCGCGATCACTTCGGTGTGCCCTATACCGATGCCGATATTCAGGGTGCGGGCGAAGCCGTCAAGGGCAAAACCGAGCTGGATGCGCTGGTGGCCTATCTGCAATCACTGGGTCATGCCCTGAAATAAGGAGGCGAAGATGGACTACGGCACATTTCGCGGTCTGTATACCCTGCTGTTGATGGCCATCATGATTGGCATCATCGTCTGGGCCTACAGCAAACGCCGCAAGACCTCTTTCGACGAGGCTGCCAATCTGGTTTTTGCCGATGATGAGCAACCCGGTGCTGATAAAAAGAACGCAGGAGCGAAACAATAATGAGCACTCTGTTTAGCATTTTTGTGACTGTCATCAGTCTGGGAACCATCCTCGGCTGCTTCTTGCTGCTGATGTGGTGCCGCAAGGACAAGATGGGTGTTGAAGAAGGCAAATCGATGGGACACTCCTTCGATGGCATCGAGGAGATCAACAACCCGCTGCCGAAGTGGTGGACTTACATGTTCCTCTTCTTCATCGTCACCGGTCTGGTCTATCTGATCGCCTTCCCGGGGCTTGGCAACTTCAAAGGCCTGCTGGGCTGGCAAAGTTCCAACCAGGACGTGCGCTCGCTGGCCGAGTCCAAGGCTGCAACCGAATCGGCCAAGGCTGAAGGTCGCGCGGTGGAGTATGACCGTGAGGTCGCCAAGGCTGACGAGATCTACGGCGCCAAGTTCCGTGAACTCACCTATGAAGCGGATGGCAAAACCTATCGTGCCATTACCGAGATCGCCAAGGATCCGGAAGCCCTGAAAGTGGGTCAGCGTCTGTTCCTGCAGAACTGCTCCCAGTGCCACGGCTCTGACGCCCGCGGTGGTCGCGGTTTCCCGAACCTGACCGACAGCGAATGGCAATGGGGCGGCCAGCCTGATCAAATCAAGACCACCATCATGGGCGGTCGTCAGGGGATCATGGCTGCCTGGGGTGAAATCCTCGGCAAAGATGGCGTTCAGGAAGTGGCCTCCTATGTGCTGAGCCTCTCCGGTCGCAAGGTCGACCTGGTCGAAGCGAAGAAAGGTGAAGCACGCTTCGCCATCTGCGCTGCCTGCCACGGGGCCGATGCCAAGGGCGGTGTTGCCGTCGGTGCGCCAGATCTGACCAACAACACCTGGCTCTACGGTGGCTCCCGCGAAGTGGTGGTGCAAACCATCACCCACGGTCGTCACGGCGTGATGCCAGCCTGGAAAGACATTCTGGGTGAGGACAAGGTTCACCTGCTGGCCTCCTACGTTTACAGCCTGTCTCATCAGCAGTCTGCCAAATAAGGTTCGCCCGTAACGTTGTAACATGTGATAAACACGTGATTACACAGCAAAAAGCCTCGACTCCTCGAGGCTTTTTGTTATCTTGTGTTGCGTAAAAACCATCTTCCACGTTAATCATTCGTTTCATGGCAGTAGCAATCATGACCCAACCTCTATCCAAACCGTGGTATCGCCAATTCTGGCCCTGGTTTATCATCGCCCTCCCCACTGCCGCCGTGGTCGGCAGCATCGCCACCGCCATCATCGCCAGCAAGGATGGGGTCAATCTGGTGGCCGAGGACTATTACAAACAAGGGAAAGAGATCAATCAGGACTTGAGCAAGTTTGACCGCTCCGAAGCGCTCAATATCCGCTTTGGACTGGAGGTTGACGGCAACGAGCTGACCCTCAAACCCATCAGCGGTGACATTCCTGCCGGGCAAGCTCTCTATCTCTCATTGTTTCACCCGACCTTGGCCGGTCAGGACAGCGAACACATGATCACCGCCGATGCGAGCGGCACCTATCGCCTCCATTTCGACAAGCCGCTGGTCGGCAAGTGGCACATTCGGGTCGATGCCTTCGATCACCAGTGGCGATTGCAAGAGACCGTCCAGCTGCCCACCCTGGGCCCTGTCGAACTCGACCCGAAAGGACGCTAAGCCATGACCGGCTGTTCTCACTATGGCGAGCCGGTGCTCGCCAGCGCACCTGCTGCTTGCATTCTGCATTCAGGGAGGCATAACGCATGACCCCCTGCTTTCACTGTGGCGAGCCGGTACCCGCCAATAGCGGCTATTCCCTCGAGATAAAGGGGATTGTTCGCCCCATGTGCTGCCCCGGTTGTCAGGCGGTGGCAGAAACCATCATGGAGTGCGGCCTTGCCAGTTACTACGATCACCGCACCGCCCCCGGTACCAAGGGGGATCTGGTACCCGAGGAGCTGGCCGCCCTCACCCACTACGATCTGGCAGAAGTGCAACAGGATTTTGTCACCGACAGCGGTACCCTTCGCGAAATCCAGCTGACAGTAGAAGGGCTCACCTGCGCCGCCTGTGCCTGGCTGATCGAACGCCACTTGATGACACTGACGGGCCTGCGCTACATCAACGTCAACACCACCACCCACCGGGCCCGCATCAAGTGGGATCCGGGCCAGCTCTCCCTGAGTGACATCCTCAAGGGATTTGCCCAGATCGGCTATCGCGCCTATCCGTTCCAGACCCATCAACAGGAGGCGCTCTACGCCAAAGAGGTGCGCAGCTATATGTTCCGGCTGGCACTGGCAGGGCTGGGCTCAATGCAGGTGATGATGTGCGCCGTGGCCCTCTACATGGATCTCTTCATCAGCGTTGAAGATGAGTTCATGGTCTACTTCAAGTGGATAAGCCTGTTACTTTCCACCCCCATCATGATCTATTCGGCCCAGCCCTTTTACGTGGGCGCCTGGCGCAGCTTGAAACAGGGTCACCTGTCGATGGATGTGTCGGTGTCGCTGGCGCTGATCGGGGCTTTTATCGCCTCCATGTGGGCCACTGTGTTCAATACCGGTGAGGTCTATTACGACTCCATCACCATGTTCGTCTTCTTCCTGCTGCTGGGGCGCTTTCTCGAGTTGCGGGCCCGGCGCAAGGCGTCGGAATCAAGCTCCAATCTGGCGCGACTGGTGCCCATCATGGCGACCCGCATCGATGAGGAAGGGGAACATGAGGTAGCGGCCAAGACCTTGCAGGTCGGCGATCGGGTACGCGTGCTGGCCGGAGCAACCTTGCCAGCTGACGGCATCATTGTCGAAGGGCAAGCCAGCCTCAACGAATCCATGCTGACCGGTGAACAGCTGCCCCTGCTCAAACAGCGCGGTGATCAGGTCTATGCCGGCACCATCAACACGGATGCGCCGCTGCAGATCCGGGTCAGCCACCGTATTGAAGAGTCGCGGATCGCCCAGATCATGCGGCTGCAGGATCACGCCCTCGATGATAAACCGGCCATCGCCCAGATGGCGGATCAGCTGTCGCGCCACTTTATTCTGGTGCTGCTGATCATTGCCGCCGCGGTCTGGACCTTCTGGCACTTCCATCAACCGGATCAGGCGTTCTGGGTCACCCTCGCCGTGCTGGTTGCCACCTGCCCCTGTGCCCTGTCGCTGGCCACCCCGACGGCGCTAACCTCGGCCACCGCCAATCTGACCCGCAACGGCATTCTGCTGCGCCGTGGTCATGTGCTGGACGTGCTGACCAAGGCCAACCGGATCGTGATGGACAAGACTGGCACCCTGACCACAGGTGAGATCAGTTTGACCAGCACCACCACCTTGGCAGAGATGGACGAGACGCAATGCCTCGCCATCGCCCGGGCCATGGAGGCGCAATCCGAGCACCCCATTGCCCGCGCCTTCCGGCTGCCCGCCGACAGTATCAATGTGCTGCCATCCGCCCGCGAGATCACCCCGGTCATCGGTCACGGCATCACGGCGCTGGTGGATGGCGTACGCTACCGCATCGGCAGTGCCCGCTGGCTTGGGCTGAATCCGGCGCAAGAACGCGGCCGCGGTCTGGCTATCTATCTGGCCGACGAGCAACAGATATTGGCCCGCTTCAATCTGGAAGATACCCTGCGCCCCGATGCCAGGGCGCTGATCGCGGCATTCAAGGCGGCCGGTCTGCAAACTACCGTGCTGACTGGCGACAGCTCTTTGCAGGCAGACGAGATTGCCCGCGAGCTGGGCGTGGATGAGCTGGTCAAGGGAGTCTCGCCCGATGGCAAGCTGGCCTACCTCAAGGCCAGGGAAGCCCAAGGGGATATCAGCATCATGGTGGGCGATGGCATCAACGACGCCCCGGTACTGGCCGGAGCTCACGCCTCGTTTACCATGGCTGGTGGCACCGATCTGGCGAAAAACAGCGCCGATGCCATCCTGCTGGCCGATGACCTGAGCCTACTGCTCGAGGCCAGAGTGCTGGCAATGCGTACCCGCAAGATCATCATCGAGAACTTCGCCTGGTCCATCGGTTACAACCTGCTGGTGCTGCCGCTGGCGGCCTGCGGCTGGCTGCCCCCCTATCTGGCGGCGGCGGGCATGTCGCTCAGTTCACTCATCGTGGTAACCAACTCCATGCGCCTCAATCGATGAGACCGGTGGTGGAAAATAGCTGAAAATGTGGCCTGCCTCCAATGCAGGCCACATTTCTCACTGATAGCGGCTGGCCCCCTGCCCGAACAGGGTTACCATAGGGGACGCTTGCCAAGGATGAACGCCAAGGTACCTCTCATGAATATAATTTTTGTCCTGATCCCCATCGCCATCCTGTTTGTGATCATCGCCGGGGTCGTCTTCTTCTGGGCCATTCGCTCCGAGCAGTTTGAAGATCTCGACCGGCAGGGTTCCAACATCCTGTTTGACGAAGAGCAACCGGCCCACAAACCCGTAAAGCCTGCTGACCATGACCCACAACCTTGATCTGGCCGGCTCCCTGCTGGTCGGACTGGCAGGCTCTGCCCACTGTATCGGCATGTGCGGGGGTGTCTCTGCCGCGCTCTCCATGGCGATCCCCGCCAACAAGCAGCACTTTTGGGGGCGGCTCGCCTATCTGCTCAACTACAACCTCGGCCGGATCCTGAGCTATGTGATTGCAGGTGCACTGGTGGGCGGCCTGCTCGCCACCACCAGCGAGCTGGGCGCAGGCAAACACGCTATTGCCGGCTTACGCCTGGTGGCGGCATTATTGATGATTGCGCTTGGTCTCTATCTGGCGGGCTGGTGGCAAGGGATCTTGCTGCTGGAGCGGCTCGGCGCAAGACTTTGGCCCCGTATCAAACCGCTGGCGGGCAAATTTCTCCCCTTCACCTCGCCTGTGCAGGCACTGCCCTTTGGCATGGTGTGGGGTTGGCTCCCCTGCGGGCTGGTCTACTCCATGCTGACCTGGAGCGCGGCGGCGGGTTCGGCCAGTGGCGGGGCGCTCATCATGCTCTTTTTTGGCCTCGGCACCCTGCCCACCCTGTTCGCGCTCGGGGGGCTCGCCGATCGCCTGAGATACTGGCTCACCCTGCGCAGTTTGCGCCTTGGCGGGGCCCTGCTGCTCATTTTGTTCGGGGTACATACCTTCTGGATTGGCATTGCTTCCTTTTGAAACCCTATCCAAAACGGATGAGTTGATGGTAAACTTGTTTGATATAAATCAATTATTCGTATGAGCCTATGATCCCGGAAAAGAAACCTGGCAGACGTATCCAGAGCGGTGGCTGTGCAATTCATTGCCAGGATTGCAGCATCAGTCAGCTCTGTATTCCCTTCACTCTGAACGACAACGAGCTTGATCAGCTGGACAGCATCATCGAGCGCAAGAAGCCGATCCAGAAGGGTGAAGAGCTGTTCAAGGCTGGCGATGAGTTCAAATCGCTCTATGCCATCCGTTCCGGGACCATCAAGTCTTACACCATCACCGAGCAAGGGGATGAGCAGATCACTGCGTTCCACCTCGCTGGCGATCTGGTCGGTTTTGATGCCATCAACAAGCAGGCCCACCCCTCCTTCGCCCAGGCGCTGGAAACGGCCATGGTGTGCGAGATCCCCTTTGAAGTGCTGGATGATCTCTCCGGCAAGATGCCCAAACTGCGCCAGCAGATCATGCGTCTGATGAGCAGCGAAATCATGGGCGATCAGGAAATGATCCTGCTGCTCTCCAAGAAGAATGCTGAAGAGCGCCTCGCCGCCTTCCTGCACAATCTGTCGGTACGCTTCTCCGAGCGCGGTTTCTCCGCCAAGGAGTTCCGTCTCTCCATGACCCGTGGTGACATTGGCAACTATCTGGGTCTGACCGTCGAGACCATCAGTCGTCTGCTCGGCCGTTTCCAGAAGTCCGGTCTCATCAGCGTTAAAGGCAAATACATTACCGTGCTGGATCAGGTCGCCCTTGGCATGATGGCCGGAGCTACTCGCCCGCCCTGCGGCTGATTTTTCCGCTTACCCTCCCGCTTTTCTCCTGCTTTCCCTGCCGGATCCTTTCCTCTGGAATGTGATCCGGTACGTTCCCCATACCCTCCTCCTGCGCTAAGCTGTAATGGCTAAGATTCTGCTGTCATTGGACTTTTCCAAGGAGGAGAAGATGGTCAAATATCAGAATATTCTGGTGGTTATCAATCCAGAAGAGGAGCGTCAAATCGCCCTCGAACGGGCAGTCAAAGTCGCCGAGCTGGACGAAAACGCCCATCTGACCCTGCTGCTCACCATCTATGACTTCTCGTATGAAATGACTGCCATGCTCTCGGTGGACGAGCGGCAAGAGATGCGTGATGGCGTCATTTCACAGCGACGTGAGTGGCTGGACGAGATCCTGACCCCCTATCGGGCACAGGGGATCGAGTGCGAGGTGAAAGTGGTCTGGCACAATCGTCCCTTCGAGTGCGTCATTCAGGAAGTGCTGGAGCAGCGCCACGATCTGGTGGTCAAAGCCACACACCATCACAGCTTCCTGCAAACCTTCATCTTTACCCCCACCGACTGGCACCTGCTGCGCAAATGCCCCTGTCCGGTGCTGCTGGTCAAGGAGGGTCACTGGCAACGGGGCGGCAACATCATCGCCGCCATCAACTGCTCAAGCGACGATCCGGATCAGAAACTGCTCAACGAACGGATCACCCAGGAGGGGAGTGACATCGCCGAGCTGCTGGGCTCCAACCTTTATCTGGTCAACACCTACCCGGGCACCCCGGTCAACGTGGCCATCGAGCTGCCGGAGTTTGATCCCAACGCTTACAACGAGGCGATCCGCAAACACCACGAAAGCCTGCTGCTAAGCCATGCCGACAAGTTCGGGATCGGTCATCTCTGGACCCGGGTAGCAGAGGGGCTACCGGAAGAGGTGTTGCCGGATATGGCCGAAGAGCTCAAGGCGACCCTGATGATCATGGGCTGCGTCGGCCGTACCGGGCTTTCTGCTGCTCTGCTCGGCAATACTGCCGAACATGTGATTGACCGCCTCTCCTGCGACATCCTGATCCTCAAACCGGCGGACTACAGCTGCCCGGTCGACAGCCGTCGCAATCAATCATAAGGTGCCTGGCACCTTGCCCTCCCCCGGGACATGGCTATAATAACGCGCTTATTTGTGTCCCGGGTTTTACGAGCATGCTAGAAGAGCTGAACGCCAAAGAAAAATACAGTTTTAACAAACTGCAGAAGCGCCTGCGGCGCAACGTGGGTCAGGCCATTGCCGACTTCAACATGATTGAAGAGGGCGACAAGGTCATGGTCTGCCTCTCCGGCGGCAAGGACAGCTTCGGTATGCTCGACATACTGATGAGCCTCAAAGCCAGTGCCCCCATCCATTTTGATCTGGTTGCTGTCAACCTGGATCAGAAGCAGCCCGGTTTCCCCGAGCATGTGCTGCCCGAGTATCTGGATTCCCTCGGCATCGAGTACAAGATCGTCGAGGAAGATACCTACTCCATCGTCAAAGAGAAGGTACCGGAAGGCAAAACCACCTGCTCCCTCTGCTCACGGCTGCGCCGCGGTATTCTCTACCGCACCGCCCAGGAGCTGGGTTGCACCAAGATTGCCCTTGGCCACCACCGCGACGACATCCTCGAGACCCTGTTCCTCAACATGTTCTACGGTGGCAAGCTCAAGTCCATGCCGCCCAAGCTGGTGAGCGACGATGGCAAGAACGTGGTGATCCGCCCGCTGGCCTACTGCAAAGAGAAGGATCTGATCCGCTACGCCGACGTCAAAGCCTTCCCCATCATTCCGTGCAACCTGTGCGGCTCGCAGGAGAACCTGCAGCGTCAGGCCATCAAACAGATGATGCAGGATTGGGATCGCCGCTTCCCCGGTCGTATCGAAACCATGTTCACCGCCATTCAGGACGTGATCCCGAGCCACCTGCTCGACCACAAGCTGTTTGACTTCAAGAGCATCAACCGCGACTCCGGCATCATCGATGGCGGCGACAAGGCCTTTGATCCGCCCGAAATGCCAAAGGCGCCGCTGCTGGATATCGACGAGCTGGACATGCTGGATGTGATTGAAGTGCGCTAAGCCGCGCTCACAGGGCAAAGCACGCAATAAAAAAGGAGCGATGATCGCTCCTTTTTTGCTTTCTTGATCTGCCTGTTACCAACGTGACAGCGCCATCGGCATCAGCCCTTGTGCAGCCAGGGGGTCAGTCGCAGCACGTCACCCTGCAAGCACAGTTGCCCGGCAGCGAACGCGGCCAGTTGCTCATTGCTAAGCAACAGATGGCCTTCCTCCCAGGGCAGCGCTTCCTGACGGGCGCCATCAATCAGATAAGCAGTGCCGCTCTGCTGCACCAGGGTAATGCGTACCCCTTCCATCTTCGGCAGGAAGTGCTTGCCGACCATGCCCGCCATCTTGTCGAGCAGCGACTGCATCTGCTGCTGACGGGCCGCCAGCTCGGCCAAGGGCAGCTCGGGCCCGTTCGGCGCATCTGCCATCACCTGTACCGTCATATCGCATGTGGCGTGCTCTTCTTTCAGGCCGACGGTCACGATCCCCTTGTCGAGGTTGAGATCCTCATCAAAAGGCAGGCGCAGTTCGCTATCGACCGTTACCTCGCCCGCCACCTCCTTGCTGTCGGTTGCAACCCGGGCAAAGGTGAGGCCGCAGCGCTGACCATTTTGCGGATCGGTCAGATAAAACCCCAGTCTGGCGTGACCAAACTCCCCTTTGGCAAAGGTCTTCATCTGGCTGTAGAAGGTGCTGTATTGCAGATCCCGCACCGGCTCAGCCAGCGCCAGCCCTGGCAGCAAGAGCGTGGCCAGCAGACTCTGGCGCACAGCCTTGGTCACTCCATATCGACGGGTCATTCAACGTCCTTTTGCATCATGCATTGAAATGGTTGGGGCCTTCTGTCACCTCGTTAACCTCTACCCCCACCCCACAGAGATCCCGATAGAGGATCCCCTTGCAGTTGAAATAGAGCGGTGCCACCCAGATAAGCCCCAACCCCATGGGGATCAGAGCCAGGAAGAAGAGCGCGGTCATCACGCCGTGGAACAGCACAATGCTGGGCCAGCCGCGCGCAAAGAGCTTGAGAGAGACCAGAATGGCCTGGGGCGGCGTCAGGCCACGCTCCAGCACCAGCGGCACGGTAAAGAGCAGCCCCATACCGATCAGCGCCGAGGGAACGAAAGAGAGTACGGCGGGCAAGCCCAGCAGATCGAATAGCGGGCCAAACAGGCTGGTGAGCAGACTGCCAAGCAGGCTCAGCATGCCGAGGCGTACAAAGTGGCGGAAGAAGTCGAACACCTGGTTGGCTCTAGCGCGCACCCCGACCGACTGCTGCAACCCCAGCATATCGAGGGAGCTGGTCATGGGAGCCATCACCACCGTCATCAGCAGGCTCAGCACCATGGCCACATTCATCTGGCTGTCATCCCCCAGATAGGGCAACAGCAGCACATTGCTGAGCAGGATCCAGATCGCCGTCACCCCGACAATCGCCAGCAGCAGGCCAAATCCGGTACGGCGGGTCTGTTGCCATCCCTCCTGGATGACCCCTTTCAGATCAAGGCGGTAGCCCTGGTTCAGAGACTGCTCAAGGGAGCCGCCAATACGCATTTTATTACTCAATTGACTATCCAATATCGAAAACGACCAAATCAGGTGGCACATTATAGCGATTTGGTCTGCTATTCGTAGCCGTTTTTCCTGCGCACTTGCTGCTAATTCGGGCCAAAAAGCCTTTAATTTCATGTGTCGGCTGCATAGAATGCGGCCCTCTTTCAACACGATGGCCACTGGCTGGGGTGAGACTGGCGGATGATGAACAATCCACAGGTAATTGTCGCGCTGAACAAGATCAGCAAAAAATACGATGGCAAGGTGATCCTGAGTGACCTTGACCTTGAAATCTATGACGGTGAATTTCTTACCCTGCTGGGCCCCTCCGGCTGTGGCAAGACCACCCTGCTGCGCCTGCTGGCCGGGCTCGAATCGGTCGACGGTGGCACCATCCATCTGGCCGGTGACGAGATCACCCATATCCCCGCCGAACACAGGCACATCAACACCGTGTTCCAGAGCTATGCGCTCTTCCCCCATATGACGGTGTTTGAAAACGTCGCCTTTGGCCTCGAGATGCAGAAAGTACCGGCCAGCGAGATCCGCCAGCGGGTCGAGGAGACCCTCGCCATGGTGCAGCTCACCGAGCTGGCCAACCGCCGCCCGGATCAGCTCTCCGGCGGTCAGCAACAACGGGTCGCCATTGCCCGCGCCGTGGTCAACAAGCCACGCCTGCTGCTACTCGACGAATCCCTCTCGGCGCTCGACTACAAGCTGCGCAAGCAGATGCAGAGCGAGCTCAAGGCGCTGCAGCGTCGCCTTGGCATCACCTTTGTCTTCGTTACCCATGATCAGGAAGAGGCGCTCACCATGTCTGATCGCATCCTAGTGATGGAGGGGGGCAAGATCATCCAGCGCGGCACCCCGCGCGATATCTACGAATCGCCAGCAAACCTGTTCGTGGCCCGCTTTATCGGCGAGATCAACGTGATGGATGGCAAGCTGATCAGCCAGCGCGAGCCCGGTATCTGGCAGGCGGAGGTAGAGGGGCGCGAATGCCTGCTCCATACCACCTTGCCGTTCCAGCCAGACGAGAAGGTGCTGGTGCTGCTGCGCCCGGAAGATCTGCGCATTCTCGATCAGGATGACGATCAGAGCGGCGCGCTGCGGGGCAATATCCGCGAGCGCAACTACAAGGGGGCGACGCTGGATTCGGTGATCGAGCTCGAAAGTGGCAAACAGCTGCTTATCTCCGAGTTCTTCGACGAGGATGACCCCGATTTTGACTACCGTCTGGGTCAGGAGGTGGCGATCCACTGGGTTGACAGCTGGGAGGTGGTGCTGCCCTATGAGCCTCACTAATCTGCGGGTACCGCACAGCTTTGCCCACAACGGCTTTCGCAACGGGGCCATCGCGCTGATCCTCGGCTGGCTGACGCTGTTTGTCTTCCTGCCCAACCTGATGATCATCGGCGTCAGCTTCCTGACCCGTGACGAGTCCGAGCTTATCGCGCCGCTCTTTACCCTGAGCAACTATGGCCGCCTGCTGGACCCGCTCTATTTCGAGGTGCTGCTCCACTCCCTCTGGCTGGCGCTGCTCGCTACAAGCATCTGCTTGCTGGTGGGCTACCCCTTTGCCTGGCTGTTGGCCCATCTGCCAGCGCGTGTCCGCCCGCTGCTGCTGTTTCTGGTGGTGGTGCCGTTCTGGACCAACTCCCTCATTCGTACCTATGCGCTGAAAGTGCTGCTCGGCACCCGGGGGCTGATCAATGGCTGGCTGCTGGATCTGGGGCTTATCGAGCGACCGCTGCAGATGATGTATACCGAGGTGGCCGTCATCATCGGGCTGGTCTATGTGCTGCTCCCCTTTATGGTGCTGCCGCTCTACTCCAGCATCGAAAAGCTGGATGGCCGTTTGCTGGAGGCGGCGCGAGATCTTGGCGCCAACGGCTGGCAGCGGCTGGTGCGGATCATCCTGCCCCTCACCCTGCCCGGCATCATCGCCGGTTGTCTGCTGGTGTTCCTGCCCGCCATGGGGATGTTTTATGTCTCCGATCTGCTGGGGGGCGCCAAGCACCTGCTGATTGGTAACCTGATCAAGACCCAGTTCCTCAACAGCCGTGACTGGCCCTTTGGCGCCGCCATCAGCGTGATGCTGACGGTGCTGATGGCGCTGTTGGTCTACTGCTACTGGCGGGCGGGCAAGCTGCTCAGCAAGAAGGGGGAGCTGGCATGATGCGCGCACTGAAAGCTCTGTTCCTGCTGCTGGTGTTTGGCTATCTCTATGTGCCCATCGGGGTGCTGATCGCCAACTCCTTCAACCTGTCGAAATATGGCATCGACTGGCGCGGCTTTACCCTGGGCTGGTATGAGAAGCTGTTTGCCAGCGCCAGCCTGATGCAGGCGGCCCAGCACTCCCTGACCATCGCCGCCCTCACCGCCACCGCGGCCACCCTGATCGGCACCCTTACCGCCGTGGCGCTGTTTCGCTACCGCTTTCGCGGCAAACAGTACGTGAGCGGCATGCTGTTCGTGGTGATGATGTCCCCCGATATCGTGATGGCTATTTCGCTCCTGACCCTGTTTGTGGTCACCGGCATTGCGCTGGGCTTCTGGTCGCTGCTGATCGCCCACATCACCTTCTGCCTGCCGTTCGTGGTGATCACCGTCTACTCGCGGCTGTGCGGTTTTGATGTGCGGATGCTGGAAGCCGCGCGGGATCTGGGAGCTGGCGAGTGGATCATCCTGCGCCGCATCATACTGCCGCTGGCCCTGCCGGCGGTGATGGCGGGCTGGCTGCTCTCCTTTACTCTGTCGCTGGACGACGTGGTAGTGAGCTCCTTTGTCACCGGCCCGGCCTACGAGATCCTGCCGCTCAAGATCTACTCCATGGTCAAGGTGGGGGTCTCCCCCGAGGTCAACGCCCTGGCCACCCTGATGCTGGTCGCCTCCCTCGGGATGGTGCTGCTGGCGCAACTGTTACTGCGTAAACGGCAGGGTTGACCCTGCCCGTTTCGTCCCCGCCATCTTTGGCGAACTCTGTCACGGTGGGCCGCAAGGCCCCATAACCCCAAGGAGTTGTTGATGACAATCCAACACAAGGCCGGCGCCCTGCTGGCAGCCGCCCTCACCCTCACCACCCCGCTGCTGAGCCAGAGCGCTCACGCGGCCGACGACAAGGTGGTCTACTTCTACAACTGGTCGGAATATGTGCCGGACGGCCTGCTGGAGCAGTTCCAGCAAGAGACCGGTATCAAGGTGATCTACTCCACCTACGAATCCAACGAGACCCTCTACGCCAAGCTGAAAACCCATGGCGACGGCTATGACGTGGTGGTGCCCAGCACCTATTTCATCTCGAAAATGGCCAAAGAGGGGATGCTGCAGCCGCTGGATCGCGCCCAGGTGCCCAACTTCAAGCACCTCGACCCTACCCTGCTCAACCACGAGTACGACCCGGACAACCGCTACTCCATCCCCTATATCTGGGGCGCAACCGGGATCGGCACCAACACCGACATCATCGAGCAGCCGGTGACCAGCTGGAAGCAGCTCTGGGCACCGGAGTGGAAAGAGAGCCTGCTGCTGATGGACGATGCCCGCGAGGTGTTCCATATCGCGCTGGTGCAGCTGGGCTACAGCCCCAACACCCAGGACAAGGCGCAAATTGCCGAAGCGTTCGAATACCTGAAAAAGCTGATGCCCAACGTCAAGGCGTTCAACTCCGACAACCCGGCCGACCCCTTTATCGCCGGAGAGGTCAATATCGGCATGCTGTGGAACGGCTCGGCCTACGGCGCCCAGCGCGAATACCCCTCCATCCAGATGACCTACCCCGAAGAAGGCGCCGTGCTCTGGATGGACAACCTCGCCATCCCGGCCAAGGCCAAGCATGTGAAGGAGGCACACGCTCTGATCAACTTCCTGATGCGCCCCGATGTGGCCGCCAAGGTGGCCGAGGCGATTGGCTACCCCACCCCGGTCAAGGATGCTATTCCACTGCTCACCCCGGCGTTTCGCAATAACCCCATGGTCTTCCCGAGCGACGAGATCAAGCGCAAGGGCGAATTCCAGTCCGATGTGGGTGATGTCTCCCGCCTCTACGAGCAGTACTTCCTGCAGCTGAAAGCCATGGTGGCAAAGGCGGGTTAAGTCGACTGTTAATTGACCCTGACGGGGTTAATGAATGAAGGGGGCAATTGCCCCCTTTTACATCTTGGTACGAATACTCTCGCCATCCAAGAAGCAGGCTTTAACTACACGGATCTGTGATCCACCTTCACCTGACCCCATCCCCGAGCACAACTAAGGTCCAACGAGCTTAAAGAGTTTCCTATCCCGACCTGTCAAAACTGTCAGAACTGTCAGAACTGTCAGGTATGACCATATATATCAGGACTTACACTCTGACAGCTGTGTTTAAAGACCTAGTGAACGATATGCGCCCATACAAATTGCACATATCGGCCATTGATGACGCAGCATCAGGTAGACGTGGTGATACGCAGTTTCTCACTACCAGAGATAGAAGCAGTTTGGCTTGCTCCTGTTGCTCGCTGACATTGATACCTGTACTCAATCTCATATGAGTCGACCAATTCAGATCTCGAGCACACTATCCAACAAAAGGACTTTGAAGATGGAAACAAACGTCATTGCTGAAACGACCTTCAATACTGAAGCCATTTCCAAAACTGATACGACGGTTGCTCGTGTAATGCAGTTCGGCGATCTAGAGCTGGCCTTTACCACCGAGTATGAATATCGCTGGAATGATCGCGGCAGCGGTGCTGACCATGACATCGGATTTTATCACCCGATCCCGCCAGTAGGTTTTTATGCACTGGGTAGCATCGGAGTGAACAATTACGATAATCCCAACGGAAAGTTCGCGTCATTGTGCGTGAAAAACGTGTCCAAACCGAATCAGAAGCCCGCCTTGGCACAGCCGATTAGGTTTGACTTAATTTGGACAGATCGTGGCAGCGGTGCCAAAGCTGATGGCTCGTGCTGGCGGCCAGTTCCGCCTGCAGGCTATGTCGCACTGGGCGATATCTTTGTCACTGGATACAACGCACCTACAGGGCTTCAAGTAATGTGTGTGGCCGAAGAGCTCGTTTGCGATGGAAAAATTGGCAATTTGATCTGGGATGACACCGGCTCGGGGGCAGACCGTGATTTTGGCGTCTGGCAAATCGACGCTAGTAAGTCTTTTCTGGATACCCCAGATGGAATTTTTGCCGTCAACAGTTTCGTTGGTCGAGATAGTCACCAAAAGCCTGACAGCGCTTCCGTCGCTTATAATCTCCGACTGCCATTGCCAACCGAAGTAGTAACCCACTCCATCGATAAACCCATACTCACGGGTCGAACCAAGCCGCCAACACACACCAATCCCAAAGTTGATCGAATCGTCACCGTGCCATTTACAGCTGTACGTGATGACACAAAAAACGTGGAATGGCGAGTGAGGAACTCTCCGTTCTACACAGTTGAACGCAGCGTCGACTACTCATTGGTACTGTTTATCGACAACACGACGCAAACCGAGCAATCCGCATCAACATCCATCACAACAGGTGTGTCAAAAGAAAGTAGCCAGACATTTTCCATCAATACGGGTATTACCGTCGGTTATGAAAGCGGTATAGATGCAGGTGGTTTCAGTACGAAAGCAAGTGTTTCACTCAGCATCGAGCTGGGATACTCAACAACACAATCTGTGACCCAGTTTCGCTCGGAGACCGACGAGGCAACCCTTATCGCAGCGCCAAACCACGCAGCAGCGCTGTGGATTGAGTCGAACAGTTTGCAAGTACGGCGTGCGGATCGCTCTCCGGTTGGAGCACCATTGTCTTTCGAAACGATCGATACTGGTTATGTGATCTCCGAATATCCGGCTGATCTCAGAGGTACTGAGAATCGCTCCACAGTGATGCTGCGACGAAATCGCAGTCGCCTTCCGACCCTAGAATAATTTCGAACAATTATCATATGATGACCCCTAGATTGTGACAGAGTAAAACAGCGGCGGCGGTCTACCTACCGCCGCTATCTATTCCAAATACATCTGCGTTCCCATCAACTTCGGCAGGTTCTGGTTCGACGTGTATTGGTCGAGGAATTTCAGGTGGCCAAAGCCGATTAATTCTGCGCTTTTTCATTACCCCTTAGGGGTGTAGATTGGTTGGGGGGCAAACGTTGCCCCCTCTCTTTTTTCATGACTGCCCATGGTGCTCCGCGAAGCAATCTTTCGCTGATATCGCGGGTGGCCTGAGCCAATCAGGAGTATTCATGTCCGATCTGACCCTCTATTTCGCTCCCGGCACCTGTGCCATGGCCGTGCAGATTGCCCTGCTGGAAGCGAATGCCCCGTTCCAACCCCGTCTCGTCAACCTCGCCGCAGGGGAGCAGCGTAGCCCCGCATATCTTGCCATCAACCCCAAAGGGCGGGTGCCTGCCCTTGTCACCGAGCAGGGCCCCCTGACCGAGACCCCGGCCCTGCTGCTCTATGTGGCGCAGCGCTTCCCCGATGCCAAGCTGGCACCGCTGGACAACCCGTTCCTGCTGGCCCGCATGCAGGAGGTCAACAGTTTCCTCGCCTCCACCGTGCATGTCTCCCATGCCCACGGTCGCCGTGGCAGCCGCTGGGCCGATGACGAGCAGGCCATTGCCGCCATGCAGCAGAAAGTCGCCAGCAATATGCGTGACGGCTTTGCCCAGATTGAGCAGCACTATCTGGCTGGCCCCTGGGTGCTCGGCGAGCAGTTCAGCGTGGCGGACATCTATCTGTTCGTGGTCGCGGGCTGGCTGAAAAGCGATGGGGTCGAGATCAGTGAATTCCCCAAGGTTGCCGATCATTATCAGCGCATGCTGAGCCGTCCGGCGGTAGCCAAGGCACTGGCCAACTAACCATAAAATCAATAGCTCGATGAATAACAAGGGTGTCAGGGCTCTGCTGACACCCTTCCTGCCTCCTCCCCTGCACTTCTTCTCCCGCCTTTGAGATCGTTTTCACATTTCCGTGGTTTTGCCGTGGCCCTTCCCCGGTAAAAAGCCTATCTTTGCGCCATGACGCAACCGGTTGCGTAACCGGTTGCCTAACGGTTCACAGATTGACGGGCCAAGGCCTGATGAGGTGCTGTATGAAACGAGGCGTACTGCTCAATGCTCCCCTGAGTGCTCTGGTGGCACAGATGGGCCACACCGACGAGATCACCGTCTGCGATGCAGGCTTGCCCATACCGGCAGGTCCGGAGCGGATCGATCTGGCGCTGATGGCGGGGACCCCCAGCCTTGCAACCGTACTGACCGCCCTGCTCACCGATCTGGTGGTGGAGAAGGTGATCATGGCGACCGAGATCAAGCAGATCAGCCCCGCCGCCCATCAGGCGCTGGTCGATCAGCTTGAGGCTCACGCAGCCGCCCAGGGCAAGCCCATCGCTATCGAATACTGTCTGCACGAGGAGTTCAAAACCCGCTCCCGCCAGAGCAAGGCGATCGTGCGCAGCGGCGAGGTGACTCCCTACGCCAACCTGATCCTCTGCGCCGGTGTGGCGTTCTGACATTCTTCAAAGAAGGCCTCTTCAAGGAAGCTGCAAATGAGCACAACCTCCCCCCTCTCACCCATTCTGGAGCTGACCGGGATCGTCAAGACCTTCCCCGGTGTGCGCGCCCTCGACGAAGCGGGTCTGCGGGTCTATCCGGGCCAGGTGATGGCCCTGCTCGGTGAAAATGGCGCCGGCAAATCTACCCTGATGAAGGTGCTGACCGGCATCTATCAGGCCGATGCGGGCAGTGTCAGCTACCGCGGTCAACCGGTTCACTTCAAGGGCCCCCGCGACTCTCAGGATCAGGGGATCAGCATCATCCACCAGGAGCTGAACCTGCTGCCGGAGCTCTCTATCGCCGCCAACATCTTCCTCGGGCGCGAACCCCGTACCCGTTTTGGCAGCATCGACCACAAGCAACTGCGCGAGCGGGCAAGCGGCCTGCTGGCACGACTTGGCGTCAAACACGGGCCGGATACGCGACTCGGGGACCTCTCCATCGGCGAACAGCAGATGGTGGAGATCGCCAAGGCGCTGTCGTTCGATGCCAGCGTCATCATCATGGATGAACCCACTGATGCGCTGACCGATACCGAGACCGAGCAGCTGTTCAAGGTTATCCGCGAGCTGCGTGAGCAGGGTTGCGGCATCGTCTATATCTCCCACCGCCTCAAGGAGATCTTCGAGATCTGCGATCGGGTCACCGTGCTGCGCGATGGCAAGTGGATCGGTGAGAAGGCGGTGCGTGATCTGGATGAAGACAAGATCATCGAGATGATGGTGGGTCGCCGACTGGAAGAGCAGTATCCGCGCCTTGAGCGCGAGCTCGGCCCCGTCAGCCTGCAGGTGAAGGATTTGGCCGGTCCCGGCGTGCGCGGGGTGAGTTTTTCCCTGCGTCAGGGGGAAATTCTGGGCTTTAGCGGCCTGATGGGCTCCGGCCGCACCGAGCTGATGAAGCTTATCTATGGCGCCAGCCCCATCAGTGCCGGTGAAGTCACAGTGGACGGTCATGCGCTGGTGCCCAAAAGCCCGGCGGATGGTCTGGCCGCCGGCATCGCCTATATCTCCGAAGATCGAAAAGGAGATGGACTGGTGCTGGAGCTGTCGGTGCGCGAAAACATGAGTCTGTGCGCACTCGACGAGTTCATCAGCAACGGCAAGATTGACGGCAAGGCCGAGCGGCAGGCGGTGAGCGACTATGTGCGCCTGTTCAACATCAAGACCCCGAGTCAGGATCAGCTGATAAAGCTGCTCTCCGGCGGCAACCAGCAGAAGGTGGCCATCGCCAAGGGGCTGCTGACCCGGCCCAAGGTACTGATCCTCGACGAGCCGACCCGCGGCGTCGACGTGGGGGCGAAAAAGGAAATTTATCAGCTGATCAACCAGTTCAAGAAGGAGGGGATGAGCATCATTCTGGTCTCCTCCGAGATGCCGGAAGTGCTCGGCATGAGTGATCGCATCATGGTGATGCACGAAGGGCGCATCAGCGCAGAGTTCAACACCCGCGATGCCAATCAGGAGAAGCTGATGGCGGCGGCAGTCGGTAAACAGTGGCAAGCAGAGCAAGAGGCATCCCAATGACAACCCAAACCCTTTCCCGCCGTGGCGTCATGAGCAAGGCGTGGTGGATCGAGAACAAATCCCTGGTCGCGCTGCTGGTCCTGATTGGTGTGGTCTCCTTTCTGAGCCCCAACTTCTTCACCGCCGACAACCTGCTCAACATCCTGCGACAGACCTCGGTCAACGCCATCATGGCGGTCGGCATGACGCTGGTTATCCTCACCGCCGGTATCGATCTGTCGGTCGGCTCTGTGCTCGCTCTGTGCGGTGCGCTGGCCGCGACCATGGTCGCCATGGAGTTGCCAATCTGGCTGGTGGTGCCCCTCACTCTGGGTGCCGGTGCCCTGCTGGGTGGCGTCAGCGGTCTCATCATTGCCAAGGGCAAGGTGCAGGCATTTATCGCCACTCTGGTCACCATGACCGCCCTGCGCGGCATCACCATGGTCTATACCGAGGGTCGTCCCATCTCCACCGGTTTCAGTGACGGCGCCGATCACTTCGCCTGGCTTGGTACCGGTTACCTGTTCGGTCTGCCGGTGCCCATCTGGCTGATGGCCATCGTCTTCCTGCTCGCCTGGTTCATGCTCAACCACACCCGTCTCGGTCGCTACATCTACGCCCTGGGCGGCAACGAGTCCGCCACCCGCCTCTCCGGTATCAATGTGGATCGGGTGAAGCTGGCGGTGTATGGTCTGTGCGGCGCGCTCTCGGCACTGGCAGGGCTTATCGTTACCTCTCGCCTCTCCTCTGCCCAGCCGACAGCGGGCATGGGTTACGAGCTGGATGCCATCGCCGCAGTGGTGCTGGGTGGTACCAGCCTGATGGGCGGCAAGGGCCGTATCATGGGTACCCTGATAGGGGCGCTGATCATCGGCTTCCTCAACAACGCCCTAAACCTGCTCGACGTATCCTCCTATTACCAGATGATCGCCAAGGCCAGCGTGATCTTGCTCGCCGTGATGATCGATAACAAAAGCAATCGTTGATAAGACAAGCCACACACAAGGAATGAAATGATGAAAAAGCTCAATACCCTGCTCGCTGCCGCCATCATGTCCGTGCTGGGCACCGCCCAGGCCGCCGATCAAACCCTGGCCATGGTGGTCTCCACCCTCAACAACCCCTTCTTCGTCACCATGAAAGAGGGTGCCGAAGCCAAAGCCAAAGAGCTTGGCTACGAGCTGGTGGTACTGGATTCCCAGAATGACCCGGCCAAAGAGCTCTCGAACATGGAAGATCTCACCGTACGCAAGGTCGGCGCCATTCTGATCAACCCCACCGACTCCGAAGCTGTCGGCAACGCTATTCGTCTGGCCAACAAGGCCAGCATTCCGGTGCTGACCCTGGACCGCGGCGCCGCGCAGGGTGAGGTCAAGGCCCATATTGCCTCCGACAACGTGGCGGGCGGCAAACTGGCCGGTGACTTCATCACCGAGAAACTGGGTACCGGTGCCAAGGTGATCCAGCTGGAAGGGATTGCCGGTACCTCCGCCGCCCGTGACCGTGGCGAAGGCTTTGCCCTGGCCGTCGCAGCCAACAAGCTGCAAGTGCTGGCTTCCCAGCCGGCCGACTTTGACCGCACCAAGGGCCTGAACGTCATGGAAAACCTGCTGGCGGCCCACCCGACCGTTCAAGCAGTCTTTGCCCAGAACGACGAGATGGCGCTGGGTGCCATTCGCGCGGTGCAGGCTGCCGGTAAAGAGGTGATGATCGTCGGCTTCGACGGCACTGACGATGGCAAAGCCGCCGTAGCCAAGGGTAAACTGGCCGCAACTGTGGCTCAGCAACCGGCTCTGATCGGTGCCATCGGCGTCGAGACTGCCGACAAGGTGCTGAAAGGTCAGCCGGTCGAGAAATCCATTCCGGTACCGCTGCAAGTGGTCAGCAAGTAAGTGCTCGAGGGGAGGTTCGCCTCCCCTTTTCCCTCTCGTTCAGGTGCCTCCCGGCTTGGGCTCACTCAATCACTGTGTTCAAGCCAAGATGCATCAGGAGTAGTCAACATGAATCGTCTCGTCGTTCTGGGCAGTGTCAATGCAGACCATGTGCTGCGCGTTCCCCACTTTCCTCGCCCGGGTGAAACCCTGACCGGCCACAGTTATCAGGTGGTACCCGGTGGCAAGGGGGCTAATCAGGCAGTCGCTGCCGCCCGTCTTGGCGCCCCCGTCTCCTTTATCGCCCGCATCGGTGATGACGCCATCGGCCACCAGATGAAGAGCGGTTTTGCCAAAGACGGTATTGACGTGAGCGCCGTCGAGCTCGATCCCAAGCTCCCGACCGGTATCGCCATCATCTATGTGAGCGATGAGGGGGAGAACAGCATAGGTATCTCCGCCGAAGCGAACGGTGCCATCACCCCTGCCGTGGTGAAAAACCATGAAGCGATGATCGCAGATGCCCACACCCTGCTGTTGCAGCTGGAAGTGCCGCTGGAGAGCGTCCACGAAGCTGCCCGCCTGGCCCGCGCCCATGGCACCCGGGTGGTGCTCAACCCCGCCCCTGCCCGTCCGCTCTCAAGCGAACTGCTGGCGCTGGTCGACCTTATCACCCCCAACCAGACCGAGGCCGAACTGTTGACCGGCGTCAAAGTCACCGACGAAGCGAGCGCCCGCGAGGCGGCCGCCCGCTTCCACCAGATGGGGATTGCGGATGTGATGATCACCCTGGGATCGCAGGGGGTCTATTGCAGCAACGCCCAGCAGCAACAACTCATCCCGGGCTTTCGGGTCAAGGCGGTGGATACCACAGCCGCGGGCGATACCTTCAACGGCGCCCTGCTGGCGGCGGAACTGGCCGGTGCCGATTTCCACAGCGCGGTGCGCTTTGCCCACGGTGCGGCGGCGCTCTCCGTGACCCGATTCGGTGCCCAGAGCTCGATCCCGAGCAAGCAGGAGGTCGACACCTTCCTGCTTGAGCAGACTGCGCAGGGGCACTGATGGCCAATATCAAGGAGGTGGCGGCACTGGCGGGGGTCTCCACCACCACCGTCTCCCATGTCATCAACGAGACCCGCTTTGTGGCCGAGGAGACCCGTGAGCGGGTCTTTGCGGCCATGCGCGAGCTCAACTATGCCCCGAGCCTGGTTGCCCGCAGCCTCAAGGTGAAGGAGACCAACAGTATCGGCATGCTGGTCACCACCTCCAGCAACCCTTTCTTTGCCGAGGTGGTGCGCGGGGTGGAGCGCTACTGCTTCGAACAGGGCTACAACCTGATGCTGGGCAACACCGAAGGTCAAGCCGAGACGGCCCTCTCCTACCTCAAGATGATGCTGCGTAAGCGGGTCGATGGCCTGCTGATCATGTGTAGCGAAGGACAGCAAGAGGTCTTCAACCAGCTCGACTGGCTCAAGAGCCTGCCGGTGGTGGTGATGGATTGGGGGCTGGTCAGCGAGGATGTGGATCTTATCGCCGACAACTCCTTCCACGGCGGTTATCTGGCGACCCGCCATCTGATTGAGCTGGGCCACACCGCCATCGGTTGCATCACCGGCCCCCACAGCCGCGCCCCCGCCAACCAGCGCCAAGCTGGCTTTGAGCAGGCGTTGCAGGAGGAAGGTCTCACGCTCAATCAAGACTGGATCCAGGAGGGGGATTTTGACTGCGCCAGCGGCCATCAGGCGATGACCCGTCTGCTGGCATTGCCCGAGCGCCCCACCGCCCTCTTTGTCTGCAACGATATGATGGCGATGGGGGCCATCAGTGCCGCCCATCAGGCGGGGCTGGAGATCCCGCGGGATATCTCCATCGTTGGCTATGACAATGTGGCGCTGGCCGAATTTATGTCGCCACCGCTCACCACCGTCAACCAGCCCAAAGAGGAGCTGGGACGCCTCGCCGTCACCCGCCTGCTGGCGCGGATCAACGGCGAAGCGGTGGAGAATCACCTGATCACCGTCGACCCGGACCTGGTGATCAGGCATTCCTGCGCCCCTCGCACCTGACGTTCAGGGGCAATAAATGAAACAAGGCGACCCCGAGGTCGCCTTGTTTCGTTTTATCTCTGCCGTGCAATACCGCTTTTTGCCCTCAGGCCAGCGACCGGATCTCCCTGGCTGCCAGCACTTGCAGTGGCACCAGCCCCAATCGTCTGGCCAGAGGTTGCAACAACTCACCATCTTCATCACCCTGCGGCAGCCAGTAGCGAACAGGCCAGCCGGCTGCCAGCTGCGCCGAGGTGGTGCTGCCAATCTCTCTGAGCGCCAGAGTACAACCCTGCTGCCGCAATCCCGCCATCAAGACACCATCCGGCTGTAGCGTCGGTACCAGCAACACTAGCGGCGTACGGGAAGCCTCCGGCAAATAGGCCAGTAGATGGGTCAGCTGGGCCTGATTGTCGAGCGGGACCAGCAGTGCCCGACCATCGGCATACTGCGCCTCATGCGTTTGCAGCACACGGGCCAACACGGGCCCCAGCACACCGCACTCCTGCAGCCAGCGCATATGGCATGGGACTCCCTGCTCACGCCACTCAAGCGCCAATTGCCACATCTCGTTGCCCTGCCCGTCCGTCAGCTCCTGCAATGCCACTCGCAGCGGTGCAGGCTCGCGCCCCGCCAACCACTCTCGCAGCTGATGAAGCTGCTGTTGACTCAACTGCAACTGTTGCAGCATGGCAGGCTCAAACCAGCTGATCGCCCCCTCCTGGCTACGCTTGGCCTGGTTGAGGGCTAGGATGGCCTGATCCAGCAGCCGGGCGGCATCCTGTTGCTGCGCCTTGGCAACCCCGAGCCGACAGGCCAGATCGAAGCTGCACTCCCGAGTCACGAACTCGAAATGGAGCAGATCCACCAGCTCATGAATGGCGGTTTCCAGCGCATCATCTGCCTTGATCAGCACCACGGCAAATTCATCTCCGCCGAGCCGGTAAGCGTGGCTGCCATGGGCCTGCTGCAGCTTGTTGGCCACCATCTGCAACAGCCGATCACCGACCTGATAACCCAGCAGATCATTGACCTGCTTAAAGCGCTTGAGATCGAGCACCACCAAAGCGCTCACCTCTCCGGCATGCAGAGCGAGAGAGAGCTGCTCCTGCAGGGCACGGCGGTTGCCAAGCTGGGTCAGGGGATCAAGCAGGGCAAGCCGACGGTTCGCCAGATTGGCGCGAATGAGGGCAGCGACCAGAGCGCCACCGGTCAGCAACAGGATCAGTTGCCAGATCTGCAGCCAGAACAGGCTGTTGCGGATCTGGCTGACCGAATGCTCCCGCTCCTGGCCGGAGAGGATCTGATCCCCTATCTGTTCGACGAGACGGGTCTGGCTGGCGATCGCCTCCTGCAAGCGGGCAAGCTCAGCCCCCTCGCGCAGCGCACCGGCCTCCATCTGGGGTTCGAGCTGCTTGATCTGCTCGAACAGGGTGGCCAGCACCTTGCCGAGCCCGTGCCGCTGGCGCATCTCGGCGGTTTCACTGCTGATGAGGAAGATGTCGAGCCGGTTCCACAGCAGATCGTAATCGAGGCTCAGGGTCTCCATCGACAGTCTGCCAGCCCGATAGAGCTGCAGGTCATAGAGGAAACGCTGGGATTCGAGCATCACCTGGCTGATGTTCCAGTGAACATTGCGGTAGAAAGTATCGACCAGCTGCTCCTGCCGATACTGCAGATAGAGGCTGCTGCCCGACGAGAGCAGAAACAGCAGCGACACCGCAACCAACAGCAGATTTTGGCGGGATAGCCCCATCAATCGACGATCTCGATGCGGGTCACCTGCCACACCATGCAGTTGTGAATGGCTGGGACGTCCAGCTTGGGATAGGTGGTGAACGGGATGAGCAGCCAGAGCGGCCCCTTGTTGCGCCGGGTCAGCGGTTTGCCGTCCTCCTGACGCACCAGGGTCAGCGGCACGCCGTCGAACAGGGCCAGATCCACCACCTGCTGATAGCCGTTGAGGGCCGAGACGGCGATCTTGCGAGCATCCGGGATCCCTTGCGCCGCCAGCACGGCTGACAGGGTCGGCCCGCGATAGTGGTGGGCGCCCTGAGTCCAGGGGGTAGTCGTGGTGAATTCGGTCTGTGGCAAGGCGGAGAGAGCCGCCTCATCGAGGGTCACCTGCTGGCCATCTGGCAGTACCAGGGTCATCAGGGGGATGGAGGCCGATGCGCTGGCACTGGCCAGCATCAGGAGAAAAAAAGCGATCCATTGCTTTACTGCGGTCATGGTAATTTGCGCCAACTGCGTCCCATTTTTTTAATGGTTGCCAGTGTGGCGATTTCACCGAACCATTGCAACTGTCCCGTCGCACAGTAGCTCAGGGACCGCGCATCTCCATCCAGTTGTGCCCCTCGACTTGCCTCGGTTGATGAATGCCGCACGCCTCCAGCAACTCATCGACATAGGCGGGCACCAGCAGGGAGGCTGGGCCATAGCGTTTTTCGTCAAACTGGCTGCCCACTTCGCTCGGCTCGAGATTGAGCTCTATGGTGTGCGCCCCGTTGAGGCCCGCTTCATGGACAAACCCGGCGGCCGGATAGACAGCGCCAGAGGTGCCGATGGAGATAAAGAGATCGCACTGGGCAAGCGCGCTGTAGATGCGATCCAGCCCGAGCGGCATTTCGCCAAACCAGACCACATGGGGACGCATCGGCTGGGGGAACTGGCAGCAGGAGCAAAGCTCGTCCTGATGGAGATCGCCACGCCACTCGATCACCTGACCGGACTCGGGGCAGCGGGCCTTGAGCAGCTCGCCGTGCATATGGATAAGGTTCTTGCTGCCAGCGCTCTCGTGCAGATTGTCGATGTTCTGGGTGACCAGAGTCACCGAACCGGGCAGCAGTCGTTCGAGGCGGGCCAGCGCATAGTGGGCCGGATTGGGGTGAACCTGGGGCTGTTGCAGCTGTTTGCGGCGGGAGTTGTAAAAGCGCAGCACCAGTTCGGGATCCCGGGCATACCCCTCGGGGGTCGCCACATCCTCGACCTTGTGCTCTTCCCACAAACCATCGCAGGCACGAAAAGTCTTGATGCCGGATTCGGCAGAGATCCCCGCGCCGGTCAGGATCACGATATGTTTATATGACTGCGCCATAAGCTGCTCCGTCTATCCCCGCACAATAAATGTGACCTTAGCACAGGGAAAAAAGTGTCACTATTCGCCCTTGGTCTTAAGCGGCGCCGCTGGCGGTGCGGTTAACCAGGCATCCAGTACCGACAGATCCAGCCTGACAAAGACCATCTCCCGCCCGGTCACCAGGGTCAGCGGCAAGCCAAGGCGCTTGAGCAGGGTCAGCATGGGCCGGTTCTGGGCCAGCACTTCAGCCGTCCACTCCCGGATCCCGTCCGCCCTGGCCAGCAGTGCCAGCGCCAGCAGAATCCGCCGCCCCGCCCCCTTGTGCTGAAAGTGGTCCGCTACGATGCAGGAGAACTCCGCCCGATCGGGATGAAGGCGGCGACGGATTGATTGCGCCTGCGCCAGCGGCTCACCGGCCAGATCGGTCAGCAACAGCGAGATCTGTTGTTCGGGATGGTAATTGAGAAATTGGGCCACCTGTTCCGGTGGCGGTGTCCGTTTCGGACGCATAAAGCGCAGATAGATGCTCTCTTCACTCAATGCATCGTAAGCGGCCAGCATGCGGGCAGGCGCCACACCATGCAGCTCGCGCAGCAGGCAAGGCACCCCGGATACCTCCATAGCCAGTGGCAGCGCAGCCCGGGAAACCGGATGGGGCCAGCCCTCCAGCCCTTTGCCAAGGCGCTCCCGGTGCATGGGCCAGCAGAGGTAGCGCGGCATGGCTTACCAGCGCCCCGTCATACCGCGCTCTCGCCACACCTCGACGTCGAGCAGGTTGTAAGGATCATCCAGATAGACGGCGATCCCCAGCTCCCGAACCCGGGCCATAAAGCGTCCCAGCAGGGAGTCGCCGGTCAAGGACTCCATCTCCGGCAAGATCCCCTGCCCCAGCAGCAAGGCTTGCAGCGGCAAACGCTCCAGCAGATCGAATGGCAGATGCTGGCTGTTGTCGAGCAGCAGCGCCAGCTTGCTCCCCGCCAGGCTGGCTTGCAGCACCAGCGCGAAGCGATCGGCATTGCCGAGCAGGTGGTCTCGACGGTGGATCAGCAGGGTCAGTTCGGCTGGGGTACGCGACTGCTCAGTCAGCCACTCCTTGAGCGCCTCCCAGCGGCTGGGCAAACCCGTCACCGCCAGCCAGACCGGATGAGGGGTCGCGGGACTGGAGAGCAGCCCAAGCTGACCCTGCACCTCCCCCTGCCACCGGCGGATGGAGCGGCGCTGGCCGCTCAAGCGCTGCTGACGCAGCGGGCCCAGATAGAGTCGACGCAGCAACCTGAGCAGCTCGTCGCAATCAAGCGGCTTGGCCAATGCAGCCAGAATGTTGAAACCGGCATCGTGCAGCAGGCGGCGGGCACCGTCGATCAGCGTCTGCTCATGGGCCGAAAGCAGCACAATGGGCAGCCCGGCCTCCTGCAACTGGGGCTGGTTCATCAGCAGACTGATGGCATCTTGCTCCACCAGACTGAGATCGCACACCAGCAGGCTGATGTCGCCCGCCGACAATGCCGCAAGACAGGCCGATTCATCCTGTACCCACTGACAGGAGAGCCCCAACCCGGCGATGGTCTGTTGCAGTTGCATCCCCTGAAACGGGTGATCCTCGAGCAGCAGCACCTTGTTAGCGGCCAGCCAGTTGCACCAGTCACGATAACTGGCGGCAAGCCCCCCCAGCCAATCCTCGCCAATCGCGTAAATCCCCTCATGTTGCTGCAACTGGGGGAAGTAGTCCGCCTGCTGATGAGCGGCGGGGTCGTAAAGGGCAATGGCACCTGCCGCAAACAACCCTTCCCACTGCCAGCAGGCATCCGGTCGGGTACGGTGCAACGTGACATAGGAGGGCAATGTCATGGTGCTGGCCAACTCATGGGCGGTGCTGTCGAGGGCATAGAGCACAATGGGGCAAAATCCTGCCGCCTCATGCTCTTCCGAATCGAGCAACGCCAGTAATTCTTCATCAGTGATGATCATCTTGAGCCCTCTTTGAAAACTGCTGGCTGAACTCATCCAGTGCCCGGTTCAATCTGGCTTGCAGCATCGGATGGGGCGCCTGTTGCCACTCTTCAATGACCGCCACCAACGCAGTCGCCCCTACCATTCTGGCGGCCCCCTTCAACTTGTGTAAAGCAGCATTCACGCCAACTTCATCTTCTTCTGTGCTGCAGCGCTCAAGTTCGGCCAAATCATCACGGGTAGCCTTAAGATAAAGGGCGGCCAGTTCATCGGTCAGCAGCGAGGCAACCGGTGTCGGGGCGACAACATTGCTCCCCTCTTTGGCAATATGGCGCAGCAAGGTCGCCAGCTCCTTGAGGGCGACCGGCTTGTCCAGATGGCCATCGCAACCGCAGGATTGCAGCTCCCTTGCCGCCTGATCACTGAGATCTGCGGTGATCACATAGACCGGCAGACGGGCCCAACGGGCGGATTGGCGCAATTGCCTGCACAGCTCGGCCCCGTTCATCACCGGCATCTGCAGATCGGTCAGCACAAAATCCACCTCCTGCTGTGCCAGCATCTCCAGCGCCAGCTGCCCGTTGGCGGCAGTGATAACGCTGGCACCAAGTTGCCCCAGTTGCAGGCTGATCAGCTCGCGATTGACATCGTGATCTTCAACCAGCAGTACCCGCATGCCAAGCCCTGGCTGGGTGCCGGCGACCGGTTGATCCGGGGTCAAGCGTGGTTGCAGCAGGGCGATGATGGTCCCGGGCACCCAGGACTCCCCTTGCCAGGCCCAATAGTAGAGCCCCTTCTCGTCCACCTCCGCTTGCAGCGTATCAACGGCGTTGCTGACGGTGGCGATCCCCAATCGACTAAGCCAGGGCGAGAGCGCTTGCGCCTCATCGTGGGGTAAAGAGAGTGCCAGCTGCCGCACATTGGGCTGCCAGTCCGGCTCCTGCTGTACCCGCTTCAGGGGCAACTCGCAATAGAAGCGGCTACCACCACCGGCGCGCCCCTCGACATCGATAAGACCACCCATCTGCTCGACCAGCTGCTTGCAGATGGCCAGACCAAGACCGGTGCCCGGCGCCCGCAGCTGCCCTTCAACGGCAAACTGCTCGAACGGCATAAAGAGCGTGGTGCGCATCTTGGCGGTAATCCCCGGCCCCTGATCATCCACACCGAAGCGCAAGGTCGATGCGACCACCTCGGCCCACAGCACCACTTCCCCACGCAGGCTGAACTTGATGGCATTGGAGAGCAGGTTGTGGAGCACTTGCCGTACCCGGTGAGGGTCGAGGGTCTGCAGGGCAGGCAGAGCCGGGTCCAACTTGAGGCGCAGTTGCAATCCCTTGGCCCGCGCCTTGGTCCAGTGCACTGCCGCCACGTGCTCGCACAGCTCGGTGAAATCGGTGGGCTGGGGCGAGAGGGAGAGTTTGCTGTTTTCGTTGCGGCTAAAGTCGAGCACATCGTTGAGCAGGCCGAGCAGCTCATCCCCCGCCTGACGCACCCGCGCCAGCGCGGAATCCTGCTCTCTCGACAAAGGGGTGCTGGCCAGCCACTCCAGCAAGCCGAGCATGGCGTTCATCGGCGTGCGGATCTCGTGGCTGATGGCGGCCAGAAAGCGCCCCTTGGCCAGAACTGCCTGCTGCGCCTGCTCGTGGGAGTGTTGCAATGCCTGATCCTGCTCGACCCGGGCAGTGGCATCCTGCATCACCGCATAAATTCGCCAACCCTGCGGCTGACTGCGGCCACGGCCATAGAGCTGCAACCAGCGCACCCCCTTGGTCGGATGGTGATAGCGCATGGTGAATGCAAAGGGTTTGCCAGCTTGCAACATAGCGAACATCTCACGGCTTACCCGACGGCGATCCTCACGCTCCAGCATAATGAGCACCCGTTTGGGCTCACGACGGATCTGCTGGCTCGCCAGCCCCAGCAGCTCGTAACAGCCCCGGCTGATAAACTCGATCCCCCCCACCCGTCCCCGCTCGAACATAAACTGCAGCACCACGCCGGGCACGGTATTGGTCAGGGCGCGCAGGCGGCGCTCTGCCTGACGCAGGAAGCGGGCCTGCTCACGCAGCACACTGATATCCGACAGGGCGATGAGATCGGTGGCAGGTGCTTGCTTGTCCAGTCGCAGCGGATGCTGGGCATAGGCGAAGACCTGCTCCCCCAGCACCAGCTCCCCTTCACTCTTCTGGGGCTGCACCGGCGGCAGCATCAACTGTTGCGAATAGCGCAGGGCCAGACGTCGCCCCTGTTTATTGGATTTGATCACCTTGCCCTGACTATTGCGTAGATAGACGGGCACCGGCAACGCCTGAAACATGGTTTCCCGCAGCTCGCTCTCGATGGCCAGCGCCTTCTCGGCGGCGTGACGCTGGGCCACTTCCCTCGCCAGTTGCTGACGAGACCGCCAGATCCCGCCGATGACAATGCCGCTGATCAGCAGTGCCATGGCAATGGAGCCAAACCAGGCGGCGTAGCTCACGCCGGGCTGCTGCACGACGAGCAAGCGGCGCCAGCGCTGGTTAAGTTCGTCGATCTGGGTGCTGGTCAGTGCCATCAGGTTGCGATCCATCACCCCGGCCAGCTCGGTCTGACTCTTGTTGATGGCAAAGCCAAGGCTGAAGCGATCTTCCAGCTCCTCGATATCGAGCCCTTCCAGCAAGTTAGTACGCTGGGGATATTGCAGCTGATATAGCTCGCTCAGCATGGCGTCAGCCTTGCCCTGTTTGATCGCGGCAAGCCCCTGCTCAAGGCCGTCGGTGCGAACCCACTCCTGATCACCGAGCAGGGCGAGCAAGGAGGGATCGTAGAGGGACTCAGGCACCAGAATACGCTGCCGCTTGAGTTGGGTAATGCGATCGGCAGCCAGCTTGCGCTTGCTGATCAAGGCAAACCGGTTGGTGGAGATCGTCCGGCTGAAAATGAACTGATCCGTCAATGCCGGGGATTCCGGCAAGCCGGCCATCATGTCCGCCTCACCACGGCGCAGCTTTTCTACGGCCTCCGCCTTGCTGGCGGCAGACACCAGCTTGTATTTCAGGCCTGTCTCCTGGGTGACCCAGCGCAGCACATCCGCGCTCCACCCTTTCGCCTCCCCCAGATCATTGACGCCGCTATAGGGCATCAACTCGGGATTGACCACCAGGCGAATGGTGCGACCGCGGCCGGATAACCAGGCCTGTTCGGTATCGCTGAAGTGGGGCTGGTTGACATATAGCGACCCCTGATCGAGATAGCGAGCAAGATCGGTATAGATAGTACCGGCGGGCATATGACGGATCAGGGTGTCCACCAGATTGGCCAACTCAGGCTGATCACGCATCATCAGGCGATAGCTGATGATCCGATCCTCACCAAACAGGCGCCGCAGACGCAACCCATCAGCCGGAAACTCGCGCATCAGATAGCGCAGTTGCAGATAGTCCCCCAGATAGGCATCACCCTTGCCACTTTGCAGCGCGTCGTAGACCTTCTCTCCGCTTTTTAGGGAAATAATGCGTGCCTGGGGATAGAGCTCGTGCAGCAGGCGGGCAGAGTCTGCCACCGAGTAGACCAGAAAGCGGGCCTGTTTGAGATTTTCACCCTTGTAGAGGATGGCGGCATCGGTTTCCATCATCGGACGACTTAACCGCATGCCCTCCACGGCCTTCTTGCGGGTTCCGACATAGGGAATGATGTCACAGTCACCCTCTGCGAGCCCGTTGCGCAATGTCTGCCAATCGGGCAACTCTTTGAGCACGAGGGGAACCGGGAATAGCTCCTGCAACCGGGCGAGACGATCCTTGAGCAGTCCCCCCTCGGCCATCAGGTATGGTGGAGGAAGCGTCGCAGGATAGCAGAGCGAAAGCTGACTCAGTGAGTTTACATAAGCTTGGGTCGCCGGCGCCAACGGCAGCACTGTGGTCTGCAAAGGCTTGGCGTGCAATGGCAGTGCCAGTACGGCACCCAGAAGAAAAACGGGGAATTTGGTCATCTGAAAACAAAAGCCAGGCATCTGCCTGGCTTTTTATCACTCGTTGGGTTCAACATTTTCTACCCTGGCCTTGAGCTTCTGGCCAGGCCGGAAGGTCACCACGCGGCGGGCGCTGATAGGAATATCCTCGCCCGTCTTGGGGTTGCGTCCGGGACGCTGATTCTTCTCACGAAGGTCAAAGTTACCGAAGCCTGAAATCTTGACTTGTTCACCACGCTCAAGCGCCTGTCGGATTTCCTCAAAGAAGGCTTCCACCATATCTTTGGCTTCACGCTTGCTCATCCCGAGCTGGGTGAACAGGTGCTCTGCAATGTCGGCTTTGGTAAGCGCCATAGATCAATCCCTCAAGGATGCATTCAACTCTTCACCAAGGGCCCGCACGACATTGTCTACGGTCTCGGCAATCTCTTTATCCTCCAGGGTGCGCTGGGTGTCTTGCAATACAAGACTGATGGCCAGGCTCTTCTTGTCCTCTGCCATACCAGCACCCTGGTATACGTCAAACAAGTTTATTCCAACTACCTGATTTCCGCCAACTTTTTTAATTACCGCAAGCACATCACCTGCCAGAACCTGACGATCGACCACGACGGCGATGTCGCGACGGTTTGCCGGGAACTTGGAAACTTCGGCTGCCACAGGCACCTTGGCCGGGGTCAGCTTGTCCAGCTCCAGCTCAAACATCACCGCGCGGCTCTTGAGGCCCAGCTTCTTCTCGAAGCTCGGGTGGATCACACCGATGTGGCCGATGATCTCGCCATTACGCAGGATGGCTGCGCTCTGGCCCGGGTGCAGGGCGCTGTGCTCGGTGCGCTCGAAGGTAAAGGTGGCCCCTTCGGCGGTCAAATCCAGCACCGCTTCCAGGTCCCCTTTCAAATCAAAGAAGTCGGCTGCGCGGGTTTTGATATCCCAGTGCTCGTCGCTCTGGTTGCCAGTGATGATACCGGCCAGCATCGGCTCCTGACGGATGCCGTTCTCGGCGCTTTCATCCTTGATGAAACGCAGACCCTGTTCAAACAGACGCACACGCGGCTGCTGACGGTTCTGGTTGTAAACAACGGCCTGCACCAGACCCGGGAACAGAGAGACACGCATAGCGGACATCTCGACCGAGATCGGGTTCGGCAGCACGATGGCATCGCTCTGCGGGAACAGGGTTTGCTGGGTCTTGGGATCGACGAAGCTATAGGTGATCGCTTCCTGGAAACCGCGGTCAACCAGCAGGTCGCGTACGCGCTTCAAGGTCACCTGCCCTTCTGCCTGCTCAACCATCGCCAGAGAGGCGGCGGGTTTCAGGTTCGGGATGTTGTTGTAGCCGTAGATGCGAGCCACTTCCTCAATGAGGTCTTCCTCGATGGCGATATCGAAACGCCAGGAGGGTGCCAGCGCAGTCCAACCGTCAGCATCCACAGTCACCTGCATGCCGAGGCGGGTGAGGATCTCGACCACCTGAGCGTCAGCAACGCTGATACCGATCACCTTGTCGAGCTTGCTGCGACGCAGCTTGATGGGGGCCGCTTTCGGCAGATGGGCATCGGATTTGACCTCGATGACCGGACCCGCTTCGCCGCCGCAGATGTCCAGCAGCAGGCGAGTTGCACGGTCCATCACCTTGGCTTGCAGCTCCGGATCCACCCCGCGCTCGAAGCGGTGGGAGGAGTCGGTGTGCAGACCGTAAGCACGAGCACGGCCAGTGATGGAGAGCGGCGCAAAGAAGGCGCACTCCAGCAGGATGTCGGTCGTGGTCTCGGATACACCGGTGCGGTTACCGCCGAAGATCCCGGCCATGCAGGCAGGGCCTTTGGCATCAGCAATCACCAGGGTGGTCTCTTTGAGCTTCACTTCGTTGCCATCGAGCAGGGTCATCGGCTCATCGGCGTGGGCACGACGCACCACCAGTTCCCCTTCCAGGGTAGCCAGATCGAAGGCGTGCATCGGCTGACCGTATTCCAGCAGCAGGTAGTTGGTGATGTCGACGATGGCGTCGATGGAACGAATGCCGCCACGGCGGAGCTTCTCTTGCATCCAGAGCGGGCTCTGGGCCTGCAGGTTCAGCCCCTTGATGACGCGACCCAGATAACGGGGGCAATCGGCGGTTGCTTCAACCCGGATCGGAAAAGTTGCGTCAATGGTGGCAACTGCAGGTGCCCAGGTCGGCTCGACCACGTCCACGCTGTTGAGCACGCCAATTTCACGAGCCAGACCGGCGATACCGAGGCAATCGGCACGGTTCGGAGTCAGATCCACATCGATGGATACGTCGTTCAGATTGAGGTAGTCGCGAATATCGGTACCGATGGGGGCATCGGCCGGCAGCTCAATGATGCCATCGGCTTCAACGTCGATACCCAGCTCGCTGAAAGAGCAAAGCATGCCGTGAGACGGCTGGCCACGCAGCTTGGCTTTCTTGATGGTGAAATCACCCGGCAGGGTCGCCCCTACTTTGGCCACACACACTTTCAGGCCCTGACGGCAGTTCGGCGCGCCGCAGACGATGTCCAGCAGCTCGGCTTCACCCACGTTGACCTTGGTCACCCGCAGCTTGTCGGCGTCAGGATGCTGGGCGCACTCGACCACTTCACCCACCACCACATTGTTGAACTGGCCGGCAACCGCTTCCACGGCGTCCACTTCCAGACCGGCCATGGTGATCTGCTCGGCCAGTGCGTTGTCACTCAACTCGGTGCGGACCCACTCCATCACCCAGGATTTACTGAATTTCATGTTCTCTCGCCCTTACTTGAACTGCTTGAGGAAGCGCAGGTCGTTTTCGAAGAAGGCACGCAGGTCGTTGACCCCGTAACGCAGCATGGTCAGGCGCTCAACGCCCATGCCGAAGGCAAAGCCGGAGTATTTTTCCGGATCGATACCGACCGAACGCAGCACGTTCGGGTGCACCATGCCGCAGCCCAGCACTTCCAGCCACTTGCCGTTCTTGCCCATCACGTCCACTTCGGCGCTCGGCTCGGTGAACGGGAAGTAGGAAGGACGGAAGCGAATGGTCAGGTCTTCCTCGAAGTAGTTGCGCAGGAAGTCGTGCAGAATACCCTTCAGCTCGGTAAAGCTGGCATGCTCGTCAACCAGCAGACCTTCCACCTGATGGAACATCGGGGTGTGAGTCATGTCGTAGTCGTTACGATAGACGCGGCCCGGTGCAATGATGCGGATCGGCGGCTGTTGCTGCTGCATGGTGCGGATCTGCACACCGGAGGTGTGGGTACGCAGCATCAGATCAGGATTGAAGTAGAAGGTATCGTGATCGGTACGCGCCGGGTGGTGAGCCGGAATATTCAGCGCATCGAAGTTGTGGAAGCCATCTTCAATCTCGGGACCACGGGCAACCTTGAAGCCCATCTCGCCAAACAGGCGCTCGATGCGCTCGATGGTGCGGGTTACCGGGTGCAGACCGCCATTCTCGATGCGACGGCCCGGCAGGCTGACATCGATGGTCTCGGCAGCCAGCTTCTGGTTCAGCACAGCAACTTCGAGCGCTTCACGACGCTCGTTCAGCGCATCCTGAACCTGCTGTTTGGCCTGGTTGATCACGGCGCCCGCGGCGGGACGCTCTTCGGCGGACAAGGCACCCAGGCCCTTCATCTGCTCGGTAAAAAAGCCCTTTTTACCCAGATATTTGACCCGGATTTCGTCGAGGGTAGCGATATCGCTCACGCCCTCAATTTCGGCTCTGGCTTGGCCGACTACTTCTTCAAGCTGTTGCATGTCTTCCTCGTCACCACTCCCGGTACAGGAGCCTTTAGGCTAAATAAGGTCAAGAGGGGAATAATACAGAAAAAGCCCCTTCGCTGACCATAGTTAAGGTGGGCTTTTCTCCCTACAAATCATTTTGTTATATCAAGCGAGTCTCATCGGCTCACCGCCACTCTTGAAATAGTGGAACAAGCATCTAGTTTGTTGGCATATAAAACATTTGTAGAACAAGTCATCTCGCACATATCACCTTGTGTGGAGAAATCTGTAGCGCGTGTAAAACAGTGGACAGAATGTGGACGGGAGAATGGAAAAAGTGATGTAAAACCGTGAATGACAGATACAAAAAAGGAGGCCTGAGCCTCCTTTTAGCGTTTATAACAGGACTGGATTAAACCAGAGCTGCTTTAGCTTTTTCAACCAGGGCGGTGAAAGCCATTTTGTCGTGAACGGCGATATCGGAAAGGATCTTGCGATCGATCTCGATAGAAGCCTTCTTCAGACCGTTGATCAGACGGCTGTAGGACAGACCGTTCTGACGGGCTGCAGCGTTGATACGCGCAATCCACAGCTGACGGAACTGACGCTTTTTCTGGCGACGGTCACGGTAGGCATACTGACCAGCTTTGGTTACCGCTTGTACCGCTACGCGGTAAACACGGGAACGGGCGCCGTAGTAACCTTTAGCGGCTTTCATTACTTTCTTGTGACGAGCTCGAGCAGTCACACCACGTTTAACTCTTGGCATTTTTCACATCCCCCCTTATGCGTACGGCAGACAAGCGACAACACGTTTGTGGTCGGCAGCAGAAACCATGAATTTCGGCCCCAGCTGACGCTTACGCTTGCTGCTCTTCTTGGTCAGGATGTGACGCAGGTGGTTGTGCTTGCACTTGAAGCGACCCGAGCCAGTCTTCTTGAAGCGCTTTGCAGCACCCCGGTTGGTTTTCATCTTCGGCATTTCATACTCCGCATTGTGAGTGACAACAAAATCGCAAGGCGAACCAACTCATGGGGCTTGCCCCATGAGTCAATTTCTTGTGGGCCTTAAGATTTCTTCTTAGGTGCGAGGACCATCACAGCTTGACGGCCTTCGACTTTCGGGAACGACTCGACTACGGCCAACTCTTCCAGATCGTTCTTGACGCGCTCCAGAACCTTGATACCAAGATCCTGGTGGGCCATTTCACGACCACGGAAGCGCAGGGTGACCTTAGCCTTGTCCCCGTCTTCCAGAAAGCGAACCAGGTTGCGTAGTTTTACCTGATAGTCGCCTTCGTCAGTGCCAGGACGGAATTTGATTTCCTTGACCTGGACGACTTTCTGCTTTTTCTTCTGTTCTTTGGTTGTTTTGCTCTTTTCGTAGAGGAATTTGCCGTAATCCATGATCCGGCAAACGGGCGGCTCAGCATTTGGACTGATCTCTACCAGATCAACTCCGGCCTCTGCGGCCAAGTTCAGAGCATCCTGAATGGAGGTAATGCCAATGGCTTCACCATCCAGACCAGTCAGACGAACTTCTTTCAGACGGATCTCTTCATTGATCCGGTGAGCGCGGGCTTGCGGTTGCTTGCCCAGTTTTTTTCCGCCTTTTATAGCTTATTCCTCCACTTTCTTTTGTCCGCGGGTCTGAACTTCCTGGGTCAACAGAGCGATGAACTCTTCAACAGGATAAGTGCCCAGGTCAGCCCCTTTACGAGTCCGTACTGCAATCTTACCGGCTTCAACTTCTTTATCGCCGCAGACCAGCATGAAAGGTACTCGCTTCAAAGTATGCTCGCGGATTTTAAAGCCAATCTTCTCATTTCTCAAGTCCGCTTTTGCGCGAAGGCCCGCATCATTCAATGCTTTGGCTACTTTCACCGCATAATCGGCCTGATTGTCCGTGATATTCATGACCACAGCCTGAGTCGGTGCCAACCAGGTCGGGAACAGACCGGCGTACTCTTCAGTCAGGATACCGATGAAGCGCTCGATAGAACCCAGGATGGCCCGGTGGATCATCACAGGTACGTGGCGATCATTGTTTTCGCCCACATAAGTGGCACCCAGACGACCAGGCAGGGCAAAGTCGAGCTGCACGGTACCACATTGCCACGCACGATCAAGGCAATCGTGCAGGGTAAATTCAATTTTGGGACCGTAGAACGCCCCTTCACCCGGCTGCAGATCGTACTTCAGACCGTTGAGTTCCAGCGCTTCGGCCAGTGCTTTCTCGGCGCGATCCCACATCTCGTCGGAGCCGATACGCTGCTCGGGACGAGTGGAGAGCTTGACCACGATGTTCTCGAAGCCAAAGGTACCGTAGACGTCATAGACCATACGAATACAGCCGGAGACCTCTTCCATGATCTGCTCTTCGGTACAGAAGATGTGCGCGTCATCCTGAGTGAAGCCGCGCACCCGCATCAGACCGTGCAGGGAACCAGACGGCTCGTTGCGGTGGCAAGAGCCAAACTCGGCCATACGCAGCGGCAGATCGCGGTAGGACTTCAGACCCTGGTTGAAGATCTGGACGTGACCCGGGCAGTTCATCGGCTTGATGGCGTACTCGCGGTTTTCGGACTGGGTGGTGAACATGGCCTGGGCGTATTTCTCCCAGTGACCTGAACGCTCCCACAGGACGCGGTCCATCATGAACGGACCTTTCACTTCCTGATAGTCGTACTCTTTGAGCTTGCCGCGGATAAAGGTTTCCAGCTCACGGAAGATGGTCCAGCCATCGTTGTGCCAGAACACCATACCGGGTGCTTCTTCCTGCATGTGATACAGGTCAAGCTGCTTGCCGATCTTGCGGTGGTCGCGCTTGGCGGCCTCTTCCAGACGCTGCAGATAGGCCTTGAGCTGCTTCTTGTCAGCCCAGGCGGTACCGTAAATACGTTGCAGCATCTTGTTGTTGGAGTCGCCGCGCCAGTAGGCGCCGGACATCTTCAGCAACTTGAAGTGGTGGCAGTGACGCATGTTGGGCACGTGCGGGCCGCGACACATGTCGATGTACTCTTCGTGATGATAGAGACCTGGCTGGTCATCACGGGCAATGTTCTGATCCAGGATTTCGACTTTGTAAGACTCGCCGCGCGCCTCGAATACATCGCGCGCTTCTTGCCAGGAGACTTTCTTCTTGATGACGTCGTAATCCTTGGCTACCAGCGCCAGCATGCGCTCTTCCAGGGCAGCCAGATCTTCATCGGTCAGGGTACGGTCAAGATCAACGTCATAGTAGAAGCCGTTGTCGATGACAGGACCGATGGCCATCTTGGTCTGGGGCCAGAGTTGCTTGATAGCATGACCCAGCAAGTGGGCGCAGGAGTGGCGCAGGATGTCCAGACCTTCTTCGTCTTTGGCGGTGATGATGGCCAGCGAGGCATCGGCTTCGATCAGCTCGCACGCATCCACCAGTTCACCGTTTACCCGACCGGCAATGCACGCCTTGGCGAGACCGGGACCGATGTCCGCAGCCACATCCATGACGGAAACAGAGTGGGCAAATTGACGTTGGCTGCCGTCAGGCAGAGTAATGATTGGCATTATGTGTTTCCTTATACAGTGGTGACCCCTACCAAAGGTCACATGCGGGATGGAAAAGAGATTCAAAAAGGTGATGTTCTGGTTCTCCACAGCACTTTGCGAAGACGGCCTGACACGCAAACAGCGTGTCTAACGTGACAAACCAAGCCAAAACGGCCCCATGCTACCAGAAGTCGGGCGTGCTGTATCGGATTTGCAGATATTTTCTACAGTCAAATGAGTCGCCTGCCGACTATTCGCCAAGCAGGGATTGCCAGTTGAAGTCAAAGTCACTGCTCCCCTCCTCGGCCAGCGCCAGCTCTTTCAGCACCTGAAGCGCCAGCTTGTTGCCCTTTTGTGCCGCCTGATAGAGCCACTGCTTCGCCTGAGGCAGATCGACCCTGCCGCTGACCCCCATCAGATGAAGGACGCCGACTTTCAGCATGGCCGGGACATCACCATTACGGGCAGCCTGATCCATCCAGTGAAAGGCTTGGCGCAGATCACGCTTGACCCCGACACCGCGCAGATAGGCCTCCCCCAGCCGGTATTGGCCGAAGGGATCCCCTGCCTGCGCCGACTGGCGATAGAGGCTGATGGCCTGATGGATATCCTGCTCGCTCCCCTGCCCCACCTCATGACTCCAGCCCATCAAGGCTTGCGCCCGAGGTTGGCCTTGATCGGCCAGTGGCGACCAGATCCGGGTCGCCTCATCGAAATGACCGGTACGCCAGGCACGGTTGGCGGCAGCCATCTCCTGCTCGGTGGAGAGCGGAAGCAAACGCCAGATAACCAGCGCAAGCAGACCGATAAATAGCCAACGGGAAGTGGTGGGGCTCATGATGATTTCCGTGATCCAGTTCTCATTTCGTCTATGTAAACGAAATGTAGCGCCGCGATCAAGCAAGAGATCCCTGCGACAACCCTTTTTGCACCCGGTCGATCAGCAGTAGTTGTCATTTATCTGGAGCACCTGCAAAATAACTGTATGTATAAACAGTATTGATAGGCACCATGGCAGGACGAGGCAGCCCCCACAATATCGATCACCGTTTTAGCGGCCCCCTTGTCGAGGCGGTCAATGACGGCTGGCAATCGTCCGATTGGGATGCCGCCTTCACTCCTTCTGTGCCTGGCACCGAGGTGCGGGAGATCGATGCACGCAGCATCATCAGCTACAACAGCTCGCCGGATGTCCCCTTTGGTCGCTCCATCAACCCCTATCAGGGGTGCGAACACGGCTGCATCTACTGCTATGCCAGACCCAGTCACGCCTATCTGGAGCTCTCCCCCGGCCTCGACTTCGAGAGCAAGCTGTTTGCCAAACGTAATGCAGCCAACCTGCTGCGCCGGGAGTTTGCCAAACCTGCCTATCAGCCACAGACCATCTTCATTGGCGCCAATACCGACCCCTATCAACCCATCGAGCAGCGCTATCGCCTCACCCGGCAGTTGCTGGAAGTGATGCTGGCCCACCGCCATCCGGTCGGGCTCATTACCAAGAGCGCCATGATCTTGCGTGACCTCGATCTGTTGACCGAGCTGGCCCAAGAGGGACTGTGTCAGGTGATGGTGTCGGTGACGACCTTGAATGAACCCTTGCGGCGACAGCTGGAGCCCCGCGCCAGCACGGGCACCGGCCGCTTGAAAGTGATCGAGAAGCTGGCCAACGCTGGCGTGCAGGTGGGGGTACTGGCCGCCCCCATGATCCCGCGGCTCAATGAACCGGAGCTGGAGCAGATCATCAAATCGGCTGCCGAGGCTGGCGCCAGTTGCGCCGATTACATCCTGCTACGGCTGCCCCACGAGCTGGCGCCGCTATTTGCTGACTGGCTCGATACCCACTATCCGGGCCAGAAGGAGGCTATTTTGAATCAGTTGCGAGCCAGCCGCGGTGGCGGGCTCAACAGTACCGCCTTCGGTACCCGCATGCGCGGTGAGGGGCACTTTGCCGATCTGCTGGCCCAGCGCTTTCGCCTTATCAGCAAGCGCCTTGATCTGGGCAAACGCCATATTCAGCTCAGGCTGGATGGGTTTATCCGCCCCGGGGAGCAGCTGTCGCTCTTCTAATCCCCTGCTCACGCCCTTCACACATCAGGCGTGCCAAGAGGTTGAGAGGAAGGCCTGCCGCAACACATCCTGTGGAAACCCCGCTTTTCAGAATTTTCCAACGAAGTAGCCATGTCGCGACAAGAAAGCGCTACACGGTAAAGGCAGTGCTAACGCCTTATCCTGCGCGCTGATCCCGAGCCTGCTGCACCATTTCAACCGGCAGCCGCGAGGGTTCATGGGCCACTTCGTGCTCATACTCTTCATACTGCGGCACCTCTGACTCGCCCCATACCCGGCTCCACCAAATTTCCCACGTGATCCAACTGGTCATATGCAGCTCCTGACGGTGAAGGTGATGGCAACAACGCACCACTCGCCCGGCAGGATAGCGACTGGGAATGACAGGGAAATGACAAAAAAGTCACTTGTAAAAAGGCAACTGGCCATGGCGAGAAAAAGCCGAAACCGCTCACATACTCGGCGAAATCACTCTGAAAGCGGTCACAAATCTGCAGGTTGTGGATTGCAGCTCACCCTGTTCCCGCCAAAGCTGGGTTGCCCATTCAGGCATCTATAAAAACAGGGACACAATAATGAAACACACAGCGGGAATATGGGCGATCGCAGGCATGCTGATCGCCCCCTTGGCGCACGCCGACGTCATACTTCACGCCTTCAACTGGAAGTACAGTGAAGTGACCGCCAAAGCCGACCTTATCAAGTCGGCCGGTTACAAACAGGTACTCATCTCGCCGCCTCTCAAGTCATCAGGCAACGAGTGGTGGGCTCGTTACCAGCCGCAGGATCTGCGTCTTGTCGACTCCCCTCTTGGCAACAAGCAGGATCTCGAGCAGTTGATCGCCGCCATGAAGGCGCGGGGTATCGCCGTCTATGCCGATGTGGTGCTCAACCACATGGCCAACGAAAGCTGGAAACGCAGCGATCTCAACTATCCCGGCAACGAGCTGCTGCAGAGCTACGCCAGCAACCCGGCCTATTTCGAGCGCCAGAAACTGTTTGGCGATCTTGGGCAAAACTTCCTCTCCGGTCAGGATTTTCATCCCGAAGGGTGCATCAGTGACTGGAGCGATCCGGGTCATGTCCAGTATTGGCGACTCTGTGGCAGTGCCGGTGACAAGGGGCTGCCGGATCTGGATCCCAACAACTGGGTAGTGAGTCAGCAACAGGCCTATCTCAAGGCGCTCAAGGGGATGGGGATCAAGGGTTTTCGGGTCGATGCGGTCAAACACATGAGCGATTACCAGATCAATGCCGTGTTCACCCCCGAGATCAAACAGGGAATGCACGTGTTTGGCGAGGTGATCACTACAGGGGGCGCAGGCAGCACCGATTACGAGCGCTTCCTCAAACCCTACCTCGACAGCAGCGGCCAGGGAGCCTATGACTTTCCGCTGTTTGCCTCCCTGCGAGGTGCCTTCAGTTACGGTGGCAGCATGAACCTGCTGGCGGATCCGGGCGCCTATGGTCAGGCGCTGCCGGGCAGTCGTGCCGTCACCTTTGCAGTGACCCACGACATCCCCACCAACGACGGCTTCCGCTATCAGATCCTGAGCCAGACTGACGAGAAGCTGGCCTATGCCTACCTGCTTGGGCGCGATGGTGGCTCGCCGCTGGTCTACTCCGATCATGGCGAGACCCAGGCCAAAGATGGCTTGCGCTGGCAGGATTACTACCAACGCACCGACCTCAAGGGGATGATCCGCTTCCACAATTCGGTGCAGGGCCAACCCATGCAGCTGGTCGGCAGCGGTGACTGCTTCGTGCTGTTCAAACGGGGCAAACAGGGGCTGGTCGGCATCAACAAGTGCGACTATGAGCAGGAGTACTGGCTCGATACCGCCAGGTTCGAGATGAACTGGTATCGCAACTATCGGGACGTGCTCGACCAAGGGGCCATAGTCAACGTGCAGAGCCAGTGGGTACGGGTCGCCATTCCCGCCCGCAGCGCCAGAATGTGGCTACAGGAGTGATCCAGCCGTAAGATCAGCGGAGAGTCATAAAAAGCAGACAAATAGAAAGAGCGACCACCAGGGTCGCTCTTTTTGCTCAGAGACGTTGCTCGGGTAACAGGTGACGATTACTCGTTGCCCGCTTCCCCAGCATCGACTGCATCAGTGCCGGTCGCGGTATCGGTACCTTCAGATACCTCACCGTCAACGGCCAGCGCGTCGTTCTCGTCTTCGTCGCTCTCGGCGATGCGCTGCAGGCCAACCACGATCTCGTCTTCACCGGTACGGATCAGACGGACACCGCCGGTGTTACGGCCAATAACGCTCACCTCGGCAACACGGGTACGCACCAGGGTGCCGCCGTTGGTGATCAGCATGATCTGGTCAGTATCTTCGACCTGGATTGCATCGATCACCTTGCCGTTGCGCTCATCCACCTTGATGGAGATAACGCCCTGGGTACCACGGCTCTTGGTCGGGTATTCGGCCAACGCAGTCCGCTTGCCGTAACCGTTCTCGGTGGCGGTGAGGATGGCACCTTCGCCGCGCGGAACGATGAGGGAAACCACCTTGTCACCGGCGCCCAGCTTGATGCCGCGCACACCGGCGGCGGTACGACCCATCGGACGCACGCCCTTGAAGGTGCCCTTGCTTTCGGTGCCTTCGCCGTTGTCGCTGCCATCATCGTCGTTGCCGTCATCGTCGTCGGTTTCAACGTCATCGCTGACATCCGCATCGGCGCGACCGCTGCCTTCGGCGAAGCGAACGACTTTGCCCGCGTCGGAGAAGAGCATGATCTCGTTGCTGCCATCGGTGATATCCACCCCGATCAGCTCATCACCCTCTTTAAGGTTGATGGCACGAATACCGGAGGAGAGCGGACGGCTGAAGTCGGAGAGGCTGGTCTTCTTCACGGTACCGTTGGCGGTGGCAAAGAACACATACTTCTCGGCATCATACTCCTTCACCGGCAGGATAGCGGTGATACGCTCACCCTCTTCCAGCGGCAGCAGGTTGATGATCGGACGACCACGGGCGCCACGGGACGCTTCCGGCAGCTGATAGACCTTGAGCCAGTAGACCTTGCCACGGGTGGAGAAGCACAGAATGGTGTCGTGGGTGTTGGCCACCAGCAGACGCTCCACAAAGTCCTCTTCCTTGATCCGGGTGGCCGACTTGCCACGACCACCGCGGCGCTGGGCCTCGTAGTCGGAGAGCGGCTGATACTTCACATAGCCCTGGTGAGACAGGGTAACCACCACGTCTTCCGGAGTGATCAGATCTTCGATGTTGATCTCGGCACTGGACATGCTGATCTCGGTGCGACGCTCGTCGCCATACTGCTCACGCACAGCCAGCAGTTCATCGCGGATCACTTCCATCAGACGAGCCGGGCTCGCCAGGATGTGCAGCAGCTCGGCGATCAGATCCAGCAGAGATTGGTACTCTTCCAGGATCTTCTCGTGCTCGAGGCCGGTCAGCTTGTGCAGACGCAGGTCAAGGATGGCCTGGGCTTGCTGTTCGGTCAGGAAGTATTGGCCTTCACGGATACCAAACTCCGGCTCCAGCCACTCGGGCCGTGCCGCGTCGTCGCCCGCTTTTTCCAGCATGGCGGCCACGTTGCCGAGTTCCCAGCCCTTGGCAACCAGGCCCGCTTTCGCGTCGGCCGGGGTCGCGCTGTGGCGGATCAGCTCGATGATGGGATCGATATTGGCCAGCGCAACCGCCAGACCTTCCAAAATGTGCGCCCGATCCCGCGCCTTGCGCAGTTCGAACACGGTCCGGCGAGTCACCACTTCACGGCGGTGCAGCAGGAACGCATCCAGGATCTCTTTAAGGTTCATCACCTTGGGCTGGTTGTTATCGAGCGCCACCATGTTGATGCCGAACGTGGTCTGCATCTGGGTGTGCTTGTAGAGATTGTTCAGCACAATCTCGCCGGACTCGCCGCGCTTGATCTCGATAACGATGCGCATGCCGTCTTTGTCCGACTCATCGCGCAGGGCACTGATGCCCTCGATCTTCTTCTCTTTGACCAGCTCGGCGATCTTCTCGATCAGTCGAGCCTTGTTCACCTGATAGGGGATCTCGTGAACGATGATGGTCTCGCGACTGGTCTTCTCGTCCACTTCCACTTCAGCTTTGGCCCGCACATAGATGGAGCCACGACCGGTACGGTACGCCTGCACGATGCCGGAACGGCCGTTGATAATGCCGCCGGTGGGGAAATCCGGGCCGGTGATGTAGGTCATCAGCTCGTCAATGGTGAGGTCGCCGTTTTCGATCAGCGCCAGGCAGCCATTGACAATCTCGGTGAGGTTGTGAGGCGGAATGTTGGTCGCCATGCCCACCGCGATACCGGAGGAGCCGTTGACCAGCAGGTTGGGAACCTTGGTAGGCATGACCGCCGGGATCATCTCGGTGCCGTCATAGTTCGGCACCCAGTCCACGGTCTCTTTGTCCAGATCAGCCAGCAGCTCGTGGGAGATGCGGGCCATCCGCACTTCGGTATAACGCATCGCCGCGGCGCTGTCGCCGTCGACTGAACCGAAGTTGCCCTGACCATCGACCAGCATGTAACGCATGGAGAAATCCTGCGCCATCCGGACAATGGTGTCATACACAGCGCTATCGCCGTGCGGGTGATATTTACCGATTACGTCACCGACCACACGGGCCGATTTTTTATAGGGCTTGTTCCAGTCGTTCCCCAACTCGTTCATAGCAAACAGAACGCGGCGGTGAACCGGTTTCAAGCCATCACGCACATCCGGCAGAGCTCGTCCTACGATCACGCTCATGGCGTAATCAAGATAGGAACTCTTGAGCTCTTCTTCGATGTTGACCGGCGTGATCTCTCTGGCCAGATCGCTCATAGAAAGCCTTATCCCTAATTAGTTGTTCTTTGGCTTAAACAGCGCGACATGGTAACACACTGAGCCAAATACCTTAAGCCACAAATCGGGTATCAGATCGGGCTGGTGTGACAAAGTCCGTCCGTTATAATGCCCGCCAGGACAATAGATTGCGCCCATGACTCAGATGCGGGCGCCCTGCCACAGGATCTTCGAAAAATGAACAGTGATGCCAATGTCGATCTGACAGAAATCGCCAAGTTTGAAGCCATCGCCTCCCGCTGGTGGGACATGGAGGGTGAATTCAAACCCCTGCATCAAATCAATCCGGTACGCCTTGACTGGATCACCGACAAAAGTGGCGGTCTGTTTGGCAAGCGCATGCTCGATATCGGATGTGGTGGCGGCATCCTCTCCGAGAGCATGGCCCGCCGTGGTGCCAAGGTCACCGGCATCGACATGGGCAAGGAACCTCTCGGCGTCGCCCGCCTGCACGCCCTGGAGCAGGGTGTTGAGCTCGAATATCGCCAGATCACCGCCGAAGCCCATGCCGCCGAAGTACCGGGCCAGTATGACGTGGTCACCTGCATGGAGATGCTGGAGCATGTGCCGGACCCCGCCTCCGTGCTGCGCGCCATCGCGACTCTGGTACGCCCGGGCGGCCGAGTGTTCGTCTCCACCATCAACCGCAACCCCAAATCCTATCTGATGATGATCATCGGGGCCGAATACCTGATGAAGATGGTGCCCAAGGGTACCCACGATCACAAAAAATTCATCACCCCGGCCGAACTGTGTCGCATGGGTGAAGCAGCTGGCCTGCTGGTGCGGGATATGAGCGGTGTGCACTATGCACCGCTCTCCAACAGTTTCAAGCTCGGCAAAAATGTCGACGTCAACTATATGGTGGAGTTTGTCCGCCCGGAGCAAGGTTGATGAGCGCCTCTCACCCTCTGCCCCTGCACGGTGTGCTGTTCGATCTGGACGGCACCCTGCTCGACACGGCCCCGGATCTGGGGGCCGCCGTCAACCATGTACTGATCAGCGAAGGCTTTGCGCCGCTCTCTGACGACATTATTCGTCAGACCACCTCCCACGGAGCGCTCGGGCTGCTGAAAGCGGGCCTCGGCGATGAACTGCTTGGAGAGCTGGGGGCCACGCGCCTGCGCAATGCCCTGCTCGACTACTACGCGGCCAATCTCTGCGTCGGTACCCGTCCCTATGAGGGAATGGTGGATCTTATCGAGTGGCTCGACGAGAAACAGCTCCCCTGGGGCATCGTCACCAACAAGCCGGGCTTTCTCACCGAGCCGCTGCTGGCGGCCCTGCCAGAGCTTGCCAGCTGCGGCGTCACCGTCAGCGCCGACACCCTGCCGGTACGCAAGCCCGACCCCGCCCCCATGTTCTTTGCTTGTGAGAAGCTGGGGGTCGAGGCGGCTCACTGCCTCTATGTGGGGGATCATGTGCGGGACATCGAAGCGGGCCGCAATGCTGGCATGCGCACCGCGGTCGCTGGCTGGGGCTATCTCAATGATGAGGAAGATCCCGCACAATGGGGCGCAGATCTGCACTTTGATACCGTGCAAGCCCTGCACCACTGGCTGCGCTACGAGTTGACGGCCAAGGTGTAACGCACAGCCTTACAGGCTGACATGCGATAACGGGGCGAAGAGACTCTTCGCCCCTTGCATCTTTTCCTTTACGCTCCTGCTTCCTGCGCCACCATCACTCGTCTATTCATGGATAATAAAGGCAGCTTTCTGCCTGTTGGATACCCATTTGACAAGCTCACAGCCGTCACAAAGCGGCCACAAACCTTCGTCATCTGATGCAAAACCCTTGCCACGCTGAGCCCGCGGCTGCGACAACTGGACAGCTTTTGACCCTTGTTGCATAAGGGATAATCAGCCGCCATTTGCTAGTAAAAAGCCCCCCGTTTCGCAAGCAAAAAAAGTTATTTAAATTTTCCATCTTCGATCGGGAGACTTGCTTTTAGCGGAGCGGACGAATGAAAACCCGCTCACTGTGAGCGGTCACTAACTGATGGGGCAAGACTCACAATTTATCCACAGCTCGTCACTTATCCACACATTGCAATGGCGGGCTGACCTCACTATCTTGTAGCTCGAACTTAAAATAACACTACATCTTGTGATTCATCGCACAATCTCTACCCAACTCCCGCATATCGCCGGGGCCAGGGTGGCGTCATTGTGCGATGGTTTTTCGGGAATCAACTGAAGGTCATCAGCCAATGAACTTGTTTGTGACGAAGCGTAACGGACACAAAGAACCCATCGATCTGGATAAAATTCACCGCGTGCTGGACTGGGCCGCCGAAGGGCTCGACAACGTGTCGGTCTCGCAGGTAGAGCTCAAATCCCACATCCAGTTCTATGACGGTATCCGTACCGCCGACATTCACGAAACCATCATCAAGGCGACGGCTGACCTCATCTCCGAGCAGACCCCGGACTACCAGTACATGGCAGCCCGTCTGGCCATCTTCCACCTGCGCAAGAAGGCCTACGGCCAGTTCGAACCGCCCCACCTCTACCAGCACGTGGCGCGTCTGGTGGACATGGGCAAATACGACAAGCACCTGCTGGAAGACTACACCCAGGCCGAATTCGAAGAGCTGAACGCGCACATGGATCACTGGCGCGACATGGATTTCTCCTACGCGGCAGTCAAACAGCTGGAAGGCAAATATCTGGTCCAGAACCGCGTTACCGGCGAGATCTACGAGAGCCCGCAGTTCCTCTACATCTTGGTTGCGGCCTGCCTCTTCTCCAAGTATCCGAAAGATACCCGTCTGGACTACATCAAGCGCTTCTATGATGCGGTCTCGACCTTCAAGATCTCCCTGCCGACCCCGATCATGAGCGGCGTGCGCACCCCGACCCGTCAGTTCAGCTCCTGCGTATTGATCGAGTGCGACGACAGCCTGGACTCCATCAACGCCACTGCCAGCTCCATCGTGCGTTACGTTTCCCAGCGCGCCGGTATCGGCATCAACGCTGGTCGCATCCGCGGTCTGGGCAGCCCCATCCGTGGCGGCGAAGCGTTCCACACCGGTTGCATCCCCTTCTACAAATACTTCCAGACTGCCGTGAAGTGCTGCTCCCAGGGCGGCGTGCGCGGCGGTGCGGCCACCCTGTTCTACCCGCTGTGGCACACCGAAGTAGAAAGCCTGCTGGTGCTGAAGAACAACCGCGGCGTGGAAGAGAACCGTGTACGTCACATGGACTACGGCGTGCAGATCAACAAGCTGATGTACCAGCGCCTCATCAAGGGCGGTGACATCACCCTGTTCTCCCCGTCCGATGCGCCGGGTCTGTACGATGCCTTCTTCGCCGATCAGGACAAGTTCGAAGAGCTCTACGTCAAGTACGAGCAGGATCCGGCCATTCGCAAGAAGACCCTGAAAGCGGTAGACCTCTTCTCCCTGATGATGCAGGAGCGTGCCGGTACCGGTCGCATCTACATCCAGAACGTCGATCACTGCAACACCCACAGCCCGTTCGACCCGAGCGTGGCGCCGGTACGCCAGTCCAACCTCTGCCTCGAGATTGCGCTGCCGACCAAGCCGCTCAACAACATCGACGACGAGAGTGGCGAAATCGCCCTGTGCACCCTCTCTGCCTTCAACCTGGGTGCCATCGAGAAGCTGGAAGATCTGGAAGAGATGGCCGATCTGGCCGTGCGTGCCCTTGATGCCCTGCTCGACTATCAGGACTATCCGATTGCCGCCGCCAAGAAGGGCAGCATGGGTCGTCGCACCCTGGGGATCGGCGTCATCAACTACGCCTACTACTTGGCCAAAAACGGTGCCCGTTACTCCGACGGCTCTGGTCTGGCCCTGACTCACCGAACCTTCGAGGCCATTCAGTACTACCTGCTGAAAGCCTCCGTGCAGTTGGCCCGCGAGTTCGGCCCCTGCCCGCTGTTTGGCGAGACCACCTACGCCCAGGGTATCCTGCCCATCGACACCTACAAGAAGGATCTGGATGCGCTGTGCAACGAGCCGCTGCATCTGGATTGGGAAAGCCTGCGCGAAGAGATCAAGTCCGTGGGCTTGCGCAACTCCACCCTGACCGCCCTGATGCCGAGCGAGACCTCCAGCCAGATCTCCAACGCCACCAACGGCATCGAGCCGCCACGCGGTCTGGTGTCGGTCAAGGCCTCCAAAGACGGCATTCTCAAACAGGTGGTGCCCGAGTATGATCGCCTGAAAGATCAATACGAATTGCTCTGGAAGCAACCGAGCGTTGACGGCTACCTGCAGCTGGTCGGTATCATGCAGAAGTTTGTGGATCAGGCGATCTCCGCCAACACCAACTACGACCCTGCCCGTTTCGAAGGCAACAAGGTCCCGATGAAACAGCTGCTCAAGGACTTGCTTACCGCCTACAAATACGGCCTCAAGACCCTGTACTATCACAACACCCGTGATGGTGCAGACGATGCCCAGACCGATCTGCAAGATGACGGTTGCGCTGGCGGGGCTTGCAAAATCTAAGTCACGGCAAGAACTGATAACCGGGCGGGAGCATGAAGCTCCCGCTCTCCTGTTTTCTCTATTCACATATTCTGGTAACCATGGCCTATTCAACTTTCTGCCAAACCCAAAACGACCAGCTCAAAGAGCCGATGTTTTTTGGCCAATCGGTCAACGTAGCCCGTTATGATCAACAAAAGCACGAAGTGTTCGAGCGGCTGATCGAGAAGCAGCTCTCCTTCTTCTGGCGCCCGGAAGAGGTGGATGTCTCCCGTGATCGCATCGACTATCAGGCCCTGCCGCCCCACGAGCAGCACATCTTCATCTCCAACCTGAAGTACCAGACCCTGCTGGACTCCATTCAGGGTCGCAGCCCCAACGTGGCCCTGCTGCCGCTGGTCTCCATTCCGGAGCTGGAAACCTGGATTGAGACCTGGGCCTTCTCCGAGACCATCCACTCTCGCTCCTACACCCATATCATCCGCAATATCGTCAACACCCCCGCCCAGGTGTTCGACGACATCGTGACCAACGAGCAGATCTTGAAGCGCGCCGGCTCCATCAGCCACTTCTACGACGACCTGATCGAAGCGACCGCCCTCTACAACCTGCATGGTGAAGGGACCCACACCGTCGCGGGCCGCGAGGTGACCATCACCTTGCGCGAGCTCAAGAAGAAGCTCTATCTCTGCCTGATGAGTGTCAACGCGCTGGAAGCAATTCGCTTCTATGTCAGCTTCGCCTGCTCCTTTGCCTTCGCCGAGCGCGAACTGATGGAAGGCAACGCCAAGATCATCAAGATGATCGCCCGCGACGAAGCGCTGCATCTCACCGGCACCCAACACATGCTGAACCTGATGCGCACCGGCCAGGATGACCCGGAGATGGCCGAGATCGCCGCCGAGTGCGAACAGGCCTGCTTCGAGATCTTCAAGGAAGCGGCCATTCAGGAGAAAGAGTGGGCCGAGTACCTGTTCCAGGACGGCTCCATGATCGGCCTTAACAAGGACATCCTCTGCCAGTATGTGGAGTACATCACCAACCTGCGCATGAGCGCGGTCGGCCTGCAGCCAGCCTTTGCCGGCACCAAGCAGAACCCGATCCCCTGGATCAACACCTGGCTGTCATCCGACAACGTGCAGGTCGCCCCGCAAGAGGTAGAGGTCAGCTCCTATCTGGTCGGTCAGATCGACAGCGAAGTCAATGCCGACGACCTGGGTGATTTCGAGCTGTGAGTGACGCCACCAACACGCTGACCCCTGCCCCGCACGCAACTGCCGAACAGCATGCGGTCGTGGCACCACGGGTACATACCCGGGATGGTGCCGTGCTGCACGCCCATCCCGGCGAAAGCGTGTTGGAGACCCTGGAGCGCCACGGTCATCATGTGGAGTTCCAGTGTCGCAGCGGCTATTGCGGCGCCTGCCGCACTCCGCTGATAGCCGGCAAGGTCCACTATCCCAATGTGCCGCTGGCATTTGTCGCCCAGGGGGAGTGCCTCCCCTGCTGCTGCAAACCGGTCGGCGCTATCCGGTTGGATATCCAGAAGAGCTGACGCAGCCACAGACTGGCAACTCGCGCAAAATAGAAAGCCGCCGGAGCAATCCGGCGGCTTTTTTTGTCTCTTCACATTACCCGGACGCCCGATGACAGACGCCCAAATCCTCAGAGGATTACAACCAGGGCGCGGCGGTCGGCCCGTGGTGCAGACCCAGCTTCCAGACCCGGCCGAAGTGCTTGTAGTGACCCGCTGCGACACCGGCCTTCTCGCCCATGCCGTGGTAGAGGTCGAGGTGGCCCTTCTTCACCGCGCCGCCCACATCCAGCGCAATCAACAACCGCAGCTGATGCTTGCCGGTCCAGTTGCCCTCTTTGTCGAGCAAAGGCACTTCGGCGAGGATCGGGGTGCCCATAGGCAACAGGGTCTTGTCGGCAGCAACAGCCGCCAGCGGTAGCAGCGGAATACCGGCCGCGCCAATTACGTCATTGGTGGGTCGACGCTCGAAGAAAACATAGGAAGGGTTCTGCTCCACCAGCTCCTTGACGCTCTCCTCCGGTTGACGGTTGGCCCACTCCTTGATGGCCTTCATCGACATCTGCTCTTTGGGCACTTCACCGCGGTCGATCAGTACCCGACCGATACTCACGTAACCGTGGCCATTCTTGCCGCTGTAGCCCAGATATTGCAGCCGATCGTCATCCCCGTAGTGGACAAAGCCGGAGCCCTGCACATCCATCAGGAAGTTGTCGATAAGGGATTTGCTGTAACCCAGCTCCAGTCCACGGTTGGCCAAGGCCCCCTGATGGATCTCGGCCCGGGTCGGACAGCGACCGCCACATTTGGGCATGGCATAGATGGGGTATTTGTACTTGGCATCCGGGCTGTGGCGCACCTCCAGCACCGGCGAGTAGTAACCGGTAAAGAGCACGTTACCCATGCGATCGGCACCGCCCAGCTGGGCCAGGCTGATACCGTAACGGGTAATGTCGGCAGGATTGCCACCGCCCGCTACCCAGCGGGAAAGCTGATGATAGAGCTCGCCATAACGGCGGGTCATCTTGCCGGAGCGCTCCATTACCAATCTGCTTTGCGGGCCAAATTTGCTGTAGTCGGCACGCGCACGGCTATTGACCCGCTCCACCCTCACCAGATCCTCTGGCAGGGTCCCGTCCAGATACTGCTTGCCCAGATTTTCCGGCACCTCGCAGTTAAGAAAGCATCTGTTGTCGGTCTGTTTTTTGGGCACTTCTGCTTTGTCAGAGTTGCCCGCACAACCGGCCAGTCCCAGCACTGCGGCGGTCAGCCAGTACGCGTGTTTGTTCATATGTCCTCATATAACGCCAAGAGCCATGCTCGGCGGGGAAGATGCCAAATTTGCAGGGGGAAAGCAAACGACATCAATCACTTGAAGCAGGATTTCTCCAAAGGGGATCCGCTGGGTTATAACAAGGTGACAGGATGTGCGAGGTGATGGATGGAACAGCTTGAAATATTCCCGCTGCAAAGCCCCTGCATCGGTGTCTGTGAAGTGAACAACAAGGGCTACTGCAAGGGGTGCCTGCGCAATCGCGAAGAGCGTTTCAACTGGCTCACCATGACCCCTGCCCAGCAACAAGAGGTGATGCGCCTGTGCCGGGATCGCAAACGCCGGGTCGAGGCTGCGCGGCGCAAGGCTCATGAAGGCGATCAACCCGAACCGATGCCGCAATCTGGCTGGGATTTCTAACCCGCTCTTAACATCCCTGCAAGCCATATTCCTGCGCTCACGAGACTCGACCTATCCAGCATTAAAAAAATGCCGCCCGATCTTTCGACCGGGCGGCATTGTCATTGTGATGGGCGCTACAGGCGCGGCAGATCAACCAAACAGATGGTGGCTGACGATGAACAGGCCGCCGGAGAGCAGCATGGTCAGCGGCAAAGTCAACACCCAGGCCATCAGGATGGTCTTGATAGTCTGGCTCTGCAGGCCGGATTTGTTGGCTACCATGGTCCCCGCCACCGCAGAAGAGAGGATGTGGGTGGTGGACACCGGCATACCGGTCAGACTGGCGACCCCGATGGAGGTTGCTGCCGTGATCTGGGCCGCGATGCCCTGGCTGTAGGTCATGCCGGTGGTGCCGATCTTCTCGCCCACGGTATGGACGATACGACGCCAGCCCACCATGGTGCCACAACCGAGCGCCAGCGCGATGGAGACGATCACCCAGGTCGGTGCGTATTCAGCGGTCGCGGTCAGATCCTTGCGCCATTTGGCCAGATCGGTCAGCTCCTTGGCTGGCAGCGGCAGCTTGGCAGCCTTGCGGGCGGTGTCATCGATACAGAGCAGCAGACGACGCACTTCGCGGCGGTCGGTCAGGCTCATCTGATCATAAGTACGCACGGCCCCCAGACGGGCATCCAGGGTGGCCATCGCCTGCAGCACGCCATCTGCGGAGCAGTGGGTCATCAGCTCTTCCTGAGCCGTTGCCGGTGCAGAGAAGTTGATGACGCCAGAGAGGGCGGACTGGTTGCGCTGGTAGATCTCCATGATGCGCTGGTTTGCATCCTGAGTCCGGTCCAGATCATAGGCGCGGCTGTTCATGTCCAGTGCGAAATAGGCAGGCGCCATACAGATCAGCACCAGCATCACCAGACCGATGCCCTTCTGGCCATCGTTGGAGCCGTGCACGAAGCTGACGCCCATGGCAGAGGCCACCAGGGTCAGACGCGCCCAGAACGGCGGGTGTTTCTTGCCATCCACCAGCTGACGCTCTTCCGGCGTTTTGTGGATCTTGTTGCTGGTCCAGATGCGCTTCATCGCCAGCAGCAGCAGTGCCGCGATGATGAAGCCGATGGTGGGAGAGATGATGAGGGAAAGCATGATGTCGATCGCTTTGCCCACGTTGATCCCTTCTGTCACCGGTTTATGGGTGATCCAGGCATAGGCGCCGCCTACCCCCAGAATGGAACCGATCAAGGTATGTGAACTGGAGGCCGGGATCCCGAAGAACCAGGTGCCCAAGTTCCACACGATGGCGGAAAACAGCAAGGAGAAGACCATGATCAACCCTTGGGTGGAGTCCATCCCAAGCAGCAGGTCGATGGGCAGCAGATGGACAATGGCATAGGCCACACCCAGTCCACCAAACATGACGCCGAAGAAGTTGAAGATCCCCGATGCGACGACCGCCAGGTGAGCTGGCATCGCCTTGGTATAGATAACCGTTGCTACCGCGTTGGCGGTATCGTGAAAGCCGTTGATGAATTCATAGGCAAGCACAAAAAAAACGGCCAATACCAAACCGATTGACCACCACAAACCCAAACCACTAAACATTTCAAACATAAAAAAAAGCCTGTTTATGAGTTGCGGCGGATTATGCCAGATGGCGGCCAACACCATAGCCACCATTGAAATATTTCAGCCATAAAAAAAAAGAGCTTTTTGGAAAAAAATATCCTAGAGCCAGTCTTTATGCGGCTTGCCATCGATTAATTAAAGCCATCAATGATTGCGGAAAAGGGTAAAAATAGCTGACAATTAAGCCAATAATTTCATTTTTATGACAGATAAACGGGCGAAAGTGGTGATAAAACGTCCCTGCCCCGCCAATCTCATCCGACCAGCACCATCAACCCCATATCCGTTTGATTCCAGATGCAAAAAGGGAGCACCTTGTGCTCCCTTGGATCGTTGCCGAGTTGCCAGTTATCAGTCCTGATTGATACGACTGGCAACGGCGCCCTGCTGGCTCTTGTACTTGGCATTTTCCCGCTTGTTGTAGGGACGGGCCGCGACGCCAGAGAGCATCTCGAAGTTCAAGGCGCCGATCTTCATCTTCGGACGCAGCGCCAGCGGCAGTTTGCCGCCGTTGTAGAACTCCAGCACGATGCGACCGGACCAACCCGGATCGATCCGGTGCGCGGTCACGTGCACCATCAGACCCAGGCGCGCCAATGAAGAACGGCCATCCAGCCAGCCGACGATATCGGCAGGCAGGGTGACGGATTCATAGGTCACCGCCAACGCCAGCTGCCCCGGGTGCAGGTAGAAGGCTTCGCCATCGGGGATGTGGATCTCGTCACTCATCACCCGATCGATGGCATCGGCCATCTCGCTGCTCGGGCCGCTCAGGTCGATATAGGGCGCGGTATGATCGCGAAACACCCGAAACTCGTTACCCAGCAGCACATCGACACTGACACCACTGATCCGCTCTACCCCGGGCCGTGGCTCAATGACGATCTTGCCTTCATCCAGATGGCGTTCAATATCGGTATCACACAGACGCATTGGGCGACTCTCCTGACAAATTGTGCTTTTAAAAAAGCCGGGCATCACCCGGCTTGTTTCATCTTAACCAATCAACATGTGGCGGATACGCGCCTTGAGCATGTCGATGGCGATGCGGTTCTTGCCACCACGGGGCACGATCACATCGGCATACTGTTTGGACGGCTCGATAAACTGCAGGAACATCGGACGTACCGTCTTCTGATACTGCTTGAGCACGGAGTCCATGGTACGGCCACGCTCCTGCACATCACGCACCAGACGACGAAGCAGGCAGATGTCGAGCGGGGTGTCCATGAAGATGGAGGCATCCATCAGATCCCGCAGACGGCTGTCGGTCAGCAGCAGGATCCCTTCCAGAATGATCACCCGGCGCGGCGCAAACGGGGTCACTTCGCTCATCCGGGTGTGTTCGGTGTAGGAGTACTGGGGAATGGCAACCGCGTCACCTTTGACCAGCTGGCTCAGGTGCTGTACCAGCAGGTCGTGATCCAGCGCATTGGGGTGGTCATAGTTGGTCTTGACACGCTCTTCCATGGTCAGGTGGGTCTGATCACGGTAGTAGCAATCTTCGGTGATCACACCAATCTGACCTGCGCCCAGTTCGGCCACCAGCTCTTCATAAATGGTCTGGGCTATAAGACTTTTGCCAGACGCAGATGCGCCCGCAATACCGATGATCACACACGAATGTTGAGTATCAGACATGACAAATACCTAAAAGAGAAGAGCAGTGGGGATGGTTTAAACCGATCCATTATATAAAAAAGGGTGGGTCATGCCCACCCTCAATTCCCTTTCAAGTGACCGACCGCCGATTATTCATCCAGCGCCATGGCATAGAGGGGGGTCGCAATCGGTTTTGCGCTGAAAAAGAGTTCAGCCCCCACCCTGCGCGCCAGCTTCAAATAGGCCTGAGCCAGGCTTCCTTCCGGTGCGCCGAACACCGTCGGGCAGCCATCATCCATGTGTTGGCGGATATCGATGTGCAGCGGCAACTGGCCAAGCAGCGCCACTTGATACTGCTCAGCCATCTTCTGGCCGCCACCGGTACCGAACAGCGGCTCATGGTGACCGCAGGCGCTGCAGACGTGGTAACTCATGTTCTCGATGATGCCGAGCACCGGCACATTGACCTTGTTGAACATGGCGATCCCCTTGCGGGCATCGGCCAACGCCACATCTTGCGGGGTGGTAACAATGACCGCGGCCGAGGTGGGCACCTGCTGGGCCATGGTGAGCTGGATATCGCCAGTGCCCGGCGGCATGTCTACCACCAGATAATCCACCTCGCCCCAGCGGGTCTCATGGAGGATCTGCGCCAGCGCCTTGCTCGCCATCGGGCCGCGCCAGATGGTGGCATCCTGCTCGGAGACCAGATAGCCGATGCTGTTGCTCTTGAGGCCGCAGGCCATCACCGGCTCCATCAGCTTGCCGTCATGACTGACCGGGCGCTCCTTGAGGGTGCCCATCATGGTGGGAATGGAGGGGCCATAGATATCGGCGTCGAGAATGGCGACCCGCGCCCCCTCTTTTTGCAGGGCCAGCGCCAGGTTGACTGCGGTGGTGGATTTGCCCACCCCCCCCTTGCCGGAGGCAACCACGATGATGTTGCGAATGCCCTGTACGGCATTGAGCCCCTGCGCCCGCGGCATGCTGGCGACGTCAATCTCCAGTGCCCAGTCGATACGGGCGGCGCCGGTGGCGCTGCGCAGCCTGGCATCGTAATTCTCTTTGAGCTGATCGAGCAGCGAGAGACCGGCAAACGGCAATACCAGCCGGATAGTGAGCCCCTGACCCTGATTGATGATCTCGCGAACGAATCCGGCATCCACCAGATCCTTGTGCCAGCCTGCTGGCTTAAATTCGGCGAGGATCTGTTTTACTGAATCAATCACCATTAACTCCTCATTATGTTGTCATTATCTTGAGGTGAACGGTTACCGCACACAAATCAGTGGCTTGCCTGCGGTACAGATGGTGCATCCGGCCAAGCCCGGCACAGCCACAACCCTAGGCAGGCTACCCCCAATTCGGGTAACATGCACGGCACTCTATCATCCCAACAAGCACATCAAGAACGTAATATGGCAACTGATCCTCGTAAAATGCTGGTAACCTGCGCCCTCCCCTATGCCAATGGCTCCATTCACCTTGGCCACATGCTGGAACATATCCAGGCCGATATCTGGGTTCGTTATCAGCGAATGCGCGGTCATCAGGTGCACTTCATCTGTGCCGATGATGCCCACGGCACCCCGATCATGCTCAAGGCACAGCAGATGGGGATCACCCCGGAAGAGATGATCGCCGCGGTCTCCAAGGAGCACCAGGCCGATTTCGCCGGGTTCAACATCAGCTTTGACAACTATCACTCCACCCACAGCGACGAAAACCGCGAGCTGGCGGAGTTGATCTACGGCCGCCTGAAAAATGGTGGCTTTATCAAGAGCCGCACCATCTCCCAGCTGTTCGATCCGGAAAAATCGATGTTCCTGCCGGACCGTTTCGTCAAGGGAACCTGCCCCAAGTGCAAATCTCCGGAGCAGTATGGCGACAACTGCGACAGCTGCGGCGCCACCTACAGCCCGACCGAGCTGATCGATCCGAAATCTGCCGTCTCCGGTGCCACTCCGGTGATGAAGGACTCCGAGCACTTCTTCTTCGACCTGCCGCAGTTTGAAAAATGGCTGGCAGAGTGGGTACGTGGCTCCGGCGCCATTCAGGAAGAGATGGCCAACAAGATGCAGGAGTGGTTCGAAAGCGGCCTGCAGCAGTGGGACATCACCCGTGACGCCCCCTACTTCGGTTTCGAAATTCCCGGCGCCCCGGGCAAGTACTTCTACGTCTGGCTGGATGCCCCCATCGGCTACATGGCTTCCTTCAAGAACCTGTGCAACAAGCGTGGCGACATCGACTTTGACAGCTACTGGAAAGCGGACTCCGACGCCGAGCTCTACCACTTCATCGGCAAGGACATCGCCTACTTCCACTGCCTGTTCTGGCCGTCCATGCTGGAAGGTGCCAACTTCCGCAAGCCAACCAAGGTCAACGTGCACGGCTATGTGACCGTCAACGGCGCCAAGATGTCCAAATCCAAGGGCACCTTTATCAAGGCATCCACCTACCTGAACCACCTGGATCCGGAGTGCCTGCGTTATTACTACGCTGCCAAGCTCAACAGCCGCATCGACGATCTGGACCTGAACCTCGAAGATTTCGTGCAGCGGGTCAACGCTGACGTGGTCAACAAGCTGGTCAACCTCGCCTCCCGCAACGCCGGTTTTATCGCCAAGCGTTTTGGCGGCAAGCTGGCGGCAACCTGCGCCGAACCCGAGCTCTACGCCGAATTCGCCAATGCTCGTACCGCCATTGCCGAGGCTTATGAGAGCCGTGAATTCAGCCGCGCCATCCGCGAAATCATGGCGCTGGCCGACAAGGCCAACCGCTACGTGGACGACAAGGCTCCCTGGGTTATCGCCAAGCAGGAAGGGGCTGACGCCGAGCTGCAGGCGGTCTGCTCTGTTGGCATCAACCTGTTCCGCGTGCTGATGGCCTACCTCAAGCCCGTCATGCCGCTGCTGGCCGAGCGTGCCGAAGCCTTCCTGGCCGAAACCCTCAGCTGGGATGGCATCGAGATGCCGCTGGTCGATCATACCGTTGCGCCGTTCAAGGCCCTCTTCTCCCGCATCGAGCCGGCGAAGATTGAAGCCATGATCGAGGCATCCAAGGAAGACCTGGCCAAGGAGCAGGCTCCGAAAGTGTCCGGCCCGCTGGCTGATGACCCCATCAGCGAGACCATCACCTATGACGACTTTGCCAAGATTGACCTGCGCGTGGCGCTGATCAAGAAGGCCGAAGCGGTACCGGAAGCCGAGAAGCTGCTCAAGCTGCAACTGGATATCGGCGGCGAGACCCGTCAAGTGTTTGCCGGTATCAAGTCCGCCTACAACCCGGAAGATCTGGAAGGCAAGCTGACCGTGATGGTGGCCAACCTGGCGCCGCGCAAGATGCGTTTCGGCATGTCCGAAGGCATGGTGCTGGCCGCAGGCCCGGGCGGCAAGGATCTCTGGATCCTGGAGCCGCAGGAAGGCGCCCAGCCAGGGATGCGCGTCAAGTAAGCACATCGCTGACTGCGATCACAATCAGATAGAGAAGAGAGGCCAAACTGCCTCTCTTTTTTTGTCTCGCATTTGTGGCTTGGAGAGTTTTTGTAGATGCTGGTCGCGGATGACTTTCGCAGATTGCGGCCTTGTGGCTATCCACCGCTTGACTTGGTGGGCGATACATTTTGTTCTGAATACCTGACCAGCCGACTTGGCATGTCATTCATGTTGTGGCCTGCCAGCATCGTCAGTTTGAGCGCCACCAGCTCCGCCTGCTGGCAGTCCAGTTGACGCAAACGGGCGGTGATCTTCCCCTTCAACTGCTGCCGCAGTTTCGCCTGCTTGTGGGTGTTCCCCTGCTCTGCTCGCAACCTCCGCCGCCATTGACGCCAATCCTGCAACTGGCCGAGTCGCTCCTGCCAGTGAGCCAGGGTGCTCAACCAGCCGGGCTCCCCACTCCCCAGATCCAGCAATAGTTCCACGCCATAACGGGCCTGCTTGATCTCGAGGCGCAGCCGATGCCAGCGGCGCAACTGTTGCTGACGGGAGCTGGCAGACTTCCCAACGCAGGGAATAGGTTCATCGAGAGCGCTCTGTGCCTCATCAAGGCGCAGGGCCAGATGCTGCTGATAGAGGAACGCCAATGCCCGCGCATCCTGCACCTGCGCCACCGCCGCAAGCCAGCGGGTCAGTCGCCGCGACAACAGGGGCACGCGACAGGCCGATTTGTGGGTATTACCCGTGCTGGCAGGCGGCTTGCCAAAACGCTCGGCGTAGACCTGAGCATCCCGCAGCGCCGAGAGCCGCCCGACCGAGCGCAGCAGACGCCGCTCCAGCTCGGGATGATAGGTGAGTGGCCGCCACAGGGCGAGCAGCGCCAGCAAGCGGCGCGCTGCGATACGGTAGCCATGCACGGCCGGTTCGCTGGCCTCTTCGCGCACCGCCCGCGCCGCCTCCTGATAACGGGCGACCCAGCTTGTTGCCTGAGTCAGCAACAGACCTTCCTTGTCAGCGTCCATCTCGTCTCCGCCCCTTCAGTTGGTGTGAAAGCCCTGACCGGTGGGCGGCAGCGCCTCTTCATACTCCATCCGGGTCACCCTGGCGGTGCGAGGGCCATGTTCCAGCCACCCCAGCATCATCTGCACCCCCTGCGCGGGGCCACTGATGAGGATCTCCACCGATCCATCCTCCAGGTTGTAGGCATGGCCCCGCAAACCCAGTTGCAACGCCCGCTCGCGGGTGAAATAGCGAAATCCCACCCCCTGCACCTGCCCCCACACCCGAATGACAAACGATTGCTCTCCCATTTCTCACACCTTCCGCTTAAGAAAAAATTTCCCGAGACGATAATGTGCCCGACACTCTATCTCTGCAGGATGCAGCTCCATTATGAAAGAAGTTAAATTCCGGTGGGTTGACCGCTATCTCATTCACCTCACCATCAGTGAAAAATTCCATATCGCGTTCTGGTTACCTCTCTTCATCATCGCCTTTCTCAGCTGGTATATGCTGGCGGCCAGCCATCAGCAGGAGATCTCCCTGCGGGTAGCGCAGTTGCAGCAACGGGTCGAGACCACAGCGCAGCTGGTCAGCCAGCAGCCCACTCTGGTGTTGCCTGCTGATCTGCGTCTGACCCGGCAAGGCAGCAGCGGGTTGCAGCAGCAAGGAGATCACTACCTCTTTACCGCGCCAGCGGGTCAGGCGGGCTACGTCACCGGTGATCTCGATACCGGCAACCTCTCCATGTGGGAGGGTCAGGGCTCGACCCTGCTCCTGATCGGCGCGCTGGCTGCCCTGATGGCACTGGTGATCCACTACATGATGACCTTTGTCTCCGGCGCACTGTACTCCACCAACAAGGCGCTGCAAACCGTGGCGGACGGGGATCTCACCTTCCGTCTCAACTTCTTCCCGGTGCGGGACGAGTTCTCCACCCTGGCGGGCAGCATCGACCGATTTACCGACCGCCAGCACCAGATCGTCAAACTGGTGGAGGAGTCTGCCGAAGCGCTGACCATGGCCGCCGACGAGTTTCGTGACCATGCCCGCGAAGGCGAGACCATGGCGCGTTCACAGCGCCAGCACATGGATTCACTGGCCACCGCCATGGAGCAGATGTCAGCCGCCATTCGCGAAGTAGCGCGCAATGCCAACGACACCCTGCAACAGACCCGCCAGTCGAGCGAAGAGGCGGCCAATGGCGCCAACCGGGTAGCCCGCACCATCGACGCGATCCGTACCCTGGCCGACGAGATTGGCAATGCCTCCGGCGCGGTTGAGCGCTTGACCCACAACGCCAACCGCATCAACGAAGTGGTCAACGTCATCAACGCCATCTCCCAGCAGACCAACTTGCTGGCCCTCAACGCCGCCATCGAAGCGGCACGGGCCGGTGAGCAGGGTCGCGGCTTTGCGGTGGTGGCGGATGAAGTGCGTACCCTCGCCAGCCGTACCCAGCAGGCGACGGTGGAGATCCAGCAGATGATCGAAGAGCTGCAGACCGGTACCGGGGCGCTGAACGAGATCATGGAGAAAACCGTGGGGCGCGCCGCCAGCAGCCAGCAGCTCATCAGCGAGGTGGGGCTCGATATCGAGAAGCTGAGCAACCACAGCGATGCGGTGCTAGAGATGAGCACCCAGATCGCCACCTCCAGCGAGGAGCAGAGCTCGGTCGCCGCCGAGATCACCCACAATCTGGATCAGGTACGCCATGAAGCGGCGCAGGTGGAAGAGTCCGCCAGCGCCTCGGTAGCTGGCACGCAAGGGCTTAAAGCCACCGCCAGCGAACTGGCCCAGGCACTCAAGGGGATTAAGCTCTGACCATATGAGGTGTCAGATCAGGGCAACCCCATCCATTACACAGGGTTGTTTGAGTTTTACCTGCGGGCCACATAGAATGTGGCCCCTTTTCTTTCTACCATCGGCAAACATCCATGAGCGCTTCCATCTATCTCGTCAAAGGCCGCGAAAAATCCCTGCTGCGTCGCCATCCCTGGATCTTCTCCAAGGGGATTGAGCGGGTTCAGGGCAACCCCATTGACGGCGATACCGTCGAGATCTATGCCAACGATGGCAAGTGGCTCGCCCGTGGCGCCTGGTCAGGCAGCTCCCAGATCCGTGCCCGGGTCTGGACCTTCGACAAGGATGAGACCGTCGATCTCGACTTCTTTATCCGTCGTCTCAAATATGCGCAGGAGTCTCGCGATCCGCTGATCAAGCGTCAGGGTCTCACCGGTTATCGCCTCTGCGCCGCCGAATCAGACGGTTTGCCGGGTCTGACCATCGACCGTTATGCCGATTTTCTGGTGTGCCAGATCCTCTCTGCCGGCGCCGAGTTCCAGCGTGAGCTGATAACGCAAGCACTGCGCACCATCTACCCCGAGTGCAGCATCTATGAGCGCTCCGACGTGGCGGTACGCAAGAAGGAAGGACTGAAAGAGCGCACTGGTGTCATCTATGGCGAGACCCCGAGCGAGCCGGTGGTCATCGAAGAGAATGGCGGCGTCAAGATCCTGGTAGACATTCGCAACGGCCACAAAACCGGTTTCTATCTGGATCAGCGGGACAACCGTCAGGCTGCCGCCAAGTACACCGAAGGCAAGCGGGTGCTCAACTGCTTCTGCTACACCGGCGGTTTTGGCGTCTATGCCCTCAAAGGCGGCGCCAAGGAAGTGGTCAACGTCGATCTCTCCCAAAATGCGCTGGATATCGCCCGCCAGAATGCCGAGCTGAACGGGCTGGATACCAGCAACACCCAGTTTGTCCGTCACGACGTATTCAAGCTGCTGCGGGAATATCGTGAGAAGGGCGAGAAGTTCGATGTCATCGTGCTGGATCCGCCCAAGTTTGCCGAGAGCAAGGCCCAGCTGCTGGGTGCCTGCCGAGGCTACAAAGACATCAACATGCTGGCATTCCAGCTGCTGGCGCCGGGTGGCGTGCTCTTGACCTACTCCTGCTCCGGCCTGATGGAGCAGAGCCTGTTCCAGAAGATCGTTGCCGATGCGGCGCTCGATGCCGGTCGCGATGCCCAGATCCTGGAGCTGCTCTCCCAGGCCTCCGATCACCCCATCGGTACCGCCTATCCGGAAGGCTTCTACCTCAAGGGACTGGTGGTACGCGCCCGCTGATCGGTCGTCATCTTCCCTTGTGATCAATCAGGCCCCTTGCGGGCCTGATTGTTTTGCATCGCGCCGTATGAGCCTGAGCCTGACCCTCGCCCCGTTGACCACCCTCTCTGCTTTATGGGTGTTCTCTCTCCTCCTCTTTCCCTGCCTGTGTCCCACGTCTTTATCTGTTTAAATTTTTTGCACAATAACTGCACATTCATGATTTAAATCACACCCGTATGGCTCTCTTTTCCGTAGTGTGATCCCGCCTGCGGCAGCCAAGCCGGGGCAACCGTCCCATCAGGATTGATGGACGGTACAACAACAAAAATCGATGTCAGGCCAAGCTGAACATCACAAGGGATCCCGTTATGAATCAATCATTGCCGCTGTTAACGCCGCTGCGGGGCATCGCTGCCCTGATGGTGGTGCTGTTCCATGCCCGCTTGCTGCTCTTTCCCCAGTGGATGGAGTCGATCGCAGGCCACACCCAACTCATCGAGAACGGCTACCTCTGGGTCGACCTGTTCTTTATTTTGAGCGGCGTGGTGCTGGCCCATGTCTATGGCGAGGCCTTCACCCGCACGCCCTGCACCGTGAGCTATGGCCGTTTTCTCTGGCTGCGGCTGACCCGTGTCTACCCCCTCTATCTGGTGACCCTGCTGCTGCTGGTCGGCTGGGAGCTTTACAAGGCGCAGCACGGGGTGGGCTTCTACGCCGGCCCCCTGTTCAAGATGTGGGAGTGGGAAGGGATGCCCCCCTTCGGCTCCCCCTTCACCCCGGCCGAGGCGTTGCCGAGCGCCTTTCTGCTGCTGCAGGTGGTGACCGATCACGGGCTGACCTGGAACTTCGCCGCCTGGTCCCTCAGCGTGGAGTGGATCAGCTACCTGCTGTTCCCGCTGCTTATTCCCCTCGCAGTCACCCGCAGTCGCTGGAGCCATCTCGCCCCCCTGCTGGCGCTGACGGTGCTGGCCTTTATCGTGCACAGTCGCGGCACCCTGGATGTCACCAGCGGCGCGCTGGCGGTGGGGCGCGGGGTGAGTGAATTTGTGCTCGGCCTCTGGCTGCTGCCGAGGGTCAAGGCCGCGAAATGCTTGCCCATGATGAAGCGAGATCTGCCGCTGCTGGTCGCCTTTGTGCTGCCCTTCGCGCTGATGCAGTTCACCATTACGCCGCAGCTGACACTGCTGCTGATCGCCTCCTACGTGCAGCTGATCTGGATTGCCGCCTGCCAAGGCGATCGCCAAAGCCCGCTGCTGCACCTCCTGGATAACCGCTTCACCAACTGGCTGGGAGATCTCTCCTACTCCATCTACCTGCTCCATGCGCTGGTGCTGCTCACCGGTTGCGAGCTCATCCACTATCTGGCGCCGGGGATCACCGAGTGGTGGTATGGCCAGACCAACCCGCTGCTGGGGGTAGTGGCCACCTTGCTGATGCTGGCGGTGCTGATCGGGCTCTCGGCGTTGAGCTACAACCTGCTGGAGCGGCCACTGCAACGGCGCCTGCGCCGCTGGGGCAAGGCTCGCCAGCCGGTGCTGGAGCAAGCCGGATAAGCTAATCTCGCCCTGTCTGGATGAGTTGACAGTTTTATGCCAACTCATCCAGCACCAGTTCATCCAGATTGTTCATCACCCAGGCGCTCGGGTGCTGGCTAAATCCGAGCTTGGGGTAGTACGCCACCGCCTGCGGTGCAGCCAGCAGGATCAGCTTGCAGCCCGCCTGCAATTGCAAGAATGTCTCGCGAATAAGGGCTTTGCCAATCCCCTGCCCTTGCACTGACTCGGCTACCGCCAGATCCGAGAGGTAGCAACAAAAATGAAAATCGGTCACCGAGCGGGCCACCCCGACCAGGGTCTCGCCCTGCCAGGCGGTGATCAGCAAGTTGGCGTTATCCAGCATGCCCTGCAGGATGGCCGGATGTTCCAGCGGCCGTCTCGCCCCCAGCGAGGTCTGCGCCAACAACTCCGCAAACTGTAAAACGGTCACTGTTTTATTAGCGAAGTAGCTAATGATCATATCTAAACAACCTTATTATTAAGTTGCATATGGTATGGAAATATAGTTATTGATTGGCGAGTGCTCACTTAAACTTGGCATTAGATAGAAATAACTTACAATAGTAAATATCATGCCGATGATTATGAAAAACTTAATTATTGACATAACTCTAATCTGAGAAAAAAGACGCTCGTCTATTTCATTAAAATCTAAATCGAATTTACAAGATAAGGATTTGAATTTCATACCCACGGCTTTACGTTGATTTTCCACATCTTTCTTTAAAACATTTAGAGTCATTATTTGATTCTGAACAAGAAACCAAACCATTATTGCAAATATAAAGCTACCTATAAGAATAGATGTATTGATAATGAAATTATACTCAACGAAGGACTGAGATGACTTCATCTGTGTTGTAGATATAACTGTTGCTATAGGTATACCTAAAACTTGATTTTGAATATCGGTTAGTGCTTTATGTATTTTCTGAGTAAAATCTACTTTAGCAGCATCTATCTCATCACGTATTTTCTTATAGGAAAAATCAGAACTAAAAATGGAATATCCTTCTGACAAGTTATTATATAAGTCTCCAAGGTGAGATAATATATAATTGAATCGTTCCAGAAGATCAACGCCCTTACTCATCTCTATGATACAGGTAGAAAATATTGCAAGCTTTTGTTCTCGGTGCAAGTCATGAGTAAAGCTTTCTTGTATTTTATCAAGATAAAATAAATCCAAACCCAATAAATCAGAATGGGAGTAACGTATGGGTATAGCGAACTTGCCTTCATATAAAAAGAGCAGTTCAGATTTATCTTGGTCTAAATACAATGCGGACTCTTTCAAAAGCTCAATAAAACCCAGCACTGACCTATACACCAATATATTATCTGGAGGATTTTCATCACCACTATAGAAATCCTCTGACACAATATAATACTGTCTCGGTTCTTTTATCCTAGCCTTGGTGACTCCTAATAAAATATCAATATTATGAGCAAGAACCCCTAACCCAATTCTTGGAGGCGATATAGTCAACTCAATTGAGTCGCCTATTTTTATTTCGTCAATATCTATAGGAGACTTTGTATTTAAACCAGATTCGTTTACACTTTCTTCACTTAGAAGAAGATTTTTAATGGAAGATTTTAAAGCATCCGACTCAATAAAAAGAGAGCCACTAGCTCCATCGCTAGAAAAAGATAGAGCTTTATAAACTTCTTTAAGTTGTTGAAATGTTACTTTACTCATCATCATCATCATCAACTTCTGTTTCTGCGCGAAGCTTATCTCTTAATTCTGCAGGTAAGTTTGTTATTGTTAGCGTTTCATCGTCATTGAATCTTATAAGGCCGTGAGTGAGCGCACTCCTATTAAACTCTAACTTCCAAGAGGGAGTCTTGCCATAAAAAGTAACTAAACGCCTCAATGACCTTGCATCAGGAATAAAACCATCACTTAGCTTTAAGTCAGGGTCACACAACACTGACAACAGATACTGAGGATCTTCAGGATAAAGCTCATTTGCAAAGACTTGGACATCGAAAGGAACATCATCTTTCGACATTCTAAATCCAATATCTTTTGCTCTATTCATGAACACATTTTTACCTTCTGGAGATAAACCCAAACCTCCGGAAAAAGATTCTATTGCATCAATTAGCACGTTAGTTGCTACTGCTGCTGCAACTCGGCTATTGCAACCTAAAAAATTCTGAAAGTAATCTGAAACTACTCTTTGCCCACGACCTTTAATAAAGCTTAAGTATTGTGAGCCACCGCTATTCCAACTTGACAAATCAACTCTACCAGCAACACGAAAACCCTTAATATCAAGATATGTATTATCTGTAACCTCCATATTATTTGTTATCGCGGCACCCAGCTCATCTGTGATTATTGCAACAATAAAATAGTCTTTTCCACTTCTTGCAATATGAGCAAAAAAAACATGCCCACCAGTCGAAGCAGTTCCTTTGACATGATGACATAAGTTATACATCATTTGTCGAGTTGTTTCCTGAAACGATAATGTGGTATTCACATAGTATTGCTTCAAATATTTTTGTATTGGATATTCATCTTCATTATCTTCAAAATGGCCATGTGACTTACCCGAGCGTTTTTTATACTCATCTAATATCTGACCAACCAGCCTCTCGATCGTAGAGGTTATTTTCAATGGCTCTTCTCTTTCTTTAACCCGAAAACTATCATTGCCTTTTATTAGATCGTGTAAAGTAACAAATTTAATGTCTACTGGTTTAGTATCCAAGCCTTTATTTTTAGTCACTTTAACCTCAAAGTATCATGCAATAGTTTTATAATTATCAATATTACAATTGTTTCATGACTTATTAAAGGAACAAAAAATGAAAATGCAGGGCAAATCAAGAAAAAATTACTAACACTTTAGATTTCAACCCATCCACATTAACTTTACCGCAACAAGACTGTAAGTGAAGCAATACAATATGATCACCACCCATGTAAACACGTTTATGTGAATTCCTGTTCGAACCGAAGGGGGCATTTATGGCATAATGCCCTGTCCTGTGGCCCTTGGCGGGGCTGCGCTGGCGCACCTTGTCGCCCTTTTCTTCCCCGTCCGGCCTGGCGGTCTTTCATAACTGCCAGTCATCGCTGCCCCTGTTGGCACCGAGGCCACCCATATTTGCGGCTTCTTGTCTTCCTCACTACAAGGCCGCCCATTGACCAAGACGGCTCCACAGAGCCTCTGCTCTGTTTGCAAATAAAAGGGGTAAGTATGTCTTCCATTCGTCTGACCCAATACAGCCACGGCGCTGGCTGTGGCTGCAAAATCTCTCCCAAGGTGCTCGACACCATTCTCAAGAGCCAGATCCCGGGCTTCAACGACCCGACCCTGATCGTTGGCAATAGCAGCAAGGATGACGCGGCCGTGGTCGATATCGGCAACGGTCAGGGCATTGTCTCCACCACCGACTTCTTCATGCCCATCGTCGATGACCCCTTCACCTTTGGCCGCATCGCCGCCACCAACGCCATCAGCGATATCTACGCCATGGGCGGCAAGCCTATCGTTGCCATCGCCATCCTCGGCTGGCCCATCAATACCCTGGCGCCGGAAGTGGCCCAGCAGGTGATCGACGGCGGCCGTCAGGTGTGCCACGAAGCGGGGATTTCGCTGGCCGGTGGTCACAGTATCGATGCCCCCGAGCCCATCTTCGGCCTCGCGGTCACCGGTATAGTGCCTCTGGATGCCATCAAGCAGAACGACACCGCCAAGGTGGGTGACGCCCTCTATCTGACCAAGCCTCTTGGTATCGGTATCCTCACCACCGCCCAGAAGAAGGGCAAGCTCAAGCCCGAGCATGAGCAACTGGCCCCCAACGCCATGTGCACCCTCAACAAGATTGGTCAGCAGTTTGCTGCCCTGCCCGGCGTGCACGCCATGACCGACGTGACCGGTTTTGGTCTGGCTGGCCATCTGCTGGAGATGTGCGAAGGATCCAATGTCAGCGCCCGCCTCGACTTCAAGGCGCTGCCGCTGCTGGACGAGGTGGATTACTACCTCGCCGAGGGCTGCGTCCCGGGTGGGACCCTGCGCAACCACGACTCCTACGGCCACAAGCTGGATGCCATGGACGATCGCACCCGCAACATCATGTGCGATCCGCAAACCAGCGGTGGCCTACTGGTCGCCGTGGGTAAAGATAGCGAAGCCGAGCTGCTCGCCATCGCGCGCGAAGCTGGCCTTGCGCTCTCGCCCATCGGCCAGATCAAGCCCCTTGAGGGCTCCCGCTTTATCGAGATTGTCCAATGAGTGAATTGCCACTGGCCACGGACTACGCCCAACTCTTTTTGGACGATGTGCCGTTGATTGATGTGCGCGCCCCCATCGAGTTCAAGGAGGGGGCCTTCCCCTGCTCGACCAACCTGCCCTTGATGACAGACGATGAGCGCGCCCAGGTGGGGACCTGCTTCAAGAAGCAGGGTCAGGCCGCCGCCATTGAGCTTGGACACAAGCTGGTGGGGGGAGCAGTACGTGCCGAGCGACTCGAAGGCTGGCTGGCGCAGTTGCGCCAGCAGCCCGATGCCCTGCTCTACTGCTTTCGCGGCGGCCTGCGCTCGCAAACCGTACAACAGTGGCTGGCTGAAGCGGGGGTGACTCGCCCCCGCGTCGCCGGTGGCTACAAGGAGCTGCGCCGTTTTCTGATCGACACCCAGGACAAGGCTTCTGCCGAGTGTCACTGGAGCGTGCTGACCGGCATGACCGGCTCCGGCAAGACCCACATGCTCGATCAGGTGACCCAGGCGGTGGATCTGGAGGGGCATGCCCATCACAGGGGCTCGTCGTTTGGTCAGCTGCCCGGCGGCCAGCCCAGCAACATCAATTTTGAAAACAACATGGCCATCGAGCTGCTCAAGCGCCGCCATCAGGGCGAGCATGCCTTCGTGGTCGAAGATGAGAGTCGCCTGATTGGCCGCTGCTGCCTGCCCCTCTCCCTCCATGAGGCCATGAGTCAGGCACCGCTGGTGGTGGTGGATGTGCCGCAGTGCGATCGGGCCGAGCAGATCCGCGAAGATTACGTGCACGATCTCTGGCTGCGCTATCAAGCCATGTATGGCCAGGAAGCCGGTTGGCCGCTGTTTGCCGCCTATCTCACCGATGCGTTGGCCCGTCTCAAGCGCCGTCTTGGCGATCAGGCCCACCGCGAGCTGGATGCCCTGATGCAGACCGCTCTCACCGAGCAGGAAAAGAGCGGTGATACCGCGCTGCATCTGGCCTGGATCACGTTGCTGCTGACCCGCTACTACGACCCCATGTATCTCTATCAGCTTGGCAACAAGCAGGAGCGCATCGTGTTTCGCGGTGACAAGCAGGCCTGCCTCGACTATTTCGCCGAGCAGCATGCCAGCGCGCTACGCGGCTGACCCATCCCAAGCGAGGAACTCTATGTTGAAATTCGAGGTGATCCCGGTCACCCAGTTCGCCCAGAACTGCTCCCTCATCTGGTGTGACGAGACCCATCAGGCGGCCCTGATCGATCCGGGCGGCGAAGCGGACAAACTGCTGGCTGCCATCGCCAAGCGCGGCCTGACCCTGACTCATATCCTGCTGACCCACGGTCATCTGGATCACGTCGGTGCCGCCGCCGAGCTGCGGGAAAAAACCGGCGTCACCATTACCGGCCCCCACAAGGAGGACGCCTTCTGGCTCGACATGCTGCCCCAGCAGAGCCAGATGTTCGGCTTCGCCCATACCCCCGCGTTCACGCCGGATCGCTGGCTTGAGCAGGGTGACAAGGTGCAGCTTGGCCAGTGCGAGCTGGATGTCTACTTCTGCCCCGGCCACACCCCGGGTCATATCGTGCTGCTGAACCAAGCCGAAAAACTCGCCTGGGTTGGCGATGTGCTGTTTGCCGGCAGCATAGGCCGCACCGACTTTCCCCGTGGCGATCACGCCACTTTGATCAAGTCGATCACCGAGACCCTGCTGCCGCTGGGCGACGAGATCGTCTTTATCCCGGGCCACGGCCCCAGCTCCACCTTCGGCCGCGAGAAGGTGAGCAACCCCTACCTGACCCAACCTATCTGGTGATCAAAAAAGGCAGCGGTGTTCCGCTGCCTTTTCTTTTTTTCTGAAGTCCTCATTGCTATAGGTACAAGCGAGTCTTTATAATTCACCATGATTTGGCTCTGACCATCCAAACTTGGGAACAAAAATGTATCTTGCTTTAGCTATCGCCATATTGTTATTTATTTTTTTCCTGAAGAAGTCACGAGCCAGATATAGAATCAGAGATTACAAACGCCCAACAGTCATTCATGGGATAATAATCCTACTCGTTAATATTGCATTTGAAATAATATACAGAGCTGAGTTTGTCCCCATTCAGGCCAGTTACAGCAGCTTACTAACCTATGTACTGCCTCAAGTTATATACTACCTATTGTTGATCACCATTTTTTTAGTTATGGCATATAGATATGGTTTTTTCATATGGCCAGATGATAGAAATGCAATAAATAGGCAGCATACAATCAATATCCCTATGTGCTTCTTGTTGACTATTTTTATAGTATGCCCATCTGCCATGCGAAATGGAATTATTGAAGCATCACCATATCTGCATGTTTGCAGTCTTATTGGTTGCGGACTTACCTCTATCTATCTTGTAAGAATTTTCACAATTAAGTTCAATAAGACAATTAATGATATATAACTTTTTATTGCCATCACAGTCATGAAAAATAAGCGCGTTTATTTCTACCTCTTGTTCTTGAACCACAATTATTTGATAAGCGACCACAATATATTCTGACATTTGTACAGATCTAGTTATCACCTGACACCGACCTCAAACCGGTGTCTTGTTTACGCTACTTTAGTGCGCACTTCCTTCGGTATCAATTTCAGACCCTTCTTGAACATGCTGTAGGGCGTCTGTCCCTCCATCATCCTGCCCTGATGTGGCCGCTGGGTGTTGTAGTGCACCAGATAGCTATCCAGGTCTGTCTGCATCTGCTCCACCGACTCATACCAGGTCGTTCTCCCCTTGATACGGAAGTGTTCATCCAGCAGTGTGCGATGCAGCCGCTCGATAAAGCCGTTGCTCTGTGGCCTGCGCACCTTGGTGGTTCGGTGCTCAATCCCCTCCAGTTGCAGGAACAGCTCGTAGGGATGGTGGTCAGGGCGCCCACAGAACTCGCGCCCGTTGTCCGACAGGATGGTATAGACCCGTGCCTCATGGGCTTCGAAGAACGGCAGCACCGTTTCATTGAGCACATGAACCGAGGTCACCGGCAGCTTGCTGGTGTAGAGCCGCCCCCAGGCGTGGCGGCTATAGCAGTCCAGCACGGTTTGTAGATACACCTTGCCAACCCCTTTGAGCGCGCCGACGAAGAAGGTGTCGACCGCCACCAGTTCCCCGGTGTAGTGGACCTCAATCTGGCGTTCG
>NZ_LYSQ01000008.1:0-160762 GCF_001728955.1 Aeromonas sp. DNP9 | reverse complement strand
ACTCTGTGAGGGTCGACGGAGCAACGGATGTAGCGTTTGTGGGCAAACTTCTGGCCGAATGTGACGCATCTCCCTGATGCGTCCGATGACAACGAGTGTGGTTTCGCCTGGCACTGGCTGGAGCTGAAACTGTACCAAACCAGCTCAGGGCGGTTTGTATGCAGTGATAAGGTGAGGTGTTTGGTGTGTTCGAGTTTATTGCAAATCCAGGGCGAGCCATTGGGTAAGAGCAACAGCCATGCTATGGCTATGGCAGCAATGATGCAGGCGAGACCCCAAGGGCCTTTGCGATCAAATAAACTTTTTCAAGGGTTACCCTAGTCTCCCCACGTTCGATTTTTCCCATATGACCACGGTCTATACCAGCAATTAGCGCTAGTTTTTCCTGTTGCATACCTCGTGCAGACCGCAGCTCTCGTACATTTTTACCGAATGCAGTTGCGAGCATCGCCAGCTCAAACTCGTCAGAATCCATTTTATCTCCTCACTAGAGGATCTATGGTCTACGTTATACGGCGTACTGTACACGGCTGTTAGTACACGCATATAATGACACTGCATATAAGCATCATTTCGAGGTGTAAAATGTCCAATCAGCAGATCGTTCTGAGCCAGAATCAAAAAAGTGGCACAGTGACACTAACCTTTCAAGATGCGGATTTCCTAGCCGCAGTAGGAGATTCTTTGAGAGTGGAGTCATTCGTACATGTCACTATCAATCAATCCGTATATGATGAATTTGTTAAGAGCATTATGGTTTCGTTTGTTGCTGAATTTATGGATTTTAAGCAGCAATGGCCGATACCTCAGGAGCTAAGAAAGTGAACAAGTCTCTGACATGATGGAGGGCATTCGGGTCTTTCTCTCAGGGCCATCATTAGTCATGCCTGCTATTCAAGCCAGTCTATAGCCCTTGGGTGAATCATATAGAGCGGCAGTGGCAGACCATCACGCGTAATCATCAATGCAGAGGAGTGGTCAACCTGCGGACTCGATGCAGTTGATTCGCAGATGCTGCATGAATGGAGTAATAAGAGATGAAAATCATGACCAAAAAAGAGGTCGAGGTAATCAGCGATATTCGCTGTGATGTTTGTGAAGAGAGTTGTCAAACAGAAGGGGGTGTTAGCAACATCGAGTTTGGCACATTGAGTGCCCACTGGGGTTATGGAACTCAGCACGATGGCGAAAGGTACGAAGTTCACCTGTGCGAGAGCTGTTTTTTTCAGGCCATAGCAAATCTGAAAGAGCAGCGGCGAGGTGCGCTGATGTTTTCAGAGAAAGGCTATGAACCAGTCGCTGATTTTGGATTGATTAACCGGCACCTTGAACTTATCTGAACAGATTCGATATTGATCTTTGTATACAGTAGAAGCCTGAACAAATCTGGGGGCGTTGAGCCACCCAGCATGCTCATCCCCAAAATATGTACTTTAACGTGGCAAACAACACGATTGCGCCCTCCCAAAAGAGGTTGTTTGTGAGCCAAGTTGCTTCAGCCCTGATGTCTGCCAACGGAAGACCACCGTTCTTCGCTCATCGTGGTTTGCTGTATTTGTGGACTTATTTGTCGCTCATCCTCGTAAAGTAATGCCAACGTAGCCTCAGCTTCTTTGGATTATAACCGGCGCCAATCAGCGTTTTCATCGCCTTATGGGTCTCCATAGAGACGGACGTCATTAAGCACCTTTTTAATATCGGTAAACCCAACATAACATCCTAGCCTAAGCGTTCAGTCAGGATCCCATGCTCGATGCGGCTGAGGAGGTCGAGCACAGCCTGAGCGAGTTCGGGCGTATCCTGATGGCTGAACGGACGAACACCTCCTAGGTAACGGGATATATGATCCTGTGTTGAGAAACATGTCAGTACTACAGCTTGCAGCTCCGGCACCGGTACAGTGATGGGAGCCCGCCAGCACAAGCCTTACTGACAGTATTAGTCATGGATTGGTCTTGTTGCTTTGGGGCAACCCAAGGAGACGAATCCTACTTTGGGGGCCTGTTTTGTGTTGGACATCGCTCAATCACTCTTAGGTGGCTCTTCTTTAAGGGCGCGGATTTTACCGGAATGGTTAACCAAAAACTATACAGCCAGCATGGCAGAACCGAACAATATCTCCGACCAGGCAAGATTGGGTTGCACCAGCAGTCGCTGATGACGCGCCCTTGGTAGGGCTATTGCCTCTGCCATGCAGGCTTGTTGTGGGGAAGCTGCTTTGTTGATTTTTCTGTCAATTTTGACTCTGTGGCGGGGAGAGCGTCAAAGGGAGTCACTATACTTCCATCATGGGGTCCCGTTGGAGAAGGCGATGGAAAGTTCATTTGGCGAAAAAATGCAGAGCGTACATGCCACGCTCAGGCAGCGCTTTGACAAGCTGAGTCGGGTAGCCATCGCGATTTACGATCCCCATACCGATCAGCTCAAGACCTTTGCTCACAGCACCGAGGGGCCCTCGCCACTGGTGCAGTATGAGGTGAAGCTGAGCGATGTCCCCTCCTTGAGTTATCTGGCGGAGCACAAGCAGCCCCGGGTGCTCGGCAATCTGGATGCCCTGCGTGGCTCGGCGTCGGAGCACAGCCGCAAGGTGCTGGAGGCGGGTTATGCCTCCAGCTATACCGAGCCGCTGCTGTTCAACAGCAAGCTGTTTGGCTTTCTGTTTTGCGATGCCATGGAGCCGGGATACTTCGAGGAGCCGATCCGCAGCGAGCTGTCGGCCTATGCCCAGGCGCTGTCGGCCATCATTGCGGTGGAGTTTTTCTCCATCCAGACCCTCGGCGGCGCGCTGACCACGGCGCGGGAGTTCAGCCGTTATCGGGATGAGGAGACCGCCAACCATTTGCACCGAATGTCGGCCTACTCCCGGCTGATCGCCAAGACGCTGGCCCCGACCAGCGGGCTGAGCGATGAGGAGGTGGAGTTTATCTACCTCTTCTCCGAGCTGCACGACATCGGCAAGATCGCGGTGCCGGATGCCATTTTGCTCAAGCCGGGCAAGCTGACTCCGGAAGAGTTCGAGATCATGAAGATCCACCCCGGCAAGGGGCGGGAGATGATCAGCCTGATGATCAACGAGTTTGGTCTCGATGGCATTCATCATACCGACATGCTGACCAATATCATCGCCAGCCATCACGAACGCTTCGACGGCACCGGCTATCCGCTGGGGCTGGCGGGGGAGGCGATCCCGCTGGCGGCGCGCATCGTGACGGTGGCCGATGTGTTTGATGCTCTGACCAGCGAGCGCCCCTACAAGAAGGCATGGCCGTTCGAGACGGCGTTTGCCTATCTGGAGGAGCATGCCGGCAGCCAGTTCGATCCCGCCTGCGTTGCCGCAGCCCTGCAGAACAAGGCCGAGTTTTATGCCATCTATCAGCAGTATCAGGATCCGGCCTGCTCTGCGAGTGTGGCGCCCAGCGGCGCCGAGCCGGGTTGAGCGCGTGTGATGAGCATAAGGGGGAAAGAGGCGGTTCAAGCATGACGAGGAATAAATATAGAGAGGGGGCACCAACAGGTGCCCCCTCTCTTTTATGCGCCTCTCGATTCCACGCGCCCTTATTTTGCCGACCTTCTATCTGTGGCTAGGGCGGCTGCGGTCAGGTTACTTTTTGGGCGTCGGCTCGCTGATCTGGTAGAGGTGATCCGCGCAGGCGCTGGAGCAGCCACAGGGGCGCACCTCTTTATCTTCCCGCTTCTGGGCAAGCTGGTATTGGCGCCACCAGATGATGGTGCCCATGGCCAGGATCAGCACAAACGAGGCGAGCAGGCTAAACAACCAGATGGACATGATCTCTTCTCCTTGATGGTGATGACATGCACGGCGATGGCATCAGTGATGATGGCAGCAACCGCCCTGCTGGTTGGCGCCTTCACTGCCGTGGCAACAAGTATGGCCTTGTCGTGAGCTCTCTGCCTGATTGCCACCACTGGCGCAACAGTGATCGGAGCCACTGTTGCAACCACCATGACAATGGCTATGACTCTGGCCTGCGCCGACGGGCTGGATGGCACGGATAGTCGCCTTGCTCTGATGACGACGAGATGGGCGGCCCTGACTGGCCTCGGTGAGAGGTTGCAGATTGGCGGGGGCCAGCAGCGCGGGCAGCGGCAGGCGGGCAGAGCGGCACTGCAGCACCCGGATATTGGCCGCCAGCAGGCGACTCAGCATCCGCTCGCCGATATTGCGCACCACCACCTGACCCACCTGATAGTGGGCGAGGGCGTCGAGCAGCGCTTGCTTGCCGTGGCAGCCTTCGGCTGCGGCCGGATTGGCCAGGGTGGCGATGACGTTCCCTTCGGGGTTAAGAATTTGCAGCTGCTCGGCACGGGTAAAGTGGCCAGCCAGCAACCCCTGACTCAGCATCAGGGCGCTGTTGCAGGGGATGTTTGTGACAGGATTCATTTCGGCTCTTCTCCACTGGTTGGGTGGTCGGGCTCGGCGGGTTGCATCATCAATGCCTTGCCCAGACTCAGACACTCCACCACCTTGTAGCGCCCTTTTTTCAGGATATTGGCCAGGGTCTGGCGGGAGACCCCCATCACCAGGGCGGCCTCCTGCTGCTGCATTCCTTGAAGGTCGACGAGGCGCAGTGCCTCGAACTCGTCAGGGGCCAGCGTGACCTGTTCCAGCTGATGCATGGGGCGGCCGTTGGGTTTGAAGCAGCTGTTGGCGGGGCGGCCACAGATCTGGCGGGCAATCTTGGGTCTTGGCATGGTGGCTCCTTATTGGCATAAGCCATTTATACGCTCATATGTAGCATATGCCAATAATTTTGTCTGATGCAGAGGGTAGCGCCAGTGCTGTTTACGGCAGAGGGGGGTAAAGAGAAAGACATACAAAAGCAGTGAAGGTGGCAGAAACGACGCAGGCCCGAACATGGTTCGGGCCTGCGGTTTTGCAGAGGATGGTCGGGCAATCCCGGCGAGTTTACGCCTGTTCGGCCTCGGCCACAGGAGCTGCGCTCTCGCTACCGTTGGCGAAGCGATCCGCCCACAGGGCAATCACGCCGTCACCGGTGACGTTGCAGGCGGTGCCGAAGCTGTCTTGCGCCAGATAGAGGGCGATCATCAGGGCGATGGAGGCTTCACCGAAACCGAGCATGGAGGTGAGCAGGCCCAGCGCCGACATCACGCCACCACCCGGGGCGCCCGGGGCGGCGATCATGATCACCCCCAGCATCATGATGAAGGGGAGCATGGTCTCGATGCCCGGAACGGCCAGATGCTCGGAGAGGAACATCACCGCGGTGGCACAGGTGACCAGGGTAATGGTGGAGCCACAGAGGTGAATGGTGGCGCACAGGGGCACAGTAAAGTTGGCGATGCCGTCGCTCACCCCGTTGTTCTTGCTCGATTGCAGGGCGACCGGAATGGTAGCGGCGCTCGACATGGTCCCCAGCGCGGTAAAGTAGGCGGGCAGCATGTTCTTGATGAGCTGGGTCGGTGAGCGGCCAAGGGCCAGACCGGTACCCACGAACAGCACGGATAGCCAGACCCAGTGCATCAGGATCGCCATCACCAGTACCACGCCGAAGGTTTTCAGGGTGGCGAATACGGTGCCTTCTACCGTCATCTCGACAAAGACCCCGGCGATGTAGAACGGCAGCAGCGGGATGATCACCTTGGCCAGCAGGCGGTCGATGATGTCACGACCCTGATCGGCGACCCGGCGCAGATCGGTGGCCTGGGTGGCGCTGATGCCGATGCCGAACACGAAGGCGGCGGCCAGTGCCGACATCACGCCAAACAGCGGCGGGATCTCCAGATTGACGTAGGAGGCGAGTTTGATGGCCGTGGCCGTGGTGGGCTCGGCGGCGGTGGTGAACTGCGGGATCAGGTGGCTAGCCACGGTAAAGGCGAATAGCCCTGCCAGAATGGTGGAGCAGTAGGAGAGGGCCACGGTTTTTCCCAGCAGCTTGCCGGAGTTTTTCGGCAGGCTGGCGATGCCGCTCATGATAAAGAACAGAATGATGAGCGGAATGGTGAAGGTGATCAGCTGACCTATCACTGTCTTGGCCGTAAACAGCACGCGCGCCACCCACTCAGGGGCGTAGAGACCGAGCAAGAGACCGGCAAGGATGCCAGCAATGAGTTTCAGGACAAGTTTCATAAGGAAATCCGGAGTTGGTTGTATTGTCTGTTTTGTTATTAAAATTTGATATTAATCACACCTTTTAACACGTAAGCCGTGTTATGTCTGCCTTTTCTGCGTTAACGCCGAGTTAAATATTGTCGAAAGCCAATATCGCCGACTAGCTGTCGGCTTGGCGTTGAACGGGAAAATCCGTGATGAATTAGCCCGTTAGGTGGCCTGATGATCGCCACGCAGCAACATGACGTACTGGGTGGCGTGTTGACTTGTGCATGATGGCGTGTTGGTCGAGGCGGTTTCCATCGGCGCCAGTTGCAGCGCTATCCCGGATGTGGTGATCAGTTGCTGTAGCTGAGCGTGACTTATCTTGCCGCTTGGCTGCAGGGGGAAGCAGAGCGGAGCGCCCGCTTTGAGCAGGGTCGCCAGCTGTTGCAACAGGGGGACAAGAGTGGCCACGTCGCTATCAAGCGGGCGGCTCAGCCAGATGCCATCGTAAGGGAGCACCGAGTGCATCTTCGCCAGCGGGCAGACCCGCACCGCTTGTCCGGATTGCTGTGAGGCTACTTTGGCGTCAGCCAGTACCGCTTCACAGGCGGTGACCACATACCCTTCTGCACGCAGCCAGCACAGATCCTCCCCCATACCGCACTGACCATTGAGCAGGTGAGCATCGGGTTTGAGGTGCGCCACAAAGGCAGCTCGAACGTGGGCGTGCTGGTCGTTAAATGGCCGGGAAGCGGGGATGGCGTCAGAGTGTGGCACAGGGGTTACCTCAAGCAGGGGGCGCACAGGGTAACAAATCGGGGCCTGACTGCCAAAACGCGCGGTCAGGCCCCGATTTGGATGGGTGAGAGTTGCCGGAGCCGGTTAGCGGCCGCAGGCAGGCCCGTGGGGCTGGGCCAGCATGGTGAACATGCTCTCTATCATAAAGGCGGATTCGCCCTGCAGGTCGATCCGCCCCGGAAAGTGGAGCCAGTTGATGATATAGCCATCCAGAGTGCAGTGGAGCAGGGTGGCGGCGCGCTGCAGGTTGAGGTTGGCGGGCAGTTGGCCCCGCCGTACCGCATTGGCCAGGGTGGTCTCCAGGTCCCGAAAGAAGTTGGCGGACTGGCTTCGGATATGCTCGCGCAGTGAGATGGCTTCCCCCTCCAGCGATTCGAGATTGAACAGGATGGTGAACATCTGCCGCTGGGCCGGATTGTGAATGAAGCTGTGGAGTACCCCTTCGAAGAAGAGGCGCAGTTGCCCCAGCGGATCCGGCTCATCTGGATTGAGGCAGGCATCGAGCTGGTGGGCGAGGGGGCTGCAGAGTTCCTGCCAGAGCGAAATGAAGAGTTCATCCTTGTTCTTGAAGTGCCAATAGATGGCCCCGCGGGTCAGGTCTGCCGCTCTGGCGATGTCGGTCAGGCTGGTCTTGGCCAGGCCCTGAGAGCAGAACAGATCCAGCGCCGTGCTCATGATGTGGCAGCGGGTTTGCTGCGCCTCTTCTTTGGTTCGTCTGGCCATCGAAATTTGTACCTCATGCAAGCAAAAAGTCACTTACATACATTTATGAATGTATGTATATTGCCTCATCTTTCGACTATTTACCAACAGGGCCCATGTGGCCCTGATTGTTCATTGACTGGCAAAGGCTCAGGTGTTTCATGCATAAACATATTCTTGCTCGTTCAGTTGGTCTTGCCTTGCTGGCTACAGGCTTGCTGGCAGGTTGTGGTGACAAGGGGGGCGCCCCCCAGGGACAGGGCGACATGCCCCCCGCGGCGGTCAACGTAGTGACCCTGCAGAGCGGTCCGCTGATGTTGACCACCGAGTTGACCGGCCGCAGCGCCCCGTTGCGGGTGGCTGAAGTGCGTCCGCAGGTGAGCGGCATCATCCTCAAGCGCCTCTTTACCGAGGGGAGCGATGTGAAGGCGGGCGATCTGCTCTATCAGATCGACCCGGCTGTCTATCAGGCGGCAGTCGCCAGCGCCAAGGCCAATCTGGCCAAGGCCGAGGCCAACGAGCAGAGTGCCCGCCTCAAGGCGCAGCGCTATCAGGAGCTGCTCAAGGTCAAATCCATCAGCCGTCAGGACTATGACGACGCCGACGCCAGCTGGAAGCAGGCCAAGGCGGAGATCATGGCGAGTAAGGCGGCTTTGCGTACTGCCGAGATCAATCTCGGTTACACCCGCATCACCGCCCCTATCAGTGGCCGCATCGGTAAATCCGCGGTGACCGAGGGGGCGCTGGTGACAGCCCAGCAAGCTGACAGCCTGACCGCCATCCAGCAGCTCGATCCCATGTATGTAGATGTGCGTCAGTCCACCGCCGATCTGCTGCGCCTCAAGCGACTGGTCGCCGAGGGCAAGCTGACCCAGGACGAGCAGAAGGGGGCCAGGGTGACCTTCCAGCTGGAAGATGGCAGTACCTATGGCGAAGAGGGCTCGTTGCAGTTCTCCGATGTGACCGTGGATGAGACCTCCGGCATGGTGACCCTGCGGGTGATTGTGCCCAACCCTCACCAACTGCTGCTGCCCGGCATGTTTATGCGCGCCACCCTGCAAGAGGGTGAGCGAGCGCAAGGGCTGCTGGTGCCGCAAACTGCCGTGACTCGCACCCCCAATGGTGGCGCCACCGTGATGGTGGTGACGGCTGACAACAAGGTGGAGCTGCGCAACGTGCAGCTGAGCCGGGTCGTTGGCAGCAACTGGGTGGTTGAGTCAGGGCTCACCTCCGGCGAGCGGGTGATCGTGGCTGGCTTGCAGAAAGTACGACCGGGCGCCGTGGTCAAGCCCGCCGAGCAGGGTGCTGATGTAGCGTCTGCTCAAGCTGCGTCCAACACCCCGGCCAACAAGTAGGATGGAGTAGTCGCTTCATGGCTCGATTTTTTATAGACAGACCCATTTTTGCCTGGGTGATCGCACTGGTGATCATGCTGGCGGGCAGCTTGGCCATCATCAAATTGCCGGTCGCCCAGTATCCGAGCATTGCGCCGCCCGCTGTCGGTATTTCCGCCAGCTATCCGGGCGCCTCCGCCAAAACGGTAGAAGACTCGGTGACCCAGATCATCGAACAGAACATGACCGGGCTGGATCACCTGCTCTACATGTCCTCCCAGTCTGACTCCGCGGGGCGGGTGTCGGTGACCCTCACCTTCCAGCCGGGAACCGATCCCGATATCGCCCAGGTACAGGTGCAGAACAAGCTGCAACAAGCGATGTCGCTGCTGCCGCAAGAGGTGCAGCAGCAGGGGATCCGGGTACAGAAGACCTCCAGCAGCTTCCTGATGGTCGCGGCCTTCATCTCCAGCGATGGCTCGATGAACAACGACGATCTGGCGGACTATGTGGTCTCCAATATCAAGGAGCCCCTGAGCCGTCTGGACGGGGTAGGGGATATCACCTTGTTCGGCAGCCAGTATTCCATGCGGGTGTGGCTCGATCCCAACAAACTCAATCGGGTGCAAATGACTCCTGGTGATGTGCAGGCAGCCATCAAGGCGCAGAACGCCCAGGTGGCGTTCGGCAAGCTGGGTGGCACCCCGTCGGTGGAAGATCAGCAGTTCACCGCCACCATCATGGGGCAGACCCGTCTCTCTACCGTGGAGCAGTTCAACGACATCCTGCTGCGGGTGAATCAGGATGGCTCCAAGGTGCGGCTGAAAGATGTGGCCCGGGTCGAGCTGGCAGGCGAAAGCTATGACGCCGATGCGCTCTACAACGGCCAGTCTACCGCCGCGGTCGCCATCAAGCTGGCCACCGGCGCCAACGCGCTGGATACCGCCGAGAAGGTGCGTGCCAAGCTCAATGAGCTGTCGGATTACTTCCCGGCCAACATGGAGATTGTCTACCCCTACGACACCACGCCGTTTGTGAAGATCTCCATTGAGGAGGTGGTGCAGACCCTGATCGAGGCGATCTTCCTGGTGTTCTGCGTCATGTATCTGTTCCTGCAGAACTTCCGCGCCACCCTGATCCCGACTATTGCGGTGCCTGTGGTGCTGCTCGGTACCTTCGGGGTGATGGCGGCATTCGGCTTCTCCATCAATACCCTTACCATGTTCGGTATGGTGCTGGCCATCGGCCTCTTGGTGGATGACGCCATCGTGGTGGTGGAAAACGTGGAGCGGCTGATGAGCGAGGAGGATCTCTCCCCGCTGGAAGCGACCCGCAAGTCGATGACCCAGATCACCGGCGCGCTGGTGGGGATCGCCCTGGTGCTCTCCGCCGTGTTCGTGCCGATGGCCTTCTTCGGCGGCTCGACCGGTGCCATCTATCGCCAGTTCTCACTGACCATCGTCTCGGCCATGGTGCTGTCGGTGCTGGTGGCGTTGATCCTGACACCGGCCCTTTGTGCCACCCTGCTCAAGCCGATGAAACATGGCGAGTTTGGTGCCAAGCGCGGCTTCTTTGGCTGGTTCAACCGCGCCTTTGATGCCGGTACCAACCGCTATCAGAGCGGTGTGCGCAAGGTGATCAAGCAGGGCGTGCGCTACAGCCTGATCTACGGTGCCATGCTGGCGGTGTTGGCAGTGCTCTTTATGCGGATGCCCACCTCCTTCCTGCCGGAAGAGGATCAGGGGGTCATCATGTCCATGGTGCAACTGCCGGTGGGGGCCACCAAGCAGCGCACCGAGGTGGTGCTGGCGGACATGCGCGACTACTTCCTGAAAAACGAGAAGGATAATGTCGACTCCGTACTGACCGTATCCGGCTTCAGCTTCGCCGGTAGTGGCCAGAACGCGGGTATGGCCTTTATCAAGCTCAAGGACTGGAGCGAGCGCAAGAGCCCGGATCGCAGCGCCAATGCCATCATCGGCCGCGCCATGGGCTATCTCTTCAGCATCAAGGAGGCGCAAGTGTTCGCCTTTAACCTGCCTCCGATCCCGGAGCTGGGGACGGCGACCGGTTTTGACTTCTTCCTGCAGGATCGCGGCGGTATCGGTCACGACAAGCTGATGGCGGCGCGTAATCAGCTGCTCGGCATGGCGGCGCAGGATCCCACCTTGGTGCGGGTGCGCCCGAACGGGATGGAAGACACCCCCCAGCTCGATATCAAGATCGACTACGAGAAGGCGCTGGCGCAGGGGCTCTCCATCGCGGATATCAACAACACCCTGGCTACCGCTTGGGGTTCGTTCTACGTCAATGACTTCGTCGACCGTGGCCGGATCAAGAAGGTCTACATGCAGGCGGATGCCCCCTTCCGGATGAACCCGGAAGATCTGAAACTCTGGTATGTGCGCAACAGTGCCGGTCAGATGGTGCCCTTCTCCGCCTTTGCCAGCACCGAGTGGAGCTTCGGCTCACCGCGTCTGGAGCGTTACAACGGCGTACCGGCGATGGAGATCGTCGGTGAGGCGGCGCCCGGCAAGAGTACCGGTGATGCGATGGCCGCTATCGAACAGATGGTGAAACAGCTGCCGGAAGGGGTGGGCATCGAGTGGACCGGGCTCTCCTTCCAGGAGCGGCAGGCCGGTTCACAGGCACCTGCGCTCTACGCCATCTCCTTGTTGGTGGTGTTCCTCTGTCTGGCGGCCCTCTACGAGAGCTGGAGCATTCCGTTCTCGGTGATGCTGGTGGTGCCGCTCGGGGTACTGGGGGCCATTGTGGCTGCCACCCTGCGCGGGTTGGAGAACGATGTCTACTTCCAGGTGGGCTTGCTCACCACCATCGGCTTGTCGGCGAAGAACGCGATTCTGATCGTGGAATTTGCCAAAGAGCTCTATGACAAGGGGATGGGCTTGGGTGAGGCCGTGGTGGAGGCGGCACGTCTGCGTCTGCGTCCGATCCTGATGACCTCGCTTGCCTTTATCCTCGGGGTGCTGCCGCTGGTGATCAGCTCCGGCGCCGGTGCCAGCAGCCGTAACGCCATCGGTACTGGCGTGATGGGGGGGATGATCAGCGCCACCGTGCTGGCCATCTTCTTCGTGCCGCTCTTCTTTGTGTTGGTGATGCGCTACTTCACTAGCCACAAGAGTAAAGAGTCGCGCATGGCTGCAGCAGTTGAGTCAAAAGGTGACTGATGGCATGCAGGTTTAGCTAATTTGAACAGAGTTCAATAAATCGCCAGCCAGCTTTGGTCTGGCTGACAATCAAACAGGGCAACCCCATGGGTTGCCCTGTTTTTTGTGAAAAATGTAAGCAAAAATTGCGTGGTTGTAATAGAGAAAGCGAGGTATGAGTAGGCATTTCGCGCTCTTGATGTTGTGATGAGCCTCAAGTTGCACCCATCACAAATTACTTTCAACTGTTCATCCTTGGGAAAAACGGGATAGAATTCCCTATAAATCGGGCTGGTGCAGTGTGCCAACTTGCGGTGTGTCCGTGAGAAAGGTTGCGATCAACGCTGCCAAGACATAACGATGCTGGAGGTATGATGACCAAAGGCGTGAGCAATATGGTAAAAAGCAGCAAGCTGGGGGCTGTAACTCAGGGGCGGTAGCTATGATGTTTGTCTGTCATCGGTGCAAATATTGCGTTTAAAAATATCAAGTCTCGGATGTTGATCGAGTTTCAAGCATTGTTTTAATTCTTCAGCGTTTTACTCCATTTCAGTCCGCACCTATCACATATCAACTCTTCGCAAGAGATAACCTATCTATGAAAATTCTCGTTACCGGTGGCGCAGGCTTTATCGGCTCTGCTGTTGTGCGCCATATTATCCGTGATACCCAAGATTCCGTTATTAATCTCGATAAACTCACCTATGCCGGCAATCTGGAATCCTTGGTCGATGTCTCGTCAAGTGAGCGTTATGCCTTCGAACAAGTAGATATTTGCAATCGCGCCGAGCTGGATCGGGTCTTTGCTCTGCACCAGCCGGATGCCGTGATGCATCTGGCCGCCGAGAGTCATGTTGACCGCTCCATCACAGGGCCGGCTGACTTTATCGAGACCAATATCGTCGGCACCTATATGTTGCTGGAAGCGGCTCGCGCTTACTGGAACGGTCTGGACGAGGTACGCAAGGCGGCCTTCCGTTTTCACCATATCTCCACTGACGAAGTATATGGTGATCTGCCCCATCCGGATGAAGTAGCCATCGGTGAACCATTGTCGCTCTTTACCGAGACCACCCCCTACGCCCCCAGCAGTCCCTATTCTGCCTCCAAGGCCTCCAGCGACCATCTGGTTCGCGCCTGGCGCCGTACTTACGGCCTGCCCACCATCGTCACCAACTGCTCCAACAACTACGGCCCGTACCACTTCCCCGAGAAGCTGATCCCGCTGGTCATTCTTAACGCGCTGGATGGCAAGCCGTTACCTATCTATGGCAAGGGCGACCAGATCCGTGACTGGCTCTATGTGGAGGACCACGCGCGTGCGCTCTACAAGGTGGTGACCACGGGCTTGGTGGGGGAGACCTACAACATCGGCGGTCATAACGAGAAGCAGAATCTGGAAGTGGTACACACCATCTGCGATTTGCTTGACGAGATGGTGCCGAAAGTGGGCTCTTACCGCGATCAAATCACCTATGTGGCGGATCGCCCCGGTCACGATCGCCGCTATGCCATTGATGCGACCAAGATGAGCAGTGAGCTTGCTTGGCAACCGCAAGAGACATTTGAATCCGGTATTCGCAAAACCGTGCAGTGGTATCTGGATAACCAGCAGTGGGTGAATAACGTCAAGAGCGGTGCCTACCAATCCTGGATTGAGCAGAATTACGTGGAGCGTATCTGATGCATATTCTGCTTTTTGGCAAAAACGGCCAGGTAGGCTGGGAGCTGCAACGAGCACTGGCACCGCTGGGCCGCATCACGGCCGTTGATTTTGACTCCACCGACTATTGCGGTGACTTTAGTAACCCTGCAGGGGTGGCCGAAACAGTGCGTCTGGTCAAGCCGGATGTGATTGTTAACGCAGCGGCCCATACTGCAGTCGACAAAGCAGAGAGCGAGCGGGAGTTTGCCGAACTGCTCAATGCCACCAGCGTGGCGGCGATTGCCAAAGAAGCGCAAATCTTGGGTGCCTGGTTGGTTCACTACTCCACCGACTATGTGTTCGATGGCAGCGGCGAGCGCCCCTGGGTGGAAACTGATGCGACCGCCCCACTCAACGTCTATGGCGAAACCAAGCTGGCAGGGGAACAAGGCGCCGCTCTCTGCGCTCGTCATTTGATCTTCCGTACCAGTTGGGTCTACGCCGCACGGGGGGCCAATTTTGCCAAAACCATGCTGCGCTTTGGCAAAGAGCGTAGCGAGATGTCGGTTATCAATGACCAGTTCGGCGCTCCGACCGGGGCCGAGTTGCTGGCCGATTGTACTGCCCATGCTCTCCGCGTGGCGCAGCGCAAACCCGAGGTCGCCGGGCTGTACCATCTGATTGCCTCCGGTACCACCACCTGGTTTGACTACGCCCAGCTGGTGTTTGCCAAAGCCAGAGAGGCTGGTGTTGAACTGGCGGTCACGCAACTCAATGCAGTGCCGACCAGTGCCTTCCCGACGCCGGCCAAACGCCCCCATAACTCCCGCCTTGATACCGGCAAATTCCAGCGCACCTTTGATCTGGTGCTGCCAGAGTGGACCGTCGGTGTAGAGCGGATGTTGACCGAGATCCTCGGCAAGTAAATTACTGGCCAGGGATGGAGTGACTGCCTCCATGGCTGGCAGGGATAAAACGTAAAGGCGAGGCCACAAGCCACCCTTTTCTTTTGCAATTTAAAAATAAGAAACAAGCATCATGACAAAACGTAAAGGCATTATTCTGGCCGGTGGCTCAGGCACCCGTCTTTATCCTGTGACCATGGCAGTGAGCAAGCAGCTGCTGCCCATCTATGACAAGCCGATGATCTACTACCCGCTCAGCACCCTGATGCTGGCCGGTATTCGCGATATTTTGATCATCAGCACGCCGCAAGATACCCCCCGCTTTGAGCAATTGCTGGGTGACGGCAGCCAGTGGGGTCTGAACTTGCAATACAAGGTACAACCAAGCCCAGACGGGTTGGCACAAGCCTTTATTCTGGGTGAAGAGTTTATCGGGTCAGACCCCTGTGCCCTTGTGCTCGGCGACAACATCTTCTACGGCCACGATCTGCAGAAACAGTTGGCAGCAGCATCGGCCAAGGAGAGCGGTGCTACCGTCTTTGCTTACCATGTACACGACCCCGAGCGTTATGGGGTGGTGGAATTTGATAAAGAGGGCTCCGCTATTTCTCTGGAAGAGAAGCCACTGGTGCCCAAAAGCAACTATGCGGTGACCGGCCTCTATTTCTATGACAACAGCGTGGTGACGCTCGCCAAGAGCCTGAAGCCGTCGCCCCGTGGTGAGCTGGAGATTACCGATGTGAACCGTATCTATCTGGAGCAAGGCAATCTGTCGGTGGCCATGATGGGCCGTGGTTATGCCTGGCTGGATACCGGTACTCATGAAAGCCTGATTGAAGCGAGCAACTTTATTCAGACCATCGAGACCCGTCAGGGGTTGAAGGTGGCCTGTCCGGAAGAGATTGCCTATCGCCAGAAGTTTATTACTGCCGAGCAGATCCGTGAACTTGCTGCGCCGTTGGCAAAGAATGCGTATGGTCAATATTTGCTAAAAATGGTTGCTAAAGCCTGATGTGATATGTGAGAGGCAAGATGCTCCCCCCATAAAGATTGAATTAAATGTGGATAGACAGATGAATGTAATCAAGACAGCGATCCCTGACGTACTTATTTTTGAGCCAAAGGTATTTGGTGACGAGCGTGGTTTTTTCTTTGAAAGTTTCAACCACAAGTTGTTTGAAGAAGCGGTAGGATATCCGGTGACTTTTGTGCAGGATAATCACTCCAAATCGTCGAAAGGGGTGTTGCGTGGGTTGCACTATCAGTTGCCGCCCCATGCGCAGGGCAAGTTGGTGCGTTGTGTGGCCGGTGAAGTGTTTGATGTTGCGGTAGATATCCGCAAAAGCTCACCGACCTTCGGCCAGTGGGTTGGGGTTCACCTGTCAGGAGAAAATAAGCGACAGTTGTGGATCCCGGAAGGGTTTGCCCATGGATTTATTACATTGAGTGAAACTGCTGAATTTTTATATAAAACAACGAATTATTATGCACCTGCGTATGAACGTTGTATCGTATGGAATGACATCACAATTGATATTGATTGGGTTTCAGAGCTATTACCGCAACTATCTCTTAAAGATCAAAGCGGAATAGAATTTAAAAATGCGGAGATATTTGATTAATGAAGCATTTTCCTTCCTCACCCAAAGCAATGTTTACTGTATTATGGTGCAACAAGGCTCTAATAAAAGCATTTGTAAAGCGTGATATTTTAGGACGGTATAGAGGTTCTATACTCGGCATGTTGTGGTCGTTTTTTAATCCACTTTTTATGTTGGCAGTGTATACTTTTGTGTTCAGTGAGGTATTTAATGCTCGATGGGGTGTGGGAACTGGATCCAAAGCAGAGTTTGCACTAATCCTATTCGCTGGCATGTTAATGTTCAATCTTTTTTCAGAAACAATTAATCAGGCGCCAAACATAATATTGTCCAATACTAATTATGTAAAAAAAGTCGTTTTCCCTTTAGAGATATTACCAGTTGTTAATTTGCTATCGAGTTTATTTCATGCTGGCATTAGTTTGATTGTATGGATTCTGGCATATAGTATTTTGATTGGAATTCCACACGCATCGTCTTTATTTATCCCATTTATAATAATCCCCTATATATTTTTCATTTTAGGGTTGAGTTGGATTATTTCTTCATTAGGTGTTTATCTACGAGATGTATCACAGATCATTGGGGTGCTAACTACTGTATTGATGTTCATGAGTGGTGTTTTTTATCCGATTTCATCATTGCCAGAACATTACAGGTCTATTCTATATTTAAATCCCCTTGTGCCATTTATAGAGCAAGCAAGGGATGTATTATATTTTGGTAAGTCACCTGACTTACTGATGAATGGAATTATTTTCATCATGTCACTACTTATTGCATGGGTAGGATTTGCTTGGTTCCAGAATACACGTAAAGGTTTTTCTGATGTCATCTGATGTTGCTATAAAAATTGAGAATGTTTCGAAGTGCTATCATATATATGAAAAACCTCGAGACAGATTAAAGCAATTTATATTTCCACGTGTTCAAAAATTATTTCATCTCACACAGAAAAAATATTTCAGAGAGTATTGGGCTGTTAAAGACATTACTTTTGAAGTAAAAAGAGGGGAAACAGTTGGTATTATTGGGCGCAATGGTAGTGGAAAGTCTACATTATTACAGATGATTTGCGGCACTTTAAATCAAACTACAGGTAAAATACATACACACGGAAGAATTGCGGCACTACTTGAGTTAGGGTCTGGGTTTAATCCTGAATTTACAGGTAGAGAAAACGTCTATTTGAATGCCGCCATCCTTGGTTTAAGCCGTGAGGAGATCGATGAGCGATTTCAAGATATATTAGAATTTGCCGATATAGGGGAGTTTATAGATCAACCAGTAAAAACCTACTCTAGCGGAATGATGGTGAGATTGGCCTTTGCTGTCCAGGCTCAATCTAGCCCTGACATCCTTATCGTAGACGAGGCACTTGCTGTTGGAGATGCAAAGTTCCAAGCAAAATGTTTCGATAGGTTAAAACAGCTAAAAGAGAATGGAACCAGTATTCTGCTGGTTACTCATTCAAGCGAGCAGATTGTTACGCACTGCTCTCATGCTGTGTTGATCGATAAAGGGAACGTGATAGAACAAGGTCACCCAAATACTGTAATAAATAGATATATGGATTTGCTCTTTGGAAAAGAGGAAATAGTTAACAATGATATGCCTCAATTGGACGATAATAAGGTTGAGCAGCTGAAAAAACATGTGCAAGTAAACTGCACTGCAGACGTATATGCAACACGTCCAGGTTACAATCCATATGAGTATCGATGGGGTGATGGGGCTGCGAAAATTTTAGACTTTTATCTTTCAGCTGATGATGTTATTTATCCTTCTGCTATTAGTACAGGCCAAAAAGTTTCTTTAACTCTAGCTGTTCAATTTATAAAAGCAGTAGTTTGCCCTATTATTGGGATAACGATAAAAACCAAAGAAGGGGTTACCGTCTATGGAGTTAATAGTGAAAGTCTTAATTTTAATGAGTTTAGACAGTATGGAAGGCCTGGCGAAGTTGCAGTTATAAATGCTAAATTCGAATGCAAATTATCTCCCGGTGATTATTTTGTATCCGTCGGCATAGCGACAAAAAATGGAGAGGAAGTAGTGCCACATGATCGTCGCTATGACTCCATACATCTACAGGTAAAACCAGATTGCACCTTCTTTGGATTAGTTGATTTGGGGTTAGAGTGGAACGTTGAGGGTGTTAATACATGAGTATTAAAAATTTTTTAGTCGGATATTCATTCGATGAAAAAAACAAGATTTGGTGTAAATCTAGTTATACGAGTATCGCATATAATGATGGAGATGATGTTGAAAGTAGAATTATAGAGATTCTTAAAAATTGTAATGATGTAGATGTCTACTCTAGAGAACTTAAAGAGCACTGTACAAACTGGCCTCAAACATATCACTTTTCACCAGAGAGATCTAATATCTTAAGACCTTTTGGTGAGCAATTTGGGGGTAAGGATGTATTAGAAATCGGTGGTGGTTGTGGTGCTATATCAAGGTACATTGGCGAATGTGGTGCGAACTTACTTACACTTGAAGGTTCCATAAGACGAGCTACAATTGCAAGAGAACGTACAAGAGATCTTGAGAATGTAACAATAGTGGCCGATTCTTTTGAGGGATTTGAAGTAGAGAAGAAATTCGATTTCGTAACATTAATTGGTGTATTAGAGTACGCTAACGTTTTCAGCTCTGATGAGAATCCAATTAAATATATGTTGGAGAAGGCCAAGTCTTTTCTAAAGCCAGATGGAAAAATAATAATTGCGATTGAAAATAGACTGGGACTTAAATATTTTGCTGGTGCAGGGGAGGATCATCTTGGAACACCCATGTATGGCATCGAGGGTAGATATAGGTCTAATGAAGCAATTACCTTTGGTAAGATTGAATTAAAGAATCATCTTTCTGCTTCTGGATTTGAAAGTATTGAGTTCCTTGCGCCTTTTCCTGACTACAAGTTTCCGAGTTTTATTTTAACTGAAAGGGCACTTGAGCTAAGCCGATTCGATAGCAAAATTTTCCCTATATTAAGCTCTCGAAGGGATTCTCTTCTACCAAGAATTACTAATTTCAATATAGAGAGAGTTTGGGAATATATAGATGCAAATGGATTAACACTAGATCTCTCTAACTCTTTCCTTTGTATCGGTAGTTTAGAGCTAACGAAAGATGATTATGATGCCCCTATTGCATATAGTTATTCAACGAATAGAGAAAAGAAATTTTGTAAAGAAAGACAGTTCTTCTGTAATGATAGCGAAGAAATATTCACAACCGTGAAATTCCCATTTTATGATGGGAAATATAAAAGTCAAAGTTGTGTAGTTGACCTAATAACTGTTGAAGGCCCAGAATACAAAAATGGGGACTTGCTAGCTCTTGAATTTATAAAGATTGTGACAGATAGCCATTTTTGTAAAGAGATGTTAGCTTCATTTTTCAAAAAATATATTAACATTATTAGCATAGAGAGTGGCATTCCTTATGTTGATATGAATATTGATACATTATTGCCCGGTTATTTGTTAGATGCAATTCCACAAAATATTATGGTCATTGAAAATAATGAATACGCTATCATCGATAGAGAATGGGTTTATAGATCTGAGTTAGAGCTTGGCTATCTTATTTTCCGTTCACTTATTTCCATTATTAATATTGTAACTAAAATAGGTCAGCCTGAAGGGGGGCGTATACGTACTCTTCGTGACTTTATATTCTATTCTTTTGAGTCTATGGGATTGCCAATAGATGAAGAAAAATATAATTCATATGTGTCGCGAGAAGAGGATCTGCGTCAGTCTGTTACTGGATGTAATAAATTTACTTTTTCTGATGAAATACAGCTAGTATTCAAAAATTCTAATGATATCGTGTTTGAAAACAGTGTGTATGAGCATCATAATCTTTTTGACATTATCGATAAGTGTAGATTGGAAACTGATAATTTAAAAACTCAAGTAGAGAGCCTTAAGCTATCGAATGATGCTATTATCAATAAATGTAGATTAGAAAATGATGATTTAAAATCTCAAATAGAGAGTCTTAAATTATCAAATTATACAATTAATCAAGAACGAGCCCTTTATTTGACAAGCATTGAAAGAATTACAGGATCTCTTTCTTGGAAAATTACTATGCCACTTAGAAAAATAAAGTCTTTTATCTCTAATAAATCATAGTATTTAGGACAAAAAATGAAACATATCATTAAGAAACCATTAAGAAAAATTTATTACTCATTGAGTCCTAAATATAGAACACTTGCCCTATCCACCTATCAACGAACTTGTGTTTATTTGAAGTCAAGGCAAAAGAATATATGTGTAAGTGCTATGGTTAATGAGTCATCGGTGTCATCGGTGCCATCTGAGTCATCAGTTGCTGGTGAATTATCCTATTTGCATGAATTTAATGGAGTTAATAAACTTATATTCTTACTTCCGGTTATTGATTGGAATTTCAGAATACAGCGACCCCAACACCTATGTAAGCAGCTTGCAGAGTTAGGCAATGGGGTAGTTTACTTTTCGACAACGTTTAATATATCAAATCACCCAGGTTTTACAATTCTCGAATCTCCAGCGAAGAATGTAATTTGCTGTAGATTAAATATGAATGCTAATGTAAATATCTACAGAGATAGCCTGAGTGATGAGCAATCAACTTTTTTAGCAAAAAGTCTTCTTGTTGTGAGCAGGGCATTTGGAAAGGCTGATGTTTACTCAATATTAAATCTCCCCTTTTGGCATAGCGCCGTTAAAAAATTGCCTAGAAATAAAATAGTATATGATTGTATGGATCATCATGCTGGTTTCTCTACTAACAGTTCTGAAATGTTGGAACAAGAGAATGCTTTACTGAAAGAAGCCGATCTTGTAATTACTACTGCAGAGTTGCTATCTCAGAATATATCTGAAATTCGCGAAAATGTAATAATACGAAATGGTGCAGAAATTGAATTTTTTAAAGAAAAGCCAACTGAGAAATTGTTGGAAAAAAATAGACCAATGGTAGGTTATTACGGAGCTATTGCCGAATGGTTTGACGTTGACTTATTACTTAAAACTTCTCAGTTATTGCCACAGTACGATTTTGTTTTAATAGGAAATGTTACTACAGATGTTTCTTGTTTGAAGAATCGACAAAATATAAAACTGTTGGGTGAAGTTCCGTATAAAGATTTAACAAAGTATTTAGTGTCATTTGATGTTTGTACAATTCCTTTTATCATTAATGATCTTACCTTGTGCACGAATCCAGTCAAAGTCTATGAATACTTGGCAGCAGGGAAGCCTGTTGTTGCTTCTGCTATGCCGGAAGTTGTTTTGATAGAAGATAAGGTGCTTATTGCTTCAGATGCAGAAAATTTCTCCTTATGTATCGAAGAGGCTATGAAGGCGAGAGACGATGCAGAATTAGTTGCTGACAGAAAGAAATGGGCAGAAAGTCATGATTGGATGGAAAGGGCGAAACATCTGGAACGTGAATTGGAATTGTTAACTAATAGAAATAAAGTACCAAAGGTTAGTATAGTAGTCCTAACTTTCAACAACTTGAAACTCACAAAGGACTGCTTGGAGAGCATAGAACGTAATACCACATATAGTAATTTTGAGGTTATACTTGTTGATAACGCATCAACGGATGGGACCATTGATTATCTTGAAAAGTATTGTTCTCTGAGGGATAACTACCTGTTCATACCTAACGCCAAAAATCTGGGATTTGCAAAAGGAAATAATGTAGGATTGGATGCTGCGACGGGCGAGATTCTCGTTGTATTAAATAATGATACATATGTAGGCCCTTATTGGTTAGAAGGCTTGGTCGGTGCTTTGGAAAATAATCCAGAGCTTGGTGTAGTCGGCCCAGTAACGAATAACATAGGGAATGAGGCGAAAATTAATATTTCCTATGATAACTGGCTTCAGCTAAATGATTCTGCAATCAACTATATTATCGAAAACAGAAACAAGCTATATCCAGTTGAATGTCTTGCATTTTTCTGTGTTGCAATCCCACGAGGTGTCTACGAATTAGTTGGGCCGATATCTGAAGATTATGGGCTTGGATTTTTCGAAGATGATGACTATTGCAAAGCTGTAGCAAAAGCTGGCTTCAAAATGGCTGTTGTCGAAGACTCTTTTGTGCATCATCATCTTTCAGCAAGTTTTAACAAGTTGAAGAATAATCATAAAGAAGAGCTGATGAAAAAAAATAAAGCGATCTTTGAAGCTAAGTGGGGGGAATGGAAACCTCATAGTTATCGGAAAGGTGTCTATTAATATGCGTTTGGTCTATTTATCTCCAGTATCTTGGAATAGTGTTGCACAACGCCCTCATTTCTTTGCTAAAGCTGCTCTTCGGAGCGGCTTTAGCTCTATATTGTGGGTTGAACCAACACCATCTAGGCTTCCACAGGTGAAAGATTTTTGGACCAAGTTGTTTTCGGTTGAGGCAGATAGTTTTAGTAAGCCGGAAGCTATCGAGATCTTGAAATTAAGGTCTATTCCTGTTGAGCCTTTTGGGGGATTATATGACTTTGTTAACCGTCAGGCGATAGTTGGGGCTTTGAAAAGCATTCAGCAGTTCAGTGTGAATGGCGAAAGTACAGTTCTCGTAATTGGCAAGCCGAGCAGATTTTCTCTAAAAGTTATATCTTGTATAAAGTTCCATAAAATAATTTTCGATGTCATGGATGATTTCCCACATTTTTTCCATGGTATATCAGCTAGGCGCATGGAAATAACTCTTCGCCGAGTTATTCATAATGTAGATATTTGCTTGTTCTCTTCTCACAGCCTCCAAGAAAAATATGGATGTCTGGCTAAACGCTCTGAGCTTGTTCTAAATGCATGTGATGAGGCGCTCCTAGGTGAGTGTCAGTCCCTGTCACATGAAAGAAATTTGAGAACTATTGGCCATAGAACATTTGGATATGTAGGGAGTATCGCAGAATGGTTTGACTGGGATAGCGTAATTCAACTGGCAAAAGACAACCCGATGGATAAAGTGGTCATTGTTGGACCTAATTACTCCAGAAGTACCCCTGAACTTCCCGAAAATATAGAGTTACGGAAGGCGGTACAACATTGCGAAATACCCAAGCTACTTTCTTCTTTTGATTTTGGGTTGATTCCATTCAAGCTGAATGAGCTAACCAATTCAGTGGATCCGGTGAAATATTATGAGTATGTGGCGGCTGGATTATGTGTTATAACCACTGAGTTTGGCGAAATGAAATTTAGAGTTGCTAATGGGAGGGCTGTAAGTTTTCTCCAGTTTAAAGAAGGAGTAACTTCTACTTTAGATTATAGTATCACATGGGATGAACGGTTTTATCGTGTTTTTGAGGCGCTACAACATGCGGGAAAAAATTAGTGTACACCGTAATTTTAATTATAAATATTCTTAGTGTTACACAGACCACATTTGGCAAAAAGGTGGAGGTATATTTTTTTAGTTCATAATTTAGAGCTAACTCCAATGACACACTTCATGGATATCATGTCTCCTTTTCCCTGAAAGTAGCTATATCTTATCAAAGATGTAGTACTATTAGGAAAAATCATTCATATATGTATGTTCCAGTGCTTTTGGGAAGAGTTAATAGTATTTATATAATACTTAAAAGCATAGCCAAATAAACCTCTCCCGATAAATACTTAAAATACGGAAATAAATAATGATTAGTGTGAACAGAATTTGGCTGATATTCCTTATTGGATTGATTATGAGTCTTGGGCTATTTATAAATCCTGGTTATTTTAGCCATGATGAAATTGGATGGGGAGTAAAGGCAACATCTGTGGGCGCATTGTCAGACATTAAGTATTACAGTATTTTCCATTATAATGAATTTCATTATAGACCTCTTAATTTTAATCTGTGGCTTTTGACATCCTATTATTTATTTGAACACCCTCAATTATACCACCTATTAGTTGTCTTTTTCGGTTTGGTAAATGCAAGCTTGGTGTATTATTTCTTAAAGAAAGAGGCTGGATGTAAAATTGCATTTATTACTGCCTTAACATCAACCGTTATGCCTACAATTGTATTTGTCAATGGTTGGATAGGAACTATGGCAGATGTATTTTGGTTTATGTTTTGTTGTGTCTCCTTAATTATACATCAAGTAAATAGAAAACAAAATGTTTTAAATCCTTACCTGTTGGTTTTATCACTTTTATTTTATTTAATGTCTTTGATGTTCAAAGAAACGGCGGTTGTTTTTCCGGGGATTCTGTTTATTTATATTTTATATTCTAGATATTATGAGCATAGAGATTTTAGAGTATATAAAAATAAAGCTGACATTTCATTGTTCTTATTGACTTCATTGCTTTTTTTATCGTATCTGATGGTTAGATATGATTTTTTGTTCCCGAGTAATGGTGGTGGTTACGGGACGTCTATTCATAATATTCCGGTTAGACTTCTCGAATATATGATATATCCATTTTTAATTAATAATATAGAAATACATGGGCTATTCACACAACATTCATTGTTTGAATTGTCCTTTGCATTGCTTATCCATATAGTGTTTATAGTAATTCTCTGTGGAAAGTGCTTCTCTAAATACTTACTATATTTTAGCTGTTATTTTATATCTGCCGTTCCTGTGCTCATTTTAGACATGAGTTTACCCCACTATATTTATTCATCAGGGTTTGTTATGGCATTTGGTTTGTCAGCGCTATTTTTAAGTCATTGTTATAAGAAAAAAGCAATAAGTGTTGTTCTTTTTTTTATGCTTGCTCTACATGGAATAAATGTTCAAAAAAATTATATTTTTACCGGTGAATATCAAAATAATTTTGTTAGTACACTATATTCAATAATTAAAAGCAACGACAAGAACTCCTTATACATTATCAACCCTGAGTTTGGTAGTGCTTCTTGGATTGCAATTCGATCCATTGCTTTTAGGGATAGTATTGATAATGTAAAAATAAGAAACAGAGTGTATTTTAATGGAGAGCAAGTTCCTAATTCAAATGTCGGTATCAAACGTAATTTGTCTTTAGATACCAAGGGGCGCGTTTTCTTGGTGGAGGATAGTAATGACGTTCAATAATGTTTATTTTTTAAATAAGCTCTGGAAGACAACAACATTATCAGGTGCCGTGAATAACAAAAAAGATTTGTTTTCTTTATTTAGATTGATTGCTGCTTTTTTAGTTTTATATGCGCACTCTTACCATATATATGGATTGGGTGCAGACCCATTAACTTCACAGACAGGTATATACACAGGAACATTAGCTGTTTATGTTTTTTTTACTATTAGTGGTTTTTTCATAATAAAAAGTGCGATGGAGAGGAATATACCTCAATATGTACTTGCTAGGATTCTCAGGATATATCCTGCTTTAATTGTATGTAATGTGGTTACCATTGCCATTATCATTCCCATTTCTATGGATTTAGACTGGCATTCGTTTGTTTTATCTAGTGAGGCAAAGGAGTATTTCAAAACAAACTCTATACTTGATACTCTTAAATTCACGATTGTAGGCGTATTTGATAATAATCCAGATAAAACAATTAATGGTTCCTTGTGGACGCTACCTGTTGAGGTTAGAGCATACTTTATTGCAATGCTTATCGTAATGTCTGGTATGGCAAATAGAAAGTCAGTATTCAATGCTTTATTCTTTATCGCTATATTCATTCACTTCAAATTCCCTGACTTTTATAGTGTCATATTTCCAATACCAAATTCTACAACTTTATTGTTCTACTTCCTTTTAGGAAGCTTTTTATATGTTAATAGAGAGGTCATTCCATTATCTCCGATTCTTGTTGTTATTACTTCAATAGTAATAGCTAAATATCGATTTGCGTTGCCTCCAATAGTTTTGTCAATTTTGATATCATATCTTGTTGTTTCTTCTGGATATGTAGCAAGAGATTTCTTAAATATAAGTTTAAGAAATGATTATTCATATGGATGCTATCTATATGCATATCCAGTCTCTCAACTATCATATATTCTTTTCTCTGAGTATGGATTTTATTACTATCTAACATTTATAGTCATACTTACAATGACATTATCTTATGTGTCTTGGCATTTAATTGAAAAAACTATCAACAAATTGGCTAGAAAAAAAATATTCCCAAAAATAGATAGCTTTATTTCAAGTGCTGCTGTCAAATAAAAACATTTAAATCTTAAATGAAGAAATTATTTATAAGGGGGGTGCAATGGTTAAGGTGAAGGTGTTGTCAGTTTTTGGAACTCGCCCAGAAGCCATCAAGATGGCTCCGGTCGTGGAGCAACTTAAAAATGATAATCGTTTTGAAAGTAAAGTATGCGTAACCGGTCAACATCGCCAGATGCTTGACCAAGTCCTAGAGCTTTTTAATATAAAGCCAGACTTTGATTTAAATATTATGAAAGCGGGTCAGGATCTGACTGATGTGACGTCTTCTATCCTGCTTGGGTTGCGTAGCGTGTTTAATGAGTTTAAACCAGATTATGTGTTGGTACATGGAGATACGGCGACAACGTTGTCTACTACCTTGGCTGCATACTTCCAGCAAATTAAGGTTGGTCACGTTGAAGCTGGGTTGAGGACAAATAATATTTACTCTCCATGGCCTGAAGAGGGAAATCGCAAAGTTACTGGTTGTTTGGCGAATTTGCATTTCGCACCAACTCATACTTCCAAAAATAATTTGTTGATGGAGAATATATCGGAAGATACTGTCGTTGTTACAGGAAACACAGTTATCGATGCGTTATTTATGGTTCGTGATAGGCTAAGTTATGATCAGGCCCTAAGAGCTAATTTAGATTTTCGGTTTGATTTTTTAAATTCAGAGCGTAAAGTTGTGTTGATTACTGGTCATCGTAGAGAGAGTTTCGGTGGCGGCTTTGAGCGTATATGCCAAGCGGTATCCGAGCTGGCTGATAAGTTTAGTAATGTGGACTTTGTTTACCCTGTTCACCTTAATCCAAACGTTCGAGAGCCGGTTAACCGTTTTTTATCTGAACGTTCAAATATTTTTTTGATTGAACCCCAGGACTATCTCCCATTTGTATATCTCATGGGGCGTGCTCATGTGATTTTAACCGACTCCGGAGGTATTCAAGAGGAAGCGCCTTCTTTGGGTAAACCAGTTCTTGTTATGCGTGATACTACTGAGCGTCCTGAAGCTGTTGAGGCGGGAACGGTTAAGTTAGTTGGTACTGATGTTGATAAAATAGTTGGTGAAGTCACAACATTGCTGACTGATGAGCATGCATATTGCTCCATGAGTATGGCGCACAACCCTTACGGTGATGGAAAAGCTTCTATTCGTATTTTAAATTCGATATTTGAAACATGCAGTCTAATTTAATATGTATATCTTAATGTAAAGTAAGTAACTAGTGTTTTAGTTGGCCCTTATCCCATTACACTGAACGTTAGTTACAGTGTAATGGGGGAGGGGTAATGCCTGCTTATGCATCTATTATTTTAATCCAGACTCTCGTTTAATTAGGTTCGCTTGGGTGAAAGAAAATACTCTCTCGGTGTCTATTGTTAATTACCGACCTAATTTGAGCATGCTAAAAAAAACGATATCAACGTTAAATGTAGCTGTTCATGTTAGTAAATTAAGTTCCTTTTTGTATGTGGTGGAACATTCTCCTTCGTTGGCAGAAATGTTAAAAATGGAGGATATGTTACCATGTTGGTCTGCGCCTTATAAGTCAATAGTTGATGCAACCAATCCTGGTTTTGGAGCGGGTCATAATCAAGCATTGCAGACGGATGCCAAATACCACCTTATCCTTAACCCTGATCTTGAAGTTGCTCCAGATGCACTGAAAAATGCACTCGAGTTTATGGAGCAACATCCGGATTGCGGATTATTGACGCCTTTCGCTACGTGGGAAGATGGTGAGGTACAGCGGCTTTGCAAACGCTATCCAACCGTATTTGATTTATTGCTGCGTGGATTTGCTCCTGCGAGTGTGAAGAAGTTATTCCGGACGCGCTTGGCAAAATATGAGATGGCAGATCAGCTTAATAATCATGACGTGCTGTGGGACCCACCCATTGTCAGTGGTTGTTTTATGCTGTTTCGCTCAGATGTTCTGCAGCAGCTCGGAGGGTTTGACCCTCGCTTCTTCCTCTATTTTGAAGATTTTGACATCAGTTTGCGGGCAGGAAAGATCAGCCGGATTGCTTATGTCCCTCAGGTGAAGGTCGTTCATCACGGTGGGCATGCATCCCGCAAAGGCTGGCGCCATATCTGGATGTTTGGGCGCTCCATGGTGACTTTCTTCAATATTCATGGTTGGCGTTGGTGGTAATGATAGATATCAAAAGTACAGTCTTGGTCACAGGTGCCAACGGATTTGTAGGCAAGGCGGTCTGTGAACACTTGCTGGCGCTGGGGGCGAATGTTAAAGGAGCGGTGCGAAGTCACTCGCTGGCTTCTTACCATGTTCAGGCTCCCTCTCTGACTGCGGATGCCAACTGGACTGCCCAATTGCAACAGGTGGATGTGGTTGTTCACTGTGCTGCCAGGGTGCATGTGATGTCGGATACCGCGACAGATCCCCTGGCTGCGTTTCGAGCGGTGAATACAGAGGGCTCCCTCGCTCTTGCCCGGCAGGCTGCTGAGGCAGGAGTAAAGCGCTTCATCTTTATCAGTTCGATCAAAGTGAATGGCGAGCAGACCGAGCCTGGCAAGCCATTTGATGAGAATGTGCAAAGTCCGCCAGAAGATCCCTATGGACGCTCGAAGTATGACGCGGAACAGGGGCTGATGGCACTCGCGAAAGAGTGTGGTATGGCTGTAACCATCATCCGTCCTCCTCTTATTTACGGGGAAGGGGTGAAGGCTAACTTTGCCAGTATGATGACCTGGGTGCGCAAAGGGATCCCGCTCCCGTTTGCCCGTTTGACCAATGTGCGTAGCCTGTTGGCGTTACCTAATCTGTGTGACTTCATTGCCCATGCGATGGCGCACCCTGCTGCAGTGAATCAGGTCTTTTTAGTCGCAGATCCTGTCGCAGTGTCGACGTCGCAGTTATTGGCGGCGATTGCAGAAGCAGAAGGAGTGCGCTGTCGGCTCTTTTATCTCCCACCAAGAGTAATAAGAGTGCTTGGACGCTGTTTGGGGATTGATGCCAAGCTACAACGGATTTATGGCTCTCTGGAAATGGATACCCGCAAGGCTCAGAGCCGATTACAATGGTCGGCACCCTATTCGCTCTCTCAGACCCTATCTCTGATGGCGTCAATCCATAGTGAGTCGTCTTGATGCTGGCATTTGTTTTGTTGTCGATATTTTGTCTTTTTCTTTCAATCACCATGACCGGCCTGCTCAGGCGCTACGCACAGACCCGCTTGCTTGACCAACCCAATCATCGCAGTTCGCATCAGGTGCCGACCCCGAGAGGCGGTGGCATGGCTATCGTGGCGACCTTTCTGCTGGCAGCCCCGTTGTTTGTCACCCTGCTCCCACTGCCCGCCGGCATATCCCAGAGCAGCTTTGCATTGATATGGGCTGCGGCGCTGGGAATTGCCTTGGTTGGTTTTATCGATGACCACATCTCTCTCAAGCCCCGAACCCGCCTGATTGTGCAGAGCATGGCGGCAGCTTTGGTGGTTTCTGCGGTTGATGGTTTGCCAGCGCTGACCTTCTTTGGTTGGCAGCTCGATCTGGCCTGGTTTGGTTACCTGCTGGCCTGGCTGGGGGTGATCTGGTTTATCAACCTGTACAACTTTATGGATGGCATCGATGGCTTGGCTGCAGGTGAAGCCGTTGTCGTCTGCCTGTTCATGGCGTTATTTCACTATCTGGTTGGGGGGGAGTGGTCGTCTGCCAGTTTGATCCTGCTACTGGGGATTTCGGCGGCGGGCTTCTTGTGCTGGAATTTTCCGCCCGCCAGGATCTTTATGGGGGATGGTGGCAGTGGATTTCTTGGCTTGATGCTGGCTTCCCTGATGCTGTTGGATGCTGCATCTGCACCTCAATTCCTGTGGGCATGGCTCGTCATGCTCGGAGTCTTTGTGGTTGATGCGACCTGGACGTTGCTGAATCGCTTTCGCCTGAAATGCCGTCTGAGCCAGGCTCATCGTACTCATGGCTATCAATATCTGGCGAGACGTTGGCAAAGTCATCGAAACGTGACCTTGGCTGTGCTTCTTATAAATAGCCTCTGGCTTGCGCCGATCGCTGTCATGATTGTATTGGGCCAGCTCGATGGTGTGAGCGGTCTGGTCATTGCCTACTTGCCGTTAGCTTTTCTTGCGTATCACCTGAATGCAGGAGTACCAGAATGAGAAATGAGCTTTTACCCGGTGGGAGCTGGCTACTGACTTGCCTAGGCTCCCTGTCACGAGCCAGCAAGCGTGCCATCTCTGTCACCGTTGATATGATCCTGATCACCATGACCTATTGGGGGGCGTACTGGATCCGGCTTGAACATAACTGGCCAATCGATAGCCCGCATCACTGGGCACTGCTTGGCGCAATTATCATTGTCAGCATCAGTTTGTTTGTACGGCTGGGGCTGTATCGCGCAGTGCTCCGATATGTCAGCTTCCGGGTGTTATGGACAATCTCGCTAGGGGCATTTCTTTCAACCTGTTTCTTTGTTCTCTCTGCGTTTTACTTCGATATCTTTCTGCCGAGAACGGTCTCGGTTATCTATCTCTCCTTTTTGGTATTACTGGTTGGCGGTGTGCGGCTGTTTTTCCGGGCGCTCCTTAATACCACCCGTTTGGCTCGCACCCAGGTGTTGATCTACGGCGCGGGCTCTTCAGGCCGACAACTGCAAATGGCTTTGTTGCAAGGCAATGAGTTCTATCCCGTCGCCTTTATTGATGACGATCCCGCCAAACAGGGATGCGTGATCCAGGGCTGTACCGTCTATCACAGTGCTCAGTTGCCAGCCTTGATTGACCACCATGGGGTGCAGAAGATCTTGCTGGCTATGCCGAGCAGCACCAGGGCTCGTCGTCAGGAGGTGATCAATTCACTTGAGCCCCTCTCTTGCGAAGTGCTCTCTATCCCGGGGATGGCCGATCTGGTCAATGGCTCGGCCCGCATAGATCAGCTCAATGAGGTCTCCATCGACGATCTGTTGGGCAGAGATCCGGTAGAGCCGGTGACCACCTTGATGGAAGCCAATATCAAGGGCAAAGCGGTCATGGTGACAGGAGCCGGTGGCTCTATTGGTTCTGAGCTTTGTCGCCAAATCTTGCGGTGCCGGCCATCCACTCTGGTTCTGTTCGAACTATCCGAATACGCCCTATATGTCCTGCACAAGAACCTGCGGGAGCAGTGTCAGCGTGAAGAAATCGAAACGGATCTGGTGCCGTTACTGGGGTCAGTGCAGCGCCAGCATCGTCTCAAGACGGTGATGCAGAGCTTCAGGATCCAGACCGTCTACCATACCGCGGCTTACAAACATGTCCCGCTGGTTGAGTTCAACATCATTGAAGGGGTACGTAACAACGTATTCGGCACTCTTTATGCGGCACAGGCGGCCATTGAGGCAGGGGTAGAAACATTCGTGCTGATCTCTACCGATAAAGCCGTGCGGCCAACCAACACCATGGGGGCCAGCAAGCGTCTGGCCGAGTTGATCTTGCAAGCCTTGACCCGCGAGAAGCACAGCACCCGTTTTTGTATGGTGCGTTTTGGCAATGTTCTCGGATCTTCCGGCTCAGTGGTGCCGTTATTCAGACAGCAGATAGATAAAGGTGGGCCTATCACCCTGACTCACCCCGATATCATCCGTTACTTTATGACGATACCTGAAGCTGCCCAGCTGGTGATCCAGGCAGGTGCCATGGGGGAGGGGGGAGACGTCTTTGTGCTCGATATGGGTCAACCGGTACGGATCATGGAGCTGGCCAAACGCATGATACGCCTCAGCGGCCTGACACTGCGTGATGAGCAGCGGCCCGATGGGGATATCGCCATCGAGGTGACGGGTTTGCGGCCGGGTGAAAAGCTCTACGAAGAGTTACTGATTGGTGATGATGCCAGAGGAACCGAGCATCCCCGGATCATGGTGGCACAAGAGAGCTGGCTGCCCTGGTCGCGACTGCGCCCCTTGCTGGCCTCGCTTGATGATGCCTGTCACCGTTTTGATCAACAGCAAGTGCGCGATATCCTGATGCATGCACCGGCAGCATTCGAACCGACGGATGGTATTTGTGATCTGGTGTGGCTGGCCAAGCAGCAGCTACCACCAAGTGATAATGTTGTTAAATTACCCTCACATAACATAGATTTTTTGCTTGCCAATCACTGAATTTTTATATGAGCGCCCATTATTGGGCGCTTTTTTTTGCTCCCCTGCTTTTATTGTTTGTTTTTTAATCGATCGAGCCAGTCGTGGACTAGATTGGCTACTCATTTCGATGAACCATAGGTACAATCCACCCCCGCCATTTCGGAGTTTTCCTACATTTTTGCGTGGAGTATTGGTGCAAAATGGAGGGTTATATTGCGAATAGCTGGCGTGGCGACTGGTTTTGTCGCCCCTCTTGCCAGAGGTTGGTGATTGTAAATTACAACACCACTTACTAATTCTTTTAACAATATAAAAAGACTGCATGCACACTGGGAGCTGTAACTCAGGGGCGGTAGCCATTATTTTTTTTATAGATTGGATTGTTTTTTAGTCCGTTACTGGCTTCTTTGTAGTCAATTCGGCGCTTTAGTGATAGCGATGATATCGATACAAGAGGGACCGTCAGTAGTCCCCAGATACATGGCACGGGATAGAGAGTGTGACAACGCCGGAGTGTGATCATTCGGGTGTCTGTCACTGGTTGGCAATCGATTGTAATTGAAATGTTTTTACTGCCGGACTCGTCAACTCGACGAGTTTGCCGAGTTCCTCCTGTCCAGCCCTTCGCTTTCAAATAAAAATCAATCTTTTTTCTTTGTTCGTTTCTTGCTGCGGCTCGTTTCGACAAGCTGCCGGAGGGAAACACAAAATCTACGTGACGTGGCAGTCAAATGCCGATGAGACAAACCTCGATGGTTGTTTCTCTGGGTATAGACATGAAGAGAGCTTATGGGAATGCATAATAAAATAGACAGTAGTGCAGCCTTCGGGATTGCTGCGAATGAACAGTTGACGGCCGAGAGCCATTCGCTGGATATTGGTAATCTGGTGTATGAGCTTAAGCGGGTTCACATGAAAAGTGATGAGCTTTATGTTTACTGCAGTGACAATGACAAAAAGCTTATCGAACGGGTGCTTGCTGATTATCCGTTCACATTGAACTTCAATGTGACAGACCTCTCGGCCCTGAAAGGTAAAACCCTTGTGCATTACAAGAGTGGTGACCTTCCCGATGAACTGGCCGCAATGCTGGTGCTGGCCACCAAATATGGCGCCTACGTTGAACCGCTGGTCAGTTATTTGGACCGTCGCTTCGGCCGCACTGAAGTGGAGTTGCTGCACAGCGGCTACTTCCTGCACATGAAATCTTTCTCCATCCTCTCCCGTCCATCCAATCGCATTGTCAAGCGTGCGCTGGATCTGGTCTCTGCCATTGCGCTCAGTCTGGTTGCCATTCCCATTGGCTTGCTTGCTGCGCTGGCTATCAAACTGGAATCACCTGGTCCCATCTTTTATCGTCAAGCCCGGGTTGGCCTGTTCAACCAGGAATTCGACGTAATCAAATTCCGCTCTATGCGAAACGATGCCGAAAAAAATGGTGCTCAATGGGCAAGCAAGAACGACGCCCGAGTCACTCGTGTTGGCCGTTTCATTCGCAAGACCCGTATTGATGAACTGCCGCAACTGATCAACGTCTTTAAAGGCGAAATGTCTCTGGTTGGCCCAAGACCCGAGCGGGAAGTATTTATCAAAGAGCTGGAAGCCGTTATCCCGTACTATCGCTTCCGTCATGCGGTCAAGCCCGGCATTACCGGTCTGGCCCAGGTCAAATACCCCTACGGAGCATCTATTGAAGATGCCGTGTGGAAGCATAAATACGATATCTTCTATATCAAGCATCAAAGCCTGATGTTGGATATCAAGATCCTGCTGCTGACAGTCAAGACTGTGCTGTTTGGGATGGGGCGATAGCCATTGCTATCATCGTGAGTAACAAGATTTAATTCATGCATAATTTTATAATCAGAAACAGATCCGCATTATATTCTATCTGTTCATTATTTCTTAAACTGATGAGCGGACCATTAGCGGTTCTTTTGGTTGCAACTAAGCTAACCCCCGAAGTTCAGGGGGTTTATTATACCTTCATTTCAATATCGACCATTCAATGGATATTTGAAATTGGCTTTTCAACTGCTATTGTACAGCACTTATCTGCTACAAAAGTAAAAAGTCATTTTAATAGTTATGTGAGAGTTGCGGTATGTTTTTTTACTGTAATGTCACTATTAGTATTGTTAAGTTCACACTTGTATGCCCAATGGGTCTTTGCGGATACGAGTAAATCAATATGGCTAATGCCTTGGCTATTGTACTCCCTACTGTTTTGTTTAAACATACTAAATAACATTGTCCCACTTGTTGAAGAAGGTAGAATTAACGCTGAAAAAGTCTACTTATCAAAACTAATTAGTGGTGTAGCATACTCAGTCAGCTTGATAATATCATTATGGCTAGGTGCTGGTTTATACTCATTGTTTATTTCGCAGTTGTCTATGTTTTTGGCAAATGTGGTCTTGTTCAAGAGTGACTACTCCACTATATTTTATGAGTATAAAAGCAGCTCTGTAAAAAGATCCATTGCTGTAGCCAAGAGCATGTTGTCATTTCAGTATAAGTTATCCTTGGTTTGGATTGTTGGATACTTCTATTGGAATATATATTCTGTTTATTTTTATAAATACGTCGATGCTGTTTTTGCTGGTCAGTATGGCGCAACAAATTCAATCATTAATGCTCTTGCTATCGCCATGACAGCATGGATTCAGACAAAGAGATCTCATTTAGGAAACTTGGTTGCGGGAAATAAAGTTTCAGATACAGTACCCATATTAAAGCAAGCGTTATATTTTGGTTTATTTGGCTACATCATTATTGCATCCATATTTATATTGTTTCTTAAACTAGATGTTCTTAATTTACAGCACAGATTTCTTGTGACTGGATTGGTATTGCAGATCGCAATAATGAGGCTTGCAATTTTGGCACATGAAATAGTTTTTATGTATTTTAGAACATTCAAAGATGAACCGTTTTATCGTCTATCAATTTTAAATTATATAATCACTCCTCTGGTCGTTATTTTTGCTCACCGATATGGCGCTATTGAATATTGCTTTATAGCTGCGATAGCAATACAGTATCTATTGATTGTACCTATTTATATCAAGTCGAAAGAAATAATTATGGGACGAATTTAAATGATCAGTGTTATCATGCCAATTTATAATGGTGAACAATATTTGAGAGATGCTGTTGAGAGCATACTGGCTCAAAGTTACACTAACTTTGAACTTATTTGTATCGATGATGGTTCCACTGATGGTACACTTAATATTTTAAAAGAATATGCTGCCATTGACTCTCGCCTAGTAATAATTAGCAGAGAAAACAAGGGTTTAATTGCGACATTAAACGAAGGTATTGTACGCGCTAAATATAACTACATTGCAAGAATGGATGCAGATGACATATCTCATGTGGATAGGTTTATGTTGCAAGTTGAATATTTAAATACTCATCCTGATGTGGCTGTAGTTGGCTGCGCATACGAATACATTAATGAAAGTGGTGCTTATATAAGCACGAGGAAGACTTATAATTCTGATTTTATGTTGAAGACCATTTGTCTACTTGGTTCGCCATTTGCACACCCCAGTGTAATGATAAATAGAAGCATTTTGAATGATGACTTGTATTATGATCAGAGATATAAGCACTCCGAGGATTATGAACTATGGGTTCGACTTTCTCAAAAATATAAATTCGGAGGGATAAATAAAGTTCTACTGAAATATCGAGTCTTAAATAGTAGCGTATCTAGACAAAATTTCGTCGAACAGAAGATGAATATGGCAAAGGCTGCCAGAAATCATCTTTTCAAAAACAGACTCTCTGATGCTGAAGTTAATACGTTGAGTGCATTATATATTGAAGGTCGCTTTGGATATCAAACTGCATTAACTATATTAAAACAAAGGAAAAAAATGGCAGCAATAATTCAGTTGGGATATCTGTTTATAAAAAGATGAAACCATTTCATGACAATGTCAATAAATATATAGCAAGCGTCAGGCAGGAGCAATGAAAACATTATATTGTACATTGATTGTATTTCTTTTTTTGTTCTCTTTTCCCGTACCATTTTTTTATAACTCCCTATGTATTGCGTTATTGTTATCGATTCCATTGTGCGATAATAAAGTGATCAATATCATGTGGTCTTTTATTAAAACACGCCATGTAATATATGGGATGCTGCTTTTGCTTACTTCACTGTTATATTATTCATTGTCAACAATATTGTCTGGGGCTTATGACTACTCACTCATGAAAATATATGTTGGAATGTTAATATATGGAGGTAGTGGAGCATTTGTCGCAGCGGTTATTTATACCAATGCTGGACGGAATTCTTTACCAACAATAATTTTACTTTGTTTGGTGGTACAAGCTTCAATTATCTTAGCCTCATTTGCTAGCCCTGCCTTCAAAAGTGCACTTGATATATTTCGAACTACAAATAGTGTTGATATCGCCGAGCAATATTATGGGGGAGGGATTCGAGGTTTAGCTTTATCTGGTAGCCAATTCTTTGGATTAGCAGTTCTTCTTGCATCTATGACATATATATGTTACGTGATGGAACATCAATTCAGTAACAGGGCGTGGGTTTATATACTATTACTAGTATGTTCAATTATTTTTCTGTCCGTCGGGCGTACTGTAATCTTCGGTGTTGTATTTGGCTTTGTATTTTTTTTGGTAAACATAAGTTCAACAGCTGGGATGATTTTAAAAAAGGTATTTTTAATTTTCATACTATCAGCCATACTGATAAATTTTCTTCCATATCTTGCACCATCATTAAAAGAAAAAATAGATTCATTCATGTATTTTGCTTTTGAAGCAATTTATAATTATATTCAGTATGGTGAAGTTAGAACAAGCTCTACAGATGTGCTAGCTCAGATGTATTACCCGTTATCCACAAGCACATTGCTTCATGGTGATGGACAGTATTTAAATTTAGATGGTACATACTATGGGCATACTGATGCGGGCTATATGAGGGATGTTCTTGCTCTTGGTGTGCCATTTACTGTTGTTATAATAATTTCTTTCTTTCTAGTGATGATGCCTTCCAGAGAAATAATAAATTCTAAAATTAGAAAGTCTGCATCTATTATTTTCATAAGCATGATGTTACTGCTACATTACAAGGGAGAGGTATTCTGGACGCTATTATGCCAAGTTGGCCTTATATTCTTTATTTCAGCATATGGTCATGCATATAAAAAATATAGCTCGAGTTGTTTGGTGAATTAGTGATTGATAAAATGACATTATGTGGGCTATTATCTAGCTCTATTATATAACGCGATGGTAGAGTTTTGAAAAATGTTAACAATTGCTATATCCACCTTTGGTGATAGAATTGATTTCATAAATGAATATACCTTTGATAAAAGGGTCCTTTATATAATACTTTGGCAGTCATCTAGTGATGCTGATATGGAGCTACCAAGTAATGTTAAGTTAATAAAGTTAAGTAGTATTGGTGTTACACATAGCCGTAATACTGCTATTGAGTTATGTGACACTGAATGGCTTTGGTTTATGGATGATGATGTGCATATAACTGAAGATGTTATAAGTTATTTACTCAATACTTTAGAGCATAGAGATAAAAATAGAGTTATTATATCATCAGTTATTGATGAAGATGGCTTTTCGATGAAAGCTTATAATAAAAAAAGTTCTGATTCTATATTAGATGTCTTAAATGTCGGGACTATACAAATCATACTTAACAATAATGTGATTAAAGATGAAGGGGTTCGTTTCCCTATATATATGGGGGCTGGCAACAAATATCCAGCTTGCGATGAGCCTATTTTTTTATCGAGACTTCTTAAAGCTAAATTAATATCTGGCTTTGTGTTTGATGATAGGCTCATTGTTTCTCACCCCAAATATAGCTCAGGAATGAACTTATCTGGAAAGGGACAGCTTATATCGAGAGCTATTTTATTTAGAGAGGCTTTTGGATTTCCTCTTTGTATCATGGCTAGCTTTTATTTTTTTATAAAAAATTTTTCTCTTATAGGCTCTAAATCTAGATTTCTATTTTACTTCTGGAAAAATGGTGGGTGAACTCATGTTTTTATTGAGGGTTTTATGATGCTTAAAGAATATATGCCACCCTTAATCTCTATTATAATGCCTTCGTATAACTCCAGCTTGACTATATCTGATTCTATTGACAGTGTTTTAAAACAAACATATCAAAATTGGGAGCTGATTATCACCGACGATTGCTCGAGTGATAACACGTTGGAGATTCTTAGAGAATATGCCTGTACGGATTCCAGGATTAAATTTACCCGTAATGAAACTAATTCTGGTGCTGGTTTTTCAAGAAATAGATCCATCGATATTGCCAAGGGAAAATATATAGCATTTTTGGATGCTGATGATCTCTGGCTTGAGAATAAACTCTCCAATCAGATCTCTTTTATGGAGAAAAATGGATACTTGTTCTCATTTTCATCCTATCAAAAGTTTTCGAAAGATGGTGACGGTGGCGTCGTTGTGGCACCAAGCTCAGTTACATATCAGCAACTTCTTTATGGTAACGTCATCGGCTGCCTTACTGCTGTGTATAATGCTGAGGTTTTGGGAAAAAAGAAAATGCCACTTATTAGAAAGCGGCAAGATATGGGACTCTGGCTTACCTTGTTGAAAGAGTGTGAGGCTGCATATAGTCTACCGGATGTATTAGCTAAATATCGCACGGATACTGGTATGACACAGAATAAGATAAATACAGCAAAGTATCAGTGGGAATTTTACAGAACGGTTGTTCAGTTGAATTTATTTAAATCCAGTTGGTATTTCTGCTGGTATGCATTAAATGGTTTGTTAAAACATAGAGTATAAATAATATGAAAATTGCTATTGCTGGCACGGGATATGTCGGTTTATCAAATGCTGTTTTACTTGCGCAACACCATGAAGTGGTGGCCGTCGATGTGATTGCCAGCAAGGTTGAGCTGATCAATCAGCGCCGCTCCCCCATCGTCGATAAAGAGATTGAAAGCTATCTGGCCAGCCGTGATCTGCATCTGCGAGCCACCCTTAATAAAGAAGAGGCTTATCAAGGGGCAGACTTCGTTATTATTGCGACGCCTACCGATTACGATCCCGAAACCAACTACTTCAATACCAGCACGGTTGAGTCTGTGGTCAAGGATGTTATGGCTATTAATCCAGATGCGGTGATGGTGATCAAATCCACCATTCCGGTTGGCTTTACCGCTCGGCTGCGTGAAGAGTTGGGGTGTGACAATCTTATTTTCTCGCCGGAGTTTTTGCGTGAAGGTCGCGCCCTTTACGACAACCTGCACCCGTCTCGCATTGTAGTGGGTGAGCGTTCCGAGCGGGCTCACGTGTTCGCCAATTTGCTATTGGAAGGGGCGATCAAGAAAGATGTGCCTGTGTTGTTTACCGACAGCACAGAAGCCGAGGCGATCAAGCTGTTTGCCAATACCTATCTGGCCATGCGGGTTGCCTTTTTTAATGAGCTCGATACCTATGCCCAATTGCATGGTCTCGATAGTCGCCAGGTTATTGATGGTATCGGTCTCGATCCCCGTATTGGTAGCCACTACAATAATCCGTCATTTGGCTATGGTGGTTACTGCTTGCCGAAAGATACCAAGCAGCTGCTGGCAAATTACAACCAGGTACCGAATAACCTGATCCGAGCGATTGTGGATTCCAATACCACCCGTAAGGATTTCGTAGCTGACTCGGTGATCCGCAAGAATCCAAAACGAGTGGGTATCTATCGACTGGTGATGAAGGCGGGGTCAGATAACTTCCGAGCGTCTGCCATTCAAGGGGTCATGAAGCGGATCAAGGCAAAAGGGATTGAAGTGGTCATTTATGAACCCACCTTGAGTGAGCCCGAGTTTTTCCGCTCCAAAGTCATTACCGATCTGGCGCAATTCAAAGAGAGTTGTGATGTGATATTGGCCAACCGTATGGTTGAAGAGTTGAGCGATGTAACAGACAAGGTATATACCCGCGATCTGTTTGGTAGTGACTAATATGTCGACAGCGGTTCCCTCAAGCTGAGGGAATCGCATTTTTTTGTAAAAAAGTCGTTAAATATTACGTTGGTGCGATTCAATCACATATCTGGTTCAACCTGTTGGCAAATCAAGGCTGATTTTAATATCAGCACCGAAGATAGTGTGCTTGAAGATGGGCATATATCCATTGAATTGTCAGTGTTCTGCTTATATTGAGCGGTTCCGTTGTTGCTGTGATTTTATCCGTAAATTTATCTCAGAATTCTCCGTGTTTTCCGCTATCATACGGCGATTTTTCCGTTCAGTTCTTGATGGCAAGCTTAATAAGGTGTGGTAGTGAAAAGGATTCAGCTCATTCCTCTGTTGTCGGCCGTGGCCCTGCTCAGTGCATGCACTGTGGTGCCCGGTACCAATCTTTCCACCAGTGGCAAAACCGAGGTGGCTACGGGTTCCGTTGATGTTGATCAGCTGGCAGATGTCTATCCGGTTACACCTGCGTTGATCAGCCAGTTGCGCAAGGCGCCGGTGGTGGGCAAGGCCAACCCCGAGCTCAATAGCGAGATCAGCCGTTACGAGTACCGGATTGGTGTGGGCGACATCCTCAATGTCACTGTGTGGGATCACCCCGAGTTGACCATTCCGGCCGGTTCTTACCGCAGTGCCAGCGAAGCGGGCAACTGGGTGCATGCCGATGGCACCATCTTCTACCCCTATATCGGCAAGGTGGACGTGGTGGGGAAAACTGTCGCACAGATCCGTACCGATATCGCCAAGCGTCTGGCCCAGTTTATCGAGAGCCCACAGGTGGATGTGAGCATTGCTGCTTTCCGCTCCCAGAAGGTTTATATCTCCGGTGAGGTGACCAAGCCGGGCGCCCAGCCCATCACCAATGTGCCGATGACTCTGCTTGATGCCTTCAATCTGGCTGGCGGGCTGACCCCGACCGCGGATTGGCACCATGTGGTGTTGACCCGCCAGGGCAAGGAGTTCCCGCTCTCCATGCAGGATCTGTTGCAGTATGGGGATCTCTCTCACAATCAGTTGATGCGTGACGGCGACATGCTCTACGTGCCGCGCAACGATGCCCAGAAAGTTTTTGTGATGGGTGAGGTCAACAAGGCATCGACTCTGACCATTGGTCGTGAGGGGATGAGCCTGACAGAAGCACTGAGCAGTGCCGAGGGCCTTAACCAGAATGCCGCCAATGCGACCGGCATTTTCGTATTGCGCCCCGCTGCCAAAGCCCAAGAGAAAGCCGCCATTTATCAGCTCGACCTGAGTGATGCCACCGCGCTGGTGATGGGGACCGAGTTTGCATTGCAACCTTACGACGTGGTCTATGTCACCACGGCGCCGGTGACGCGCTGGAATCGTGTGTTGAGTCAGCTGGTGCCCTCCATCAACGGCTTTAACGAGCTGACAGAAGGCATGCTGCGGGTTCGCAACTGGTAAGGCCGTGATGTTGCTTAACCTCTCCCGCTGGATTGACGTGTAGCCGCACTCCCTCAGGGAGACGGCATTGAGGGGGGCTGATGCCTCCCTTATCTCCGGTTGTTTGTTGCCTTGATACGGTGACATACGGGGAGGATAGGGCAGGGGGCTATGCCCTCTACCCGCCTTGCTTCAGGAAGATGCACGTAGTGAGGGGCGGTGGCTGCAGATTTTATTTTTTAAGAGCGACAGCGATATGTTTGAAAAAATTCTTGTGGTGTGTGTGGGCAATATTTGCCGCTCCCCAACCGGTGAACGACTGCTTCGCGAGCGTTTGCCCGGCCGTCAGGTCAGTTCTGCCGGGGTCAGTGCCCTGGTTGACAAGCCGGCCGACAAGGTCGCGAGCGAGGTGGCACAGCTGCATGGGCTTTCCCTTGAGGGACACTCGGCGCGCCAACTGACCCGCGAGCTCTGTCAGGATGCCGATCTGATCCTGGTGATGGAGAAAGGGCATATCTCTGCCGTCACGGCTATCGACCCGGGGGCTCGTGGCAAAACCATGCTGTTTGGCCACTGGCAGGGGGAGAGTGAAGTGCCCGATCCCTATCGTCTGAGCCGGGAAGCTTACGAACATGTTTACCAGCTGTTGGTGCGTAGCGCCGATGGGTGGGTGAAAAAACTGTAACGACATCCGCAGCGTCTGGTGGTGTTTGGGTTGTATCTGACTATAAAAATGGATTGTGTTTAATGACGACTTCTTCTGTTTCGTCCCGGCAGAGCAGTGCCGCGGTGGAGAATGACGAGATCGATCTGGGGCGCCTGCTGGGTTACCTGATCGATGGCCGTTGGTGGATTGTGACGATCACCGCTCTGTTTATGGTTCTTGGCGTTGCATACGCTCTGTTGGCGACCCCGGTCTTCAAGGCAAACGCCTTGCTGCAGGTGGAGAAAAAAGCCAGTGGTGCCGCGCTGCTCGGGGATATGGCTGATGTATTGGGCGGTGAACAGCCCGATGCCGCTGCCGAAATTGAGCTGTTGACTTCTCGTATGGTGCTTGGCCGTACGGTACAAGAGCTTCATCTCGACACCGTCGCGACTCCTAATTTCTTCCCGCTGGTTGGCCGTGGTCTGTCACGGCTGATGGGGCACCCCTATCCCAAGATGGCGGTAAGCCGTTTTGAAGTTGCGCCTGAACTGTTGGATGTACCGATCACATTGACCCTGGGTGAAGACAAGCACTTTACCCTTGAGGTTGAGGGGCGGGTGCTGGAAGGTCAGGTAGGCAAGCTGCTTGAAAAAGAGGATGTCACCCTGCTGTTGTCTGATGTGGCAGCCGATGAGGGGCAGGTCTTCACGCTGGTCAAACAACCGGTACTGGATGTGATTGCCGAGTTGCAGCGTGATCTTCAGGTCAGTGAAAAGGGCAAAAATACCGGGATCATCTCGCTGGCGCTGGAAGGGGAAGACAAGGGCCGCATTCGTGCGGTGCTCGACAACATCAGCCAGAACTATCTGCAGCAGAATGTGGTACGCAAGACCGAAGAGGCCCAGAAGAGCCTGGATTTCTTGCAGACGCATCTGCCTCAGGTTAAAGAGGAGCTGAATCGTTCTGAAGAGCAGTTGAATGTTTATCGCCAGCAGAATGAGTCGGTCGATCTGTCGCTGGAAGCGAAAGCCGCACTGGATACCATGGTGGGTCTTGAGAAGCAGCTCAATGAGTTGACCTTCCGGGAAGCGGAGTTGCAGCAACTCTATACCCGCCAGCACCCCGCTTACATCGCCCTGATGGAAAAGCGCCAGACCTTGATGAATACCAAAAATGCGATCAACAAGTCGATCAAGCGTCTGCCAAAAACCCAGCAGGAGATTTTGCGTCTGACCCGTGATGTACAGGTCGGTCAGGAGATCTTCGTCCAGCTGCTCAACAAGCAGCAGGAGCTCAATATCATGAAGGCGGGCACTATCGGCAATGTGCGGATCATCGATGATGCCGCCGTTGAAACCCGTGCCGTCAAGCCGAAGAAGCCGCTGATCGTGGTACTGGCGACACTGCTGGGTGGCATGCTGTCAGTGGGGTTGATCCTGGTGCGCGCTGCCTTCCACCGTGGTGTGGAAAGCCCGGAACAGTTGGAAGAGATGGGGCTGTCGGTCTATGCCACGATCCCCTACTCCTCTGAGCAGGCCACCATCGAGCAGCAGCAGAAGAAGCGGCGGCAGGTCATGCCTCTCAACGAGGCCTTGCTGGCTGCGCGCAATCCGGCCGATTTGGCGATGGAGTCACTGCGTAGTCTGCGAACCAGTCTTCACTTCGCCATGATGGAAGCCAAAAACAACATAGTGATGATCTCGGGCCCCGGCCCGGGCCTTGGCAAAACCTTCGTGTCGACCAACTTCGCTGCCACCTTGGCTCTGGGCGGCAAGAAGGTGCTGGTTATCGATGCCGACTTGCGCAAAGGCTATATGCAGAAGGTTATGGGGCAGGAGATGGGCGCTGGCCTGAGTGCCTATCTGGCGGGTCAGACAGAGCTGGCACAGGTTGTGAGCCAGACCGGGTTTGATGGCCTTGATTTTGTCTGTCGTGGGGCTGTGCCACCCAACCCTTCCGAGCTGTTGATGCACCCTCGTTTCAAAGCGCTGCTGGATTGGGCGAGCGAGCACTACGATTTTGTCATCGTTGACTCCCCTCCCATCCTGGCGGTCACTGATGCGGCCATCGTTGGTCAGCATGTGGGAGCATCCTTGCTGGTTGCCCGCTTCGCCAAGACTGCGGTCAAAGAGGTCGAGGTGGCCATTCGCCGCTTCGAGCAAAACGGGGTCGCTATCAAGGGGATCTTGCTCAACGCGGTCGAGAAGAAGGCGAGCAGTTATTACGGTAACTACGGATATTATCAATACAGTTATGGCAGCAAGGAAAAAGCCTGACATTCTGTTTGGATAACCGCAATAGGTGAATGCAGGGTGCGTCTTCATGGCGCACCTTTTTTATGACCACCATAAAATAGTTTTCGAATGCAACCTGTATTTCAGTGCAATAATAGCGTCCCGATGGTATGCTATATTTGCAATTATCTATGTTTACAATGAGTTACTTAACTTTTTGTGAACATGGCAATGCGCTGGTAAAGGGATATATGGTAATAGCATTGTTGTCATGCCATATTTTCTCCGAGCCACAAGTAGACAATAAACAAGGAAAGATGAAATGAAAAAAACCGCCCTGATTCTGGCTGCTGCCATGGCATTCTCTCATGGTGTGATGGCTGCTGAAGAAGCTGCTGCTACTGCATCCACCGGTTCTGCCGGTGCCGCAGGTGCTGGTGCTGCTAGTGCTGCAGCCATCGGGACTGGCACCATTGTTGCCGTCGGTGTAGGTGCTGCGGTTGTTGCTGGTGTTGCCATTGCAAATGCCAACTCCAACGATGATGCCGGCCGTGGTACCGGAACCACAACCAGTACTCGTTAATATGATATAGGGCTGCTTTGGCAGCCTTATTTTTTTATTTGTCACTGTGGTCACTCTATGTCTTTATCGCGCAATCTTGTTTTTCTTGGTTTGTTATCTCTCACCGGTTGTTCAAATACTGCTTCTGTGACGAGCGAAACTATCAAATATGCCGTGTTGGGGGCTGATGATGTGACCGTCAGTGCCGAGCATGTCAATAAACTGCCTTATGCAAGCGCTTATCTGAAAATCGGTGATAACCCGCGGATCTTCGTGGTATTGGCTTATGTCAATGGAGATGAACTCTCCTGGCTGACAGCCGATCGGGTCATGATTATTACCCGCCACGGTCGTGTCATTAAAACTGTCGGTATGGAAAATGACCTGGTCATGAGCGAGAGTGGTTCTGCCGACCCACTGTCGATGGCTGCTACCTCATCAGCCAACTGGAGTGCCTTGTCAGAGTGGGAACAGCGCTATCTCAGCGGCTACCGTCTTGAAGGGAAGATGGTCCGTGCCGCACAGGATGAGCTGGATCTGGTCACGCGCCGAGTTTCAGCTACGCGTTTTGAAGAGACGGTTTCAATGTTCCCGGGGGGGAAATCCTGGACCAACGTTTTCTGGCGAGATCCGGTTAATGGACAGGTAGTGAAAACCCAGCAACACCTCGGCCCTGATCTGCCGGTCATTGAACTCACCATTTTGAAGCCATTCTCGTCATGAAAAAACTGACCCTATCTCTTTTATTGCTGTCCGGTGCTTGCTTCGCGGATACCAGTGTCAGCATTTACTATCAGGGGCGTCTTCAAGATCCCATCACCTTGAGTGAAGGGGCACGCCTTGACGCCTTGCTGAGAAACAAGCTGCTGCCATCACCCATCTATTGGCGCTCTGCCCAGATTACGACGCCGGCCCGTCAACATGAGTTTGAGCTCAAGCAAGCGGCGGTGATCCGTGAGTTGGAGAGTCTGGTGAGCATATGGCGTAGTGAAGGTGAGGCTCAACGAGCCTCTTCTGCGGCTCGTCTTGCACATCAACTCGAAGGCATCACCGTTACCGGCCGCTTGCCTGTGATAGTTGATCCTGACAATGCCCAGCGCTCCCCGCAGGATAACCCTCGCCTGGAAGGCAACTACCGACTGTTTGTTGCTGCCCGCCAGCCTCAGGTTGCCATGTTTGGCTTGATGGAAGCACTCCCCACGCTGCCTCTGATACCCGGTGCCGGTGTCGATGAATATTGGAAGCGTGATGCGCTGCTGGAGGGGGCCGACTCGGCTCATCTGCTGTTGATCCAGCCAACCGGTGATATCGAGATGGTCTCCGTTGCCGTCTGGAACAAGCTTCATCGTGAACCCATGGCGGGGGCTGCACTGCTGGTCGGGTTTGATCCTGACCTGTTGCCCTCTTCATTTACCGGAATAAATCAGCGGATCGCCGAGATAATTGCAAACAGGGTGCCTCATTAATGATTCCAAAACTTTCATATATTGCCCTGGCCGTCTCGACCGTTTGTGTTGCTGCACCCGGGGCGAATGATCCCTATGGCCCATCGCAAAGTGATTTCGGTGGGGCAGGTCTGCTGCAGATGCCCAGCGCCAGAATGGCCGCAGAAGGCGAGTTCAGTTTCAACTACATGGATAACGAAGAGTATCGACGCTGGTCGATCTCCATGCAGCCCTTTGACTGGTTTGAGGCCACGCTGCGTTATACCGATGTCAGAACTCGCCTGTATAGCCCTTACGAGCAGTTCAGCGGGGATCAGACTTATAAAGACAAGTCGATGGATTTTAAATTCCGACTTTGGCAAGAGTCTGATTATTTACCCCAAGTATCATTGGGCTTCAGAGACTTGATGGGTACTGGCCTGTTCGATAGTGAGTACGTTGTTGCCAGTAAACGTTATGGCCCGTTTGATTTCACCCTTGGAATGGGCTGGGGGAATATGGCCGAGAGCGGCAATATCAAGAACCCCTTCTGTGAATACAAAGAGAGTTGGTGCCAGCGTAATGATGGTTATGCGGGCAATGGCGGCAAATTTGAGGTCGATAGTCTGTTCCACGGCCCAGCGGCCTTGTTTGGCGGTATCGAGTATCAGACGCCATGGCGCCCCTTGCGTCTGAAGCTGGAATATGACGGTAATGATTACAGCCGCGAGTATGCGGCCCGTAACAGCAAAGGCGGCTATGGAGCCTTGCCGCATAGCTCACCTGTCAACATCGGTGCCGTGTATCGTATTTTCGATAATATGGATACTCATCTCAGCTATCAGCGTGGCAATACCCTGATGTGGGGTATTACTATGCGCACCAACTTTAATGAGTTGCAGCAGGCTCATCTGGATGAGCCCCGGCCCGAGTATCAACCGGAAAAGAGTCCGGCCCAACTGGATGATGTCGATTGGGCTGCACTCAGTGCGCAGACGAAAAGCAATGCCGGATATCGTGATCTGGTCTGGTATGGCACGGACGATCGTGTTTTTGTCAGCGGTGAGCAGCTGAAGTATCGCAAGCCAGATGAAGCCGAAGATCGAATGTCATTATTGGCCGCGAATGCGTTGCCCGCTTCGGTTCACTCTCTGCATATCGTTGAGCAGAAGAAAGGGCTCGATATCCGTGAGACTGTAGTGGACATGGACTCTGTACGGTTGGCAAACAGTGACCTCCCATTGGGACAAGAGACTACTTATAAGTCGGATGTCATCGCAGCCAATGCACCGTCGGCACCAGTTCGCCATGAAAGTCGCAGCTCGGCGCTGAGTTACAGCGTGGATCCGGTGTTGAACCAGTCTGTTGGGGGGCCGGAGTCTTTCTACATGTATCAGCTTGGTCTCAACTTCAATGGTGATTGGCGGGTGACCGAGAAGAACTGGCTGGGGGGCACGGTATTTGTGAACCTGGCCAATAACTACGACAAGTTCAATTACAAGAATCCACCGCTGGACGGGAATGCTTTGCCCAGGGTGAGAACCTGGATCCGGGAATATGTCAGCTCCTCCGATGTATTGCTTAACAACCTGCAAGCGACCCATTTCGAGCAGTTCTCACCTGAGTGGTATGGTCAGGCTTATGCCGGTTATCTGGAGATGATGTACGCCGGTGGTGGTGCCGAACTGCTGTATCGTCCTTTTGGTCGTTCATGGGCGATTGCGGCTGATGTGAACTGGGTCAAGCAACGGGATTGGAACAATACCTTGCGGATGGCCGATTACGATGTGGCAACAGGCCATGTGACCGGTTATTGGCAACTGCCCTATGTTGATGATGTGACTGCCCAGCTCTCTATTGGTCGTTATCTGGCAGGGGATGTCGGGGCGACACTGGATCTCTCCAAACGATTCTCATCCGGCGTGGTGGCAGGGGTGTTTGCAACGCTGACTGATGTGTCTGCTGATGAGTATGGAGAGGGGAGTTTCACTAAAGGTATCTATGTGACGATTCCCTTCGACTTGATGTTGCTGCGCCCGACAACCAGCAAAGGCTCAATTGGCTGGATGCCATTGACCAGAGATGGGGGGCAGATGCTGGCTAGAAAATACAGTCTTTACAGTTTGAGTAGCAACGCGTCATTTCCTGACTAATTAATGCTATAGCTTGAGTAAAGCGCTCTGAATATGGTTGTATGAAACACCATTTTTTCAGAGCGCTTTTTTTATGCCTACATTTCCGTCCACCGGGTCATCAGTGCTATCAGCCCATCGGGAAAAGCGAGTATTTTTTCTCTTTTGGGGGATAAGCATACTTTGGCTGGGACTTGGAATGCATTTTTTCATGCATAACCCGGGTGGGGCTGGTCTCTATCTTCCTTTCAACGCATGGGGATGGATATTCGCTTCTTTGATGATCTGTCTGGGGTTGTGGCATATCACCTCGAAAGGCGAATTGGTGTCCAGCACGCTCTTGCAAGTTTGGGGGGGCGCTATTGTATTGATGTTGCTACCCATGACGTGGTCTGACGCCTCTTTGCGTGATTACGCCCTTCCTCGCCTCGGTGGTCTTGTCGGCGGCGGATTATTCCTTTTCTCACTCTATCAGTTCCGTCTTGCACAGAAGGCTCGTCAACAGCTATTGACGCTTATGCTGGTCGCGATAGCTATCGAAATGACTTTGGGCCTGGTGCAGTATTACCTGCTAACACCGGGCAATTGGCTTGGCTATGACACCAAAGCAAATCGTCCTTATGGCATTTTTCAGCAACCCAATGTGATGGCCAGCTTTATGGCAACCGGTTTGGCTCTGGCTACTTGGCTAAATACCCTCAACCAACATCGATGGCTGAAAGCCCTACAGGGTTACGTGATCGTTGGCTCTGTGGTGTTGCTGATTGTTCTTCAATCCAGAGTTGGGCAACTGGGTGGAATATTGGCTTTGCTGATGATGCTTCCCTGGTTGAAGAGAAACCACACTTTGAAGATGACTCTTTCATGCATCCTATTGGGCGTGCTGTTCGGACTTGCATCTCTGTATGGTGTGGAAGGGGTCAAGCGCGGTCTTTCTGTTTATCAGTCGGGGGGATATCGTACGATTTATTGGTCGTATGCATGGCACCTGCTGGCACAACATCCTTTTACCGGATGGGGGTATGGTTCTTTCGAATCTGTATTCCTGCATAACTATATGGCAGACAAGTTATTGAATCCGGCAATGCCACAGATTGAGTACAACCTTGATCATCCTCATAATGAGTTGCTCTATTGGGCTGTTGAAGGCGGTATCTTGCCTGTCATCGGGCTCTTGGTGATGGGGGCCGCTGTGATATGGCGTGTAGCGGGTCAATCCTGGTCGCATGGATTGGCCTTATTGGCATTAGTCGTACCCATTACACTTCATACCCTGGTCGAATATCCCCTCTATCACTCCATTGCTCACTGGATTTTTTTATTGATGTTGGTCTGGTATATCGATGAAACCTGTGGGGCAGACGCTGCCAGAGGGATAGCCGTATACCGTTACCCCCATAAGTTGTTGTTACGCTTTCTGGCGGTTTCCATCCCCTTGTTTATCGTACCATTCATGTTGACTGCGCTTCATACTGCCTGGGTCGTCACCAAATACGAACGGGGTGGGTATAAGGAGCCATCATTGTTGCTGGATATTATTAATCCAATGGCTTGGTTGACGCGGGTTGAGTTTGATGTAAATGCGGTACGATTGATGGTGGGTTTACAGACTCAGAATAAGACCGAACTGGAGGCTTACCTGGCATGGGGGCAAGATTTTGTTCGCCATACACCCAGAGCAAATATCTACGCGAACATGGTTGTTGCATTGAATGCGTTGGGGCGCCCTGACGAGGCTCGTAATTTAAGAGCCGAAGCGCTCCGTTGGTATCCAAAAGAACCATTGCTGATTGAGGCAACCTCTAAACCAATGGTCAGTGGTGTGGATACGTTACCTACTGGAGCAGCCAACTAAGGCTTGGAAAATGGGATATGAGGCAATCATAGCGGCTTGTCTCAATCCCGTTATAGCTGTAGGAATGAACCTGTGGTTTCCGTGCAAAAGGTAAGGTAGAGAGGAAACACACCTTTAGTCGCGCGCCTTTTTTATGTTCATCGGATTGGCTTTAACTTGTTGTTTCTAAACGATTTTAATACATGTCGCGATCGATTGGGTAATATGACGCATGGTCTTAATCTGCTCATGATGCGAGCAGGCATCGTTCTATTTTTTTATGCAGGTACTGCTCAGGAATCGTTTGACGCACCAGTTGCATTCTCTGAAAAATGTTGATGGCAATTACCCTGAACCTCATATTAATAGTTTCAGATGTGTATGTTCGATTTGGTGGTGATATCAAAAGAGATGTCTAGGCGAGATAGGTTTAATGGGTGAAAGCGTGAGTTTGTTGGCAAGTTTATTTTCATATTCTTTCCAAGTATGCCCTGATAGTAAAAATTGCATGTAGTTATGAATTGTCCATGCTATTCTGAAACAGTTATCCCTGTAACCGACTTTTTTGTGAGGAAATAATGAACGAGTTTCTGAAAGTTCTGCTGAACATTCGCAGTCTGCGTGCGGCTATTCGTGAACTGCCGTTTGAGCAACTGCTGGAAGCTAAAGAGAAGTTTGACCTGGTTTACCAAGAGCGCGCCGATTCTGTTGAACAGGAGCGTGCTGAACAGGAAGAGCGTCAGCGCAAGCTGAATGAATTCACCGAAATGCTGCAGCAGGCTGGTATTGATCCTCGCGAGCTGTTGGCGACTGCCGCTGCTCCGGCTGCTGCGACTGGCGCTGCCAAGAGCAAGCGTGCTCCGCGTCCGGCTAAATACAAGTACGAAGAAGATGGCCAGGAAAAAACCTGGACCGGTCAAGGCCGTATGCCGAAAGCCATTGCTGCTCAAGTAGCACTGGGTAAAGACCTGAACGATTTCCTGATCTAATTCGTCAGGTTCAGAGATTGAATAATGCCGCCCTTGGGCGGCATTATTTTTTGCCTTTTTACTCGTCGTTATCCAATCCGCCTTCTGCCGCTCTGCTCTCTACATCCTCGCTTGTATCCTTTTTAGCGTCGTTTCACCGCACTGTCACTTTGCTCAATATCACTCTTTGTTTGCGATTAATTTCGTCGTGCAGGATTAACTACGTGATATCACTATTTGTATGCGTCGTGCAGATATGCGCTTCGGATATGTCTCTCACGATTCACGGGGCGCCGCTCGGCAAGATCCAAGCTCTCTGCTGATTGAATATCCGGTAATCGTTATCTCCGTTCAGGGAGCGTGAGGGATAGAGAGAGTCGCAAAGTATGGCCGGGATATTCTGAGTCGCCGATGCATGTAATTGGCTGCGCTGCCATAACCGCCCCCTGATGATGAGCAATGGCGTTCGTCTGCCGTGTGGGCGAGGGAATTCGGTGCGGTCTATGGCGATGGTATTCCCCACTCTGTAGGCAGAGTGGGGAATAGCCAGATGAAGCGCTATCGGGGCGCCACGCTATCGCTGCCACCCAGGGCACGATAAATTTTGGCGGTGGTGGTGAGCTGCTCTTTTTGCTGGGCCAGCAGGCTCTGCTGGGCATCCCACAGCCGGTTCTGCTCATCAAGCCAGGCTTGCACGCCAGTCGCACCCGCCTGGAAGCGAGCCTTGGCCAGTCGTTCGGCCTCCTGGGCATAACTCAGTTGTTCCTGCAGATAATCGAGTCGCTGCTGGCCATAGTGGCGTGCGGCCAGATTGTCTTCCACCTCCACCAGTGCGGTGTAGAGCTGTTTGCGAAACTCGGTTTCAGCGATCTGGTAATCCAGCTCTGAGCTTTCGATGGCGAGCTGGGTGCGGTTGTATTCAAGGAAGGGGAGGGCGAGGCTGGCCCCCAGCGTACCAACCGGATTTTGCAGTACCTGCGCCAATCTATCGGATGCGGTGCTGGCACTGCCGGTCAGGGTCAGGCTGGGGTAGAAGCTGGTGCGGATCTCGTCCCCTTTTGCCAGCGTCTTGCGCAGCCGCAATTCGGCCGCTTTGACATCGGGGCGGCGAGCCAGCACATCGGCCGGAATACCCACCGCAAGTTCAGGAATAGTCTGCTTTGCAAGGGAAGCGGGTGCATACTCCAGCGGCCCGCTGCTGCGGCCCAGCAACAGACGCAGGGCATTGCGGGCCTGCTCCTGCTGCGCCTTGAGGGAGGCCAGCTCAGCCTGTTTTCCGGCCAACAGTTGGCGTGCCTGTGCCAGATCGAGTCGAGTGATGGCTCCGGCCTTGTATTTGGCCTGTGTCAGTTGCTCGGTGCGGGCCAGGTTGGCCAGCTGTTGCTCGCTCAAGGTAATGGCCGAGGCGAGATAGCCAAGCTGCCAATATTGCTCAAGGCTATTGCCGATCAGCAGCAGACGGGTGCTGGCAAGATCCTGCTCGCTGGCAGCAGCTTCCCAGCTTGCCTGATCCCGCGCCGATGCCAGCTTGCCCCACAGATCCACTTCATAGCTCAGGCCAAGTGATGGCCCCATACTGCTGGTTGATTTACCGCTCTTCAGATCCTTGTTGCTACTCGCGTCCAGGCTGCCATTGACCGAGGGGGTAAGATTGGTATCGGCCTGATCAGCACCCAGCCGGGCGCTCTTGAGCTTGAGGGCGGCAATGCGCATGTCCGGGTTGGCGGCCAACACAGCCTCAACCAGCTGGTTGAGCTGCGGGTCGTGAAAGGCTTGCCACCAGGGGCCAGCCTGGGTGGCAAGCTGTTCGCTGTTCGCCTGCTGCCAGACGGGAGCGATGGCGAGATCTTGCCGGTGATAGGTGCTCTGCTGGCTGCAGCCACCAAGGGCGATGCAGAGGGCCAGCCAAGATAATTTGTACATGTTATTCCCTCGCCAGCGCGACCACGGGGTCGAGCCTTGCCGCGTTGCGCGCTGGCAGATAACCAAACAGGATCCCGATGAGTGACGAGCAGCCAAAGGCCATCAGGATAGAGAAGAGCGAGAACTGCATCTTGATGCTGTCGACCAGCAGGGAGAAGAGCATGCCGATCCCGAGGGAGAGGCCAACCCCGCAAATCCCGCCAAGCAGGCTCACCATCACAGCCTCAATCAGGAATTGCTGCAATATGTCGGACTGACGGGCACCGACCGCCATGCGGATGCCGATCTCGCGGGTTCGCTCCACCACCGACACCAGCATGATGTTCATTACCCCGACGCCGCCGACGATCAGCGAGATCAGCGCGATGGCCGAGACCATCAGGGTCATGGTGGCGGTCGTTTTCTCCACTGACTTGATGATGCTGTCGCTGCTGAAAGTGAAGAAGTCCTTCACGCCGTGGCGTTTGGTCAACAGCTCGATCACCGCCTGCTCCGCCAGTGCCGGCTGTATGCCATCCTTGACCCGGATGGTGAGCTGGCTGAAGTGATGCTGCGAAATCAGGCGGCTCATCACCGCACTGTAGGGGAGCCAGACATTGACCGACTGGCTGGTGGGGCCAAAGCCGGTCTCCTGCGAAACCACCCCGACAATCCGCACCGGCAAGGTGCCGACCAGTACTACCTTGCCGACAGGATCCTCCTTGCCAAGCAGGCTGGTGATGCTCTTCTTGTCCACCACGGCAACGGCGGCACGCTGCTGGATATCCTGCCACTCCAGTAAGCGACCACTGACCAGCGTCATCCCCTTCACCTTGAAATAGTCGTTACCAACCCCGGTCACGTTGCCGCTGTTGGTCTTGTTGCGATAGCGCAACTGGCCGGAGCTGCCGATCTCGGGGCTGGCGCCCGCAAGATAGGGTTGCCCCAGCAGAGCATCGAGATCCCCCTTGTTGAGGGTCTGGATGCTGGCCATCTTCTCATCGCCCCATCCTTTACCCGGGAAGATTTCGATGGTGTTGGTGCCCATCGCATTGATCTGGTCGATCACCTTGGCGCGCGCCCCTTGCCCCAGCGCCACCACGCTCACTACGGCGGCGATGCCGATGATGATGCCGAGCATGGTGAGGAAGGTGCGCATCCGGTGGGCGAGCATAGCATGCATCGCCATCCGTCCCGCTTCCCGATAACGATCCCAATCGTGACCCATGGCGCCTTTAGTGGGCACTATTTTTTGAGGGGCTACGGCGGTGGCTGGAGCCAACACGGCCGTTTGGCAGGGGCCGCTATCTTGTTCAATCCGACCATCCTTGAGAGTGATGATCCGGTCGGCATGGCTGGCCACGTTCATATCGTGGGTGACCAGAATGATGGTGTGGCCCTGAGCGTGCAGCTCCTTGAGGATCGCCATCACCTCCTTGCCACTCTGGCTATCCAGTGCGCCGGTCGGTTCATCGGCGAGGATCACTTCGCCGCCATTGGCCAGCGCCCGGGCGATACTGACCCGCTGCTGCTGACCGCCAGAGAGTTGGCCTGGGGTATGGTGGCTGCGATCGGCCAGCCCGAGTCTGCTCAGTAGCTGATGCGCGCGCGCCTGGCGATCCGGGCGGCTGGTGCCGGCATAGACAGCTGGGATCTCCACGTTGGCGGTGGCATCGAGGTGGGGCAGCAGGTGGTAGCGCTGAAAGATAAAGCCGAAGTGGTGGCAGCGCAGCCGGGCCAGCGCCAACGCATCCATGGTGGCGGTGTCCTGACCGCGAAACAGGTACTGGCCGCTGCTTGGGCTATCGAGACAACCCAGCAGGTTCATCAGGGTCGACTTACCAGAGCCGGACGCGCCGACAATGGCGATCATCTCTCCTGCCGTGATGGTGAGGTCAAGAGGGTGGAGTACGGTGACTTCGCTGTCGCCGCTCTGGTAGCGTCGCTCGACCCCTTTCAGCTGGATCAACGGCAGCTGGTTCAGGGACTCACTCATAGCATTACCGCCATCTCATCATTGTCGGCGGGGGCACCGTGATTGAGCTGCACCTCCTCCTTCTCGCTCAGCCCGCTGATCACCTCAATCCGGATCTCATCCTTCATACCGGTTTTGATATGACGGGTTTCGGTCGTCTCATCGTTCTTGATCACGGTGACTTCATACTCGTTATCACCCAGCGACTTGCCGAGGGCAGTTTGCGGCACAGTGAGCACCTGCTTGCGCTCGCCGAGCACTATGGTCACCTGGGTGGTCATTGCGACCCGCAGGGTATGGTCGGGATTGGGTACATCGAACAGGGCGTAGTAGTAGACAGCCGCATTGCTGGTGGTGGTACCAGTGGTGGCCTGATCGTTGATGTTGGTAGGCGCTAACTCCACGGCGCGAAGGGTACCCTGATAGCGGGTATCCGGATCGCCGATCAAGGTGAAATAGACCGGCATGCCGGCTTTGACCTTGGTGACATCGGCTTCGGAGATCTGAGCCTTGACTGTCATGGTCTCGAGGTTGGCCAGCTTGAGCACGGTCGGCACCGTCTGGCTGGCTGCCAGGGTCTGGCCCTGACGGGTCACAATGCTGATGACGGTGCCATCCATCGGCGCCAGGATCTTGGTGTAGCCCAGCTCGGTCTTGGCCCGATCAACCTTGATCAGGGCATTGTCGATATTGGCCTGGCTATTTTGCAGTTCGGCGCGGGTGACCGCCAGCAGGGCCTCGGCACTCTCCAGATCGGCCCGTGAGCTCGCCTCCTGCTTGAACATCTGCTGCTGGCGCCGCCAGGCGAGCTCGTTCTGTTTGAGTTGTGCCTGCTTGATCTTGAGCTGGGCGCGGTTGCTGGCAAGTTCCGCCTCGGCCGTCTTGAGGTTGTTCTGGGCAATCAGGGGATCGATCTCGGCCAGCAGGTCTCCCTGCTTGACCTGATCACCTGCCTCGACGGCCAGCTTGGTGACTTGACCGGAGACCTGGGCCCCCACATCCACCTGCTCTACGGCCTGTAGCACACCACTGGCCAGCACGGTCTGGGCAATATCCTCGCGGGTCACCTGAGCGGTCAGCATCGCCTTGGGTGGTTGACTGGGCCAGAGCAGCCAGCCGAGGAGCACCACGGCGATCAGCATGGTGATGGCCAGTGTTCTCTGCTTGGGGGTTATGTTCATCGATCACCTGAATGGAAACGGAAAAGGTTGTGCGCGGCGATTATCCTGCAGCAAAGCCCTGATAAATAACAGCCGCAAATATGTAAGCAAAGTTATGGCGTTAACTGTCAATAAGCCGAGAAAGGAGTAAGCGAGAGGCCGCAGTCGTGAGCAACATGATCAGCAAGAGGGGGGAGTGCGGCTGGCGGTGGCGATGAAAAAGCCCTGCGCAGAGGCAGGGCTTTGGAATAGGTGATGGCGAGGGAAGATCAGGCCTTGGCCAGCAGATCCATCACCCAGGGCAGCCCCTGCTTCTTGCGGCTGACAAAGCCCGGGTGGTAGCTGGACTCTGCCGGTACTTTGGCGTGCTCGGTAAAGTAGATACGGCTGGCAGCCGCAGTCAGGTCAGTCACCATCAACACGAAGAAGTCGAGCCCTTCGCTCGCCACGCGCTGGGCCATCTCCTGCTGCAGGGCTGGCAGGTGCTCGGCCAGTTGCTGTTCGCTGCCCACTTCAATCTGGCTCATGATGAAGTTCAACCCTTCGGCTTGGAATGCCTTCTCATCCTGCTGCAGCAGTTGAGCTGGAGTCAGGCCGCTCAGGTCGGTTTTCGCCATCAGCAGCTGTTGGCCGAATTCGGCCAGCGATACTTCGGCCTGCGGTGCCAGACGCTCACAAGCGATCTTGTCCTGCTCGGTGGTGGTCGGCGAGGTGAGACAGAGGGTGTCGCTCATGATGGCACCCAGCATTAGGCGAGCCTGGCTGCGGGTCACGGTACCTTGCTGGCTCAGCAGATCGAAGGCGATGGTGCAGGTGCAGCCGACGGCACGGATCCAGGCATCCAGCGGAGACTGGGTGACCAGGGTACCGAGACGGTGGTGATCCACCAGACCCAGTACATTGGCTTGTGCCAGTGTGGCAGGACCCTGTTCCAGATCACTGAAATCCACCAGCCAGACATCTTCACCGGTCAGATCTTTGGTCAGCAACTCGGGTTCGCTGACGCCTGCCTGCTCCAGAATAAAACGGGTTTCGGTGCGCAGGTCACCCTGACGCCATGGGGTGGCCTGACGGCCCTGGCCATTGAGCCAGTCGGTGATAACCAGCGCACTGCAGATACTGTCACTATCAGGATTCTTGTGACCAAAAACGTGGATCATAGACAAAGCCTCACAATTGGATACCCATAAAGGGGGGCAACACTATGCGAAATCCGCCACATGAAGGCAACCGGATCCACGCCCATGTTGCTGCCAGCTTCGCCTAACTCGCCATTTTATTGATCTGGGTCGGTAATCCTGACGCGAGTTCGGTTCTCACAGTTGGCTATTGGCTATTGGCTATTGGCTATTGGCTATTGGCTATTGGCTATTGGCTATTGGCTATTGCTGACTGTGCAGGCCATGGCACTCGTCCATGCCTGCGCAGTCAGCATATTTGGCCAGTTCTATCAGTCGCCATCGCTGCAAATCGGCTTTATTGCCAGATTCAACGACGCAGCAGCTCGCGGGCATTGGCCAGGGTGTTGTCGGTGATCTGGTCGCCACCGAGCAGGCGTGCCAGCTCGTTGAGACGGGCGGCCTCATCAAGGGCACTCATTTGGGTTTCGGTGGTTTTGCCATCGGTATGCTTGTTCACCACCATATGCTGGTGGCCGTTGCCTGCTACCTGAGGCAAGTGAGTGACCACCATCACCTGAGTGGACTCGCCGAGCTGGCGCAGCAGGCGACCCACCACGGCGGCAGTCGGGCCGCTGATCCCCACATCCACTTCGTCGAAAATCAGGGTTGGGGTTGAGATCTTGCGAGCACTGATCACCACGATGGCGAGGCTGATACGTGACAGTTCACCGCCTGAGGCCACCTTGCCAAGCGGCTGGATCGGTTGGCCCGGGTTGGTGGTGACCATAAATTCCACCCGATCTATACCCAGCGGAGAGAGGCTGCTATGGGCATCGGGTCGTACCTCGATGGCAAAACGGCCATCGGGCATCGCCAGTTCGTGCATGCTGCTGGTCACCTTGGCGCCCAGCTCTTGGGCGTAACGCTGACGGCTCTGGCTCAGGGCCTCGGCGGCTTGGACAAAAGCCTGACGAGCCTCGGCCAGCTCATCTTCCATCCCCTCTAACCGCTCCTCATCGGAGTTGAGGCGAGCGAGATCAGAGGCCAACTCCTGATGGTACTGAGCCAGATCGGCCGGTTTGACGTGGTGCTTGCGGGCCAGATTGATCGCCCTGGAGAGGCGGGCCTCCAGCTCGTTGAAACGTTCGGGTTCCAGCTCCAGTCGGTCGAGGTAGCTGCGCAGTTCGCTGTGACTCTCCTGCACCCCGATCAGGGCTTCGTTCAGCATCTCTAGTACCGGAGTGAGGCGGCTGTCCATGCTGACCAGCCCCTCGGCCCGATCGACGGCTGATTGCAGCAGCCCTGCGATAGTGGTCTCTTCGTTGTCATAGAGCAGATCGAGGCAAGCCCCACACTCTTGCATCAGCTCTGTGCCGTTGGCGAGACGCTGGTGCTCTTCCTCGATCTCTTCGAACTCCCCCGGTTGCAGGGCAAATTCGTCCAGCTCCTGCACCTGGTACTCGATAAGCTGACGGCGCGCTTCCCGCTGCTGCTGCTCGGCCTTGAGCCGGTTCAGTTCGTTTTGCAGTTGGCGCCACTGCTGATAGTGCTGGCGCACCTCGTCGAGCAACAGATAGTGACCGGCATAGCCATCGAGCAGAGCGAGCTGGTAGTCGGGTTTGAGCAGCATCTGGTGGGCATGCTGACCGTGTACGTTGACCAGCAGCTGGCCCAGATTCTTGAGTTGGGTGAGGGGGACAGGCACGCCGTTGATATAGCTGCGGGAGCGACCCTCGGCGGAGATGACTCGCCGGACGATACACTCACCTTCGTTTTCCAGTTCGTTGGTGGCGAGCCAGGCGCGGGCGGCCGGGTTGTTGTCCAGCAGGAAGCGGGCGCTGACCTCGCTTTTGTCGCTATCGGGTCGCACCATGCCGGCTTCTGCCCGCTCTCCGAGGCAGAGACCGAGAGCATCGATGGCGATGGATTTACCGGCACCGGTCTCACCTGTGATGCAGGTCATCCCCGGTTGCAGATCGAGTTCGAGAAACTTGACGATGGCGAAGTTGTTGACGGTCAGCTGGGTCAGCATGGTCTCATCCTGTATAGGTCAACATTACTGTGTATGCATCCAGTATATACTGGTCTTATATACAGTAAAGAGGGCGCCGTCATTTTTAACGCAGGAAAGCCGCGCCAGTGCGGTATCGCTATGAAAATGCGGTACTGACTATTGGTACGCGGTACGGGTATGAGAGTGCAGGGGACGTTGCCACGACAGAAAAGAGAAGGGCGCCAATTCAGGCGCCCTCTCTGGCAATGCCGTTGTCGGTCAGCGCCGATTAAAACAGCTTGCTGCCCCAGCCGAGCTTGTTGCGCAGCACGTGGAAGTAGCTGTAGTCGAGCGGATGCACCAGATGAAGCTGATGGTGGCTCTTCTTGATAAGGATCTCGTCCCCCGGGTGGACCGCCAGGGTCACCTGACCGTCACAGCTGATCTGCATGGCATCGTCCTGATTGTCTGGCGAGACCAGCAGGCGCACTTCGCTGTCGGCATCGAGCACGATGGGGCGGCTGCTCAGGGTGTGCGGGAACATGGGCACCAGCGTGATGGCGTTGAGCTTGGGAGTGAGGATGGCGCCACCTGCTGACAGGGAGTAGGCGGTCGAGCCGGTCGGGGTGGCCACTATGATGCCGTCCGAACGCTGGCTATACATAAAGCTGCCATCGATATAGACCTCGAACTCGATCATGTGGGCGATCTTGCCCGGGTGCAGCACCGCCTCGTTGACCGCCAGATTGCTCGACTTGCGCTCGCCGTGGCGATAGACCGAGGCTTCCAGCAGGAAGCGGTGTTCGCTCTTGTAGTGGCCGGAGAGCACCTGCTCCAGCGGCAGCAGATAATCCTGCGGCGAGAGATCAGTCAGAAAGCCGAGGTTGCCCCGGTTGACCCCGATCACCGCCACATCGAAACGCGACAGTACCCGCGCCGCCCCCAGCATGTTGCCGTCACCGCCGACCACGATGGCCAGATCGGCCTGCTGGCCGAGCTGGACCAGATCCATGACGTTTTCATCGAGGATGCTCAGGGTCTGGGCAACCCGGCTCTCGACCAGTACCCGGAAACCGCGTGAGGTCAGGTATTGATGCAGGCCGGTCAGCGTCTGGTTGGCCCCCTCATGGTGGGGTTTGCCAATCAGGGCGATGGTTTTGAACGGAGAATCCATAGTCAGTCAGATTTGGGATGGGTATTGCGGGCCAGTATACAGTGCTTTGCTCCGCTTGTGACGCTCTCCCGTGTGACGGTGCCGGCTATCCCCTTGAGGCTACTGGTTAAACGGTGAGCGGTAACCCGGATAAACCGACGGTTGCGGCTATTCAGCAACCCTGATTGCCCTTTACCCCTTGAAAGCCGGGGATGCATCCCCATAATAGCGCCAACATAGTCGGTCTGTTGTCGTCCGGTCGCTCAACCAGACGTCAGGGCCCTCATAAGTAACCCCGGAATTGGAGATGTCATGAACCACGAAGAGCAAAAGGTTGAAGCGATGGAGCAAGTGGAAGCCCAGCCAGTCGAGCCGACCGATGTAGACAGTGAAGTGACAGCCGAGCAGGCCCGTATTGCCGAACTGGAAGCGCAGCTGGAAACCGCCATCCAAAAAGCGGCGGAAGAACGTGAACGCGCCCTGCGTACCGCCGCCGAGATGGAGAACCTGCGCCGTCGTACCGAGCTGGATGTGGAGAAGGCGCACAAATTCGCGCTGGAGAAGTTCGCCAACGAACTGCTGCCGGTGCTGGACAACCTTGAGCGTGCCATCGAACTGGCCGACAAGGAGAACGAAGCCCTCAAGCCGATGATCGAAGGTGTCGAGCTGACCCTGAAATCCATGCAGAGCGGCGTGGCCAAGTTTGGTCTGGTGGCGCTCGACCCGATCAACCAGCCGTTTGACCCCAACGCCCATCAGGCGATGAGCATGGTGCCGAGTGCCGATGTGGCCCCGAACACCGTCATTGCAGTGATGCAGAAGGGCTATGACCTCAACGGTCGGGTGATCCGTCCGGCCATGGTGATGATCGCCAAAGCGGTCGATTGATTGGCTGTGGGTGCCCGAGCCCGCCCCGTGGCGGGCTTTTTGTTTCGCAGTGCAGCACCTGTTCATCTTGCCCGGTTTTACGGCTCAACGTGACCGCGCAACCATGACAAAGGGTGTGGTTTTTTAGGGTTGGGGCTTGAAGCTGCGTCTGGCGACCCCATATAGGTAGCAAGGCCGCGGCGGCACAAAAAATTTGATGCCGGGAGCTTGAAAGCCAGATTGGCAGCCCCCACCTAGCCGTTAACGCATTAAGGCGAGTTCCTCGCCAGTTTATTCAAAGTATTTGGAGATTCGTCAAATGGGTAAAATCATCGGTATTGACCTGGGTACTACCAACTCCTGCGTCGCTATTTTGGATGGCGACACTGCTCGCGTGATCGAGAACGCAGAAGGCGATCGTACTACTCCGTCCATCATTGCCTATGCCGATGATGGCGAGATCCTGGTTGGTCAGCCGGCCAAGCGTCAGGCCATCACCAACCCGAAAAACACCCTGTTCGCCATCAAGCGTCTGATCGGTCGTCGTTTTGAAGATGAAGAAGTGCAGCGTGACCTGAAAATCATGCCGTACGCCATCGCCAAAGCTGACAACGGCGACGCCTGGGTTGAAGTGAAGGGCAAGAAAATGGCACCGCCGCAGATCTCTGCCGAAGTGCTGAAAAAGATGAAAAAGACCGCCGAAGACTATCTGGGTGAGCCGGTAACCGAAGCCGTTATCACTGTTCCGGCCTACTTCAACGACGCCCAGCGTCAGGCTACCAAGGATGCCGGTCGCATCGCCGGTCTGGATGTAAAACGCATCATCAACGAACCGACTGCAGCAGCTTTCGCTTACGGCGTGAACAAGGTCAAGGGCGAGCGCAAGGTTGCCGTATATGACCTGGGTGGCGGTACTTTCGATATCTCCATCATCGAGATCGACGAAGTTGAAGGCGAAACCACCTTCGAAGTACTGGCGACCAACGGTAACACCCACTTGGGTGGTGAAGACTTCGACAACCGCGTCATCAACTATCTGGTAGACGAGTTCAAGCGTGAGCAGGGCATCGACCTGCGCAACGACCAGCTGGCTCTGCAGCGTCTGAAAGATGCCGCCGAGAAAGCCAAGATCGAGCTCTCTTCTGCCCAGCAGACCGACGTCAACCTGCCGTACATCACTGCAGATGCCACCGGTCCGAAGCACATGAACATCAAGGTGACCCGCGCCAAGCTGGAATCCCTGGTAGAAGACATGGTGAAGGACTCTCTGGAGCCGGTTCGTGTCGCCCTGAAAGACTCCGGTCTGGCTGTTGGCGAGATCGACGACGTAATTTTGGTTGGTGGTCAGACCCGTATGCCGCTGGTTCAGAAGACCGTTGCCGAGTTCTTTGGCAAAGAGCCGCGTAAAGACGTCAACCCGGACGAAGCCGTGGCCATGGGTGCTGCCATCCAGGGCGCCGTACTGTCCGGTGACAAGACCGACGTACTGCTGCTGGACGTCACCCCGCTCTCCCTGGGTATCGAAACCATGGGTAGCGTGATGACTGCGCTGATCGAGAAGAACACCACCATCCCGACCAAGAAGTCCCAGGTGTTCTCGACTGCCGAAGACAACCAGTCTGCCGTGACCATTCACGTGCTGCAGGGTGAGCGCAAGCGCGCCAGCGACAACAAGTCTCTGGGCCAGTTCAACCTGGAAGGCATCCGTCCGGCACCGCGCGGTCTGCCGCAGATCGAAGTGACCTTCGACATCGATGCCAACGGTATCCTGCACGTCTCTGCAAAAGACAAAGAGACCAACAAAGAGCAGAAGATCACCATCCAGGCCTCCTCTGGTCTGTCTGATGACGAGATCGAGCGCATGGTACGCGAAGCCGAAGCCAACGCGGCCGAGGACAAGAAGTTTGAAGAGCTGGTACAGGCTCGCAACCAGGCTGATGGTCTGGTCCACTCCGTACGCAAGCAGATCACCGAAGCCGGTGAAGCCCTGCCTGCCGACGACAAGACCAAGATCGAAGCTGCTCTGAGCGAGCTGGAAGCGGCCATCAAGGGTGACGACAAGGCTGCTATCGAAGCCAAACAGCAGGCTCTGCTGGAAGCGTCCCAGAAGCTGATGGAAATTGCCCAGCAGCAGGCTCAGGCCCAGGGTGCAGCCGGTGCTGATGCCGGTCAGTCCTCCTCTTCTGCCAAGGCTGACGACGACGTAGTCGACGCCGAGTTCGAAGAAGTGAAAGACGACAAGAAGTAAGCCCTACCCAGATGGGCGAAGTCCGCTTCGCCCATCGGCTTGGTCAATGAATTCACGGGCGTTGGGTAACCAACGCCCGTCTGCGTAACCACAGGATGAGTATGTCGAAGCGCGATTTCTACGAAGTACTGGGTGTGGCGAAAGATGCCGACGATCGCGAGATCAAGAAGGCGTACAAGCGCCTGGCCATGAAGTATCACCCGGATCGTAATCAGGGTGATGCCGCATCCGAAGAGAAGTTCAAAGAGGTCAAGGAAGCCTACGAGGTTCTGACCGATGCCAACCTGCGTGCCCGTTACGACCAGTACGGCCATGCCGGTGTCGACCCGAGCCAGGGTGGCGGTGGCCACGGTGGCTTTGGCGGCGGTGCCGACTTCGCCGACATGTTTGGTGACGTATTCGGTGACATCTTCGGCGGTGGCCGTGGTGGTGCCCGTCGTGGCCCGGCCCGTGGCTCTGACCTGCGTTACACCATGGAGCTGACGCTGGAAGAGGCGGTACGCGGGGTCTCCAAGGAGATCAAGGTGCCGACTCTGGTTCACTGCGAAGTCTGTAACGGCTCCGGTGCCCACACCGGCAGCAGTGCCCAGACCTGCCCGACCTGCCACGGCTCCGGCCAGGTGCAGATGCGTCAGGGCTTCTTCGCGGTGCAGCAGGCATGTCCGCACTGTCACGGTCGCGGCAAGATCATCAAGGATCCGTGCCGCAAGTGTCACGGTGAAGGTCGCTACCAGCGCACCAAGACCCTGTCGGTGAAAATTCCGGCGGGCGTCGATACTGGTGATCGCATCCGTCTCTCCGGCGAAGGGGAAGCGGGGGAAGCAGGGGCACCGGCAGGGGATCTCTACGTACAGGTGCACGTCAAAGAGCACGAGATCTTCGTGCGTGACGGCAACAACCTCTACTGCGAAGTGCCCATCAGCTTCACCGCAGCTGCCCTGGGTGGCGAGATTGAAGTGCCGACCCTGGATGGCCGCGTCAAGCTCAAGGTCACTCCGGAGACCCAGACCGGCAAGATGTTCCGCATGCGCGGCAAGGGCGTGAAGTCCGTGCGCTCCGGCCAGGTAGGGGACCTGATGTGCAAGGTGGTGATCGAGACGCCGGTCAACCTCACCGAGCAGCAGAAAGAGCTGCTGCGCCAGCTGGACGAGTCGTTCAGCGGTGCCGCTGCCAAGACCCACAAGCCGAAATCGGAAGGCTTCTTCGAAGGGGTGAAACGCTTCTTCGACGATCTGACCAGCTGATTTCAGCGACCCGAATAAACAGAGCCGGCCTTGTGCCGGCTCTTTTTTGCCCGTATTTCGCCAGGATCCGCCTTATTGAGTGGATCCTGATGAGGGATCCTCCTCACAACTCCCGCCAATTCCTGCTGTACAAATGTTATCCCGCTCACACTGTTGCTGAAACGGTTTAGTTACTGTATTGAGTTAGCTAAAGCGGTTTAGCTATGCTCTGGCTGTCGATAACAACAGCGCCCGTCCGGGCCACAGATGACAGGTGAGGAAGATGATGATGTTCAAGAGCAAGTTGGCGCTGGCGGTAGCGCTGGGACTGGGGATGAGCAGCCCGCTGTGGGCGGCGCAGGCGAGTATCACAGGTGAAAGTGTCGAGGCCCGTCTGGCGGCGCTGGAGGCGCGGGTACAGGCGGCCGAAGCGAGAGCCGAGGTGGCAGAGAGTCGTGCCAGTCAGGCGGAAGTGAAGGCGAGCGCCGCCAGCGAGCAGGCGCAGGTGGCCGACAACCGCAGCCAGAAGGTGGATGAGAAGACAGCCGGTGCCCAGGGCTTCGAGTTTCACGGTTACGCTCGCTCGGGCCTCTTGGTCAACAGCAATGGCAATGGCGGGCGCGGTGGTCCCTACATCACCCCGGCCGGTTCGGTGGGCGGGGCCGTCGGTCGCCTTGGCAACGAGGATGACACCTACATGGAGGCCAATCTGCTGAAAACCCAGACCTTTGAGGATGGCAGCTGGGCCCGCTACAAGCTGATGCTGGCGGACGGGGTGGAGACCAGCAACGACTGGACCGCCAGCGATTCGAGCCTCAATACCCGTCAGGTGTTTGCCGAGATCGGCAATCTGGCGAGCTTCGACGGCCCCTTCAAGAATGCGGTGCTCTGGGCGGGCAAGCGCTTTGACCGCGACAACTTCGACATCCACTGGCTCGATTCTGACGTGGTGTTCCTGGCCGGTACCGGCGGCGGCGTCTACGACGTGCAACTGGCCGACAGCTGGAAGGCCAACTTCTCCCTCTATGGCCGCGATTACGGCGACATCAGCGCCAGCGGTCTTTCCGATATCGAGAGCTATATCCTCACCATGAACAACCGCGTCGGTAACTGGCAGTGGATGGTGAACGGCCTCTCGGCCAAGGACAATGACGCCCGCATCAATGACAAGGGGGCGGGCAGCGAGGCTGCGGACAAGGGGGCACACACCCTGCTGGCTTACCACGGCGAGAGCTTCTTCGGCATCAACCCAGGTTTTGCCAAGGCGGCGGTGCTGTACGGTCATGGGCTGGGGGCCGAGCTCAAGGGGCTGGGCTCTGACAGCGAGCTGCTGCCGGATGCCGATGCAGTACGGGTCGCCGTGTTTGGCGCCACCGATCTCAACTCGCGCTGGCGTTTTGCCCCGGCCCTGCTGGCCGAGCAGAGTCAGGATCGCTACGTGAAAGGGGACGAGTACCGCTGGCTCACCGTCAATACCCGGGTGGCGCAGGTGCTGAGCCAGAACGTCGAGCTGGTCTACGAGGCAGCCTGGCAGTACATGGATCTCGATCCCAAGGGCTACAAAGGTCGCCAGGCGGTGAACGGCAACTTCACCAAGCTCACCTTCGCCCCCACCTTCAAGGCGCAGACCGCCGGTTTCTTCGAGCGGCCTGAGCTTAGGGTGTTCGCCAGCTGGATGGACTGGTCCTCCGAGCTCGACAACTACGCCAGTGACGATGCCATGGGCCAGAGCAACTTCACCGCCGGTGGCGAGTGGAACTTTGGCGTACAGATGGAAACCTGGTTCTAGTTCGTTATCCCGATCACAAAAATGGCAGCCGGTGCCGAGATCTGTTGGTTGGCTAAAACGGTTTAGCTGATAATGCTAACCAACAAAACAGAGTCCGGGTTTGGCAGTCGATCCGATGCAGCAGTGGAGTAGCAAGGTGACGAATCGTGTGTGGGTAATGGGGGATGCGGTGGTGGACTTGATCCCGGAAGGGGCGTTGCACTACCTCAAGTGTCCGGGTGGCGCGCCCGCCAATGTGGCGGTTGGTGTGGCACGGCTGGGTGGCGATGCGGCCTTTATCGGCCGGGTTGGTGCCGATCCGTTCGGCCGCTTTATGGCCGGCACCCTGAGCGGGGAGGGGGTGGATATCGCCGCGCTGCGGCTCGATCCAGACCATCGCACCTCTACCGTGCTGGTAGAACTGGATGACGAGGGGGAGCGCAGCTTCACCTTTATGGTGCGTCCCAGCGCCGACCAGTTCCTCACCCCGGATGAGTTGCCCCGCTTCGATGCCGGTCAGTGGCTGCTGACCTGCTCCATCGCGCTCGCCAACGAGCCGGTACGCACCAGCTGCCTGCAGGCCATGGCGGCCATCAAGGCGGCTGGCGGGCGAGTCTGCTTCGACCCCAACCTGCGCCCCGAGGTGTGGGGCAACCCCGCCGAGATGCTGCCGCTGGTGCGTCAGGCTATTGCGCTGGCGGATGTGGTCAAGCTCTCCATTGAGGAGCTGCAACTGCTGAGCGGCGAGGATGAACTGGTCGCCGGGCTTGCCACTCTCTCTGGCCCGGCGCTGGTGCTGGTGACCAGAGGGGCGGCCGGGGTAGTGGCTCGCCTTGATGGCGAGTTGCTGGAGTGGGTAGGGCAGAAAGTGACGCCCATCGACACCACGGGGGCGGGGGATGCCTTTGTCGCCGGTCTGCTGGCGGCGCTGGCCGGGCGCTCGTCGCTGCCGACGCTGGCCGAGTTGCCCACCATTCTGGCTCAGGCTCACGGCTGCGGGGCGCTCGCCACCACCGCCAAGGGGGCCATGACGGCGCTGCCTACCCGCTCCGAACTGAATGCCTTTTTGCGATCAGGCGCAAGCGGCTGTTGAGCTGCGGCTAGAAGCCCGGCTCGACAGCCCCTACTCTCATGTGACAAGAGCCCGCCAGCGTGGCGGGTCATAAGAGGAAGAATATGAATATCAGTGCGATAGCCAAGGATCTGGTGCCCCTGCTCGGGGGCAAGGAGAATATCGTCAGTGCTGCCCACTGCGCCACCCGGCTGCGGTTGGTGCTGGCCGATGACAGCAAGGTGAACAAGGCCGCCATCGACAAGCTGGAGGGGGTCAAGGGGTGCTTTAGCAACGCGGGCCAAATTCAGGTGATCTTCGGCACCGGTCTGGTCAACAAGGTCTATGCGGAGTTTGTGGCGCTGACCGGTACCGGCACCGCCAGCAAGGCGGAACTGACCGACATGGCGGCGGCCAAGCTCAACGTGGCCCAGCGGTTGGCGCGAACCCTCTCCAACATCTTCGTACCGATCATTCCGGCCATCGTCGCTTCGGGCTTGCTGATGGGGCTGCTCGGCATGGTGCGTACCTACGGCTGGGTCAATGCCGACAGCGCCCTGTTTGTGATGCTCGACATGTTCAGCTCGGCGGCCTTTATCATATTGCCGATCCTCATCGGCTTTACGGCAGCACGTGAGTTTGGTGGCAATCCGTACCTCGGGGCGACCCTTGGCGGCATCCTCACCCACCCGGCGTTGACCAACGCCTGGGGCGTGGCCGGTGGCTTCAAGACCATGGATTTCTTCGGGCTCGATGTCGCCATGATCGGCTATCAGGGCACCGTCTTCCCGGTGCTCTTGGCGGTCTGGTTTATGTCCCATCTGGAGAAACTGCTGCGCAAGCGCATTCCGGATGCGCTGGATCTGATCCTCACCCCGTTTCTCACCGTCATCATCACCGGCTTCGTGGCGCTGCTCTTTATCGGCCCGGCTGGGCGGGTGCTGGGGGATGGCATCTCGTTCGGTCTGAGCGCCCTCTATGAGCAGGCTGGCTGGTTGGCGGGGCTGGTGTTTGGCGGCACTTACTCGCTGATCGTCATCACCGGCATTCATCACAGCTTCCATGCCATCGAGGCGGGGCTGCTGGCCAATCCGCAAATTGGCGTCAACTTCCTGCTGCCCATCTGGGCCATGGCCAACGTGGCACAGGGTGGGGCTTGTCTCGCGGTCTACTTCAAGACTCGTGATGTGAAGATCAAGGCGATTACCGTGCCGGCTGCCATGTCCTGCCTGCTGGGCATCACGGAAGCGGCGATCTTTGGGGTGAACTTGCGCTATATCAAACCCTTCCTCGCCGGTCTGTTTGGCGGGGCCTGCGGCGGCGCCTACGTGGTGGCGGCCAAGGTGGGGATGACTGCGGTGGGGCTGACCGGTATTCCCGGCATGGCCATCGTCCAGCCCATGAGCCTCATTCACTACATCATCGGGCTGGTGCTTGCCTTTGGCACTGCCTTCGCCGCCTCCTTCCTGCTCAAGTACAAGGTGGAGTGATGAAGGAAAGCGATCTTCTCAACCAGATTGTCCGGTCGTTGCTGGCCGGACAGCTCAAGGCGGCGGCCGATCCCCATCGGCCCCGCTGGCATCTGGCCGCCCCGGTGGGGCTGCTTAACGATCCCAACGGTTTTATCGAGCACAACGGGCGCTACCACCTCTTCTACCAGTGGAATCCGCTCGGCTGCGAGCACCGCAACAAGGGCTGGGGCCATGTCACCTCCACCGATCTGCTGCACTGGCAGCACGAGCCGGTGGCGCTGTTGCCCACCGAAGCCTATGAGAGCCACGGCTGCTATTCGGGCTCTGCGGTGAGCGACGAGCAGGGGCGTCTGACCCTCATCTACACCGGCAATGTCAAATACCCGGATGGCAGTCGTACCGCCTATCAGTGTCTGGCCCGCGCCGATGGTGAGGGAGGCTTCGAGAAACTGGGGCCTGTGCTGGATCTGCCCGCAGGCTACAGCGGCCATGTGCGCGACCCCAAGGTGTGGCACGACGGCCAGCAGTGGTTGATGGTGTTGGGGGCCCGCACCCTGCACGACAAGGGTGAAGTGCTGCTCTATCGCGGCGACACCCTGCAAAGCTGGCAGCCGGTAGGCCCCATCGCTGGCAGCGGGCGCGGGGGGCTGGGGGAGTTTGGCTATATGTGGGAGTGCCCGGATCTCTTCCCGCTAGGGGATCGCCATGTGCTGATCAGTTGCCCGCAGGGGATTGCCCCTGCAGGCGAGGATTATCGCAACCTCTACCAGTGCGGCTGGCTTTCGGGCGATTTCGACGGCGAGCGCTTCGAGCACGGAGCTTTCCACGAGCTGGATCGAGGCTTCGAGTTCTATGCGCCGCAAACCACCCGAGACAGTCAGGGTCGCCGCCTCTTGTTTGGTTGGCTGGGGCTGCCGGAGGAGAGCGAGATGAGCCAACCCACTATCCCCTATGGCTGGATCCATCAGATGAGCTGCCCGCGGGAGCTGTTCTGGCAGGATGAGTGGCTCTGCCAGCGGCCGGTGGCGGAGCTTGCGGCATTGAAGGGAGAGTTGACCCGCTTCGAGGGGACGCTCGGCGAATTTCCGGGGCTGGCCATCGACTCGGCCTGGCTCGATCTGGATCTCTGCGGTGAGGGGAGTCTCTGGTTCGGCGCCGTGGCCGAGCTGGTGTGGCAGCCGGGGCACATCACCTTGCGGCGCCAGAACTGGCAGAGCGGAGCGTGGGAGACCCGCAGCAGCCCATGGGCTGGCGGGCGGATCACCGTGCTATGCGATCGCTCCAGTCTGGAGTGCTTCATCGATGAGGGTCGCCACAGCCTGTCGGCGCGCTATTTTCCCGGGGACAAGCCGCAACTTTCATCAGGTAACGGCGATGATGGCTGCAAAATTTGCCTCAATCACTGGCCGCTGTCGGCGTGCCTAGTACAATAGCCCGGTTCTAGTCAGCCGGGAGGCCAGGTGGAGAAGAAGAAACGGATCACGATTGCCCAGATCGCCGAACTGGCGGGGGTGTCCAAGGCGACTGCCAGTCTGGTGCTCAACGGGAAGAGTGCGGAGTACCGGATTGCCGACGATACCCGCAAGCGCATTCAGGCGGTGGCGGAGGAGTGTCACTACCTGCCGAGCTTTCACGCCCGCTCCCTGCGCGAGACCCGCAGCTACACCTGGGGGCTGGTGATCCCCGATCTCACCAACTTCGGTTTTGCCCGCATTGCCCGCGCCCTCGAGGCCCACTGCCGGGAGGCGGGCATCCAGTTGCTGATCGCCTGCTCCGAGGATGATCCCGCCCTCGAGCAACGGGTGGTGGACAACCTCATCAGCCGTCAGGTGGATGGGTTGATTGTCGCCTCCAGCGGCCACAGCGATGACATCTATGCCCGTATTCACGACCGCCTGCCGGTGGTGCAGCTCGACCGCCATATCGGCGAGTCGCGCCTGCCCATGGTGATCTCCGATGCCTGCAAGGCCACCGCCGAGCTGGTGCGGGATATGGCCAGTGAGTGCGGCGAGGAGATCTACTACTTCGGCGGTTTGCTGGATCTCTCCCCCAGCCGTCACCGGCTGGCGGGCTATGAGCTGGGGCTCCATCGCGCCGGTTTTGAAGCCGATGCCGCCCGGGTGCGCCATCGCGACTACCAGCCGAGCTCCGGTTATCAGCTGATGGCCGAGCTGGTGGCCGAGCTGGGGGTGCCCCCCAGGGGGCTCTTTACCGCCTCCTTCACCCTGCTGGAGGGGGTGCTGCGCTATCTAAATGAAGCGGGGTTGATGGAGACGGGCATGCGCCTCTGTACCTTCGACGATCACGACCTGCTCGACTGCATTCCCATGCGCATCGACTCGGTGGCGCAGGATTGTCCGGCGCTGGCCCTCGCCGCCTTCGAGCTGATGCAGCAACTGATAGCGGGCAATCCTCCCGCGCAGACCGCCCAGGTGATCACCCCCAGGGTGCGCTGGCGCAGTCGCCGCTAGCCACTCTTCGCCCATCCATATGAGAAAGCCCCGCCATTGCTGGCGGGGCTTTTTGCTGTTGGCGGATGGAGCCATGACTCTGGCCGACAGCTCAGTCGGTGGTACTGGTGCGCCAGAACACCTGCTTGATATGGGGGTGGATGCCGAGTTTCACCATCAGGGCATCCAGCTCGTCGCCATCGATGGAGGTAGCCAGCAGCACCGCCGAGATCTCCAGATCCCCCTCGCCAAACGGCTCGATGTCGAGCTCGCTCAGGGGGTAATTGGCCTGCTCCAGCATCTCCTCGAGCCAGTGCAGCACCTCTTTTTGATGCTCGCGCGGGGTCAGCGCCGTCACCTTGTAGGTCACTTCGGTGTCGGTATTGTCCACCGGACGGCGGTTGATCTGATTGACCAGCGGCCGCAGCAGGGTGTTGGCGGCCAGCACGAACAGGGCGCCCAGAATTGCCTCCATGGCCAGTCCGGCGCCACAGGCGGCGCCGACCGCTGCTACGCCCCATAGGGTGGCGGCGGTGTTGATGCCGCGGATATTGCCCGACTCGCGCATGATGACGCCGGCGCCGAGAAAGCCGATGCCGGAGACAATATAGGCCACCACATGGACCACGTTGTAGTTGCCGCCGTGCAGGTCATAGATGCGCTGGGCCAGACTGACGAACAGGGCGGCCCCTACGGCGACCAGCACGTTGGTGCGAAGACCCGCGGTACGTTGGCGGTACTGGCGCTCCAGCCCGACCAGACTGCCAAGCACAAAGGCGAGCAGCAGGCTGGCCAGGGTGTCGAGCAGGGAGATCATGTCAATTTGTTGCCACATCTTCATGGCGTACTCCTTCTGATAAGCGCTGGCTTGGCGCAATCCATGATGAAACGCCGGGAGGCGGATGGATCAGGGGATGATTGCGCGGATGGCCAGCAGACAAACAAAACGCGGCGTCCTGGGGCGCGAGCATCATCAGATGCCCTGACGCTCGGAGAGGACGCAACAAGCGGGGCCAGCGTGGCTGGCCCCTTTCACAGTGGTTAACGCAGGTGTGCGGTCAGTTGAGTTCGGGATCGCAGTCGATGCGCGGGCGCAGTTGCCAGCGCACCGGATGTGCTACTCCGACCTGATGAACGAACTGCACCAGATAGCGTCGCTGGGGCGGGGTGCACTGCAGGTTGAGCACCAGCTCTCGCCCGCCGCCGCGACCCGGCTTCATCGATTGCATCGGTTGCAGCCCGGCCGGTTGCAACGTGTGGTTCACCATATCCAGCACCTGCTCCATATCGGCGCGATCCTCACAGCGGATCTGCAGCCGGTAGTGGTGCTGACGCTGTTTGCCGCCCAGCCAGCGTGGCAGTATGCCACGGCCGAGCCGGCTCAACAGGGGGTAAGCCCGGGTAGCAACAGAACCTGTTGCGACCGCGCGATCTGCAGCCGGTTTGATTGAGATAAAACGCATAGCAGCCTCCTTGTGGGAAGCAGAAACTATGCAGGCATGGCGACCGTGGCGGTTGGCCACTGGTTGCCAGACGTCAAGTGTAAAAAGGGAGAAGAGGGGAGTGGATTTCCGCTTCTCGCAGGGTTGCGAGTTGCGGCAGAGAAAGACCTGCGGCTAGCTCGCGACCTTGGTACCGACGATGAGGGTCGGTCTACAACTGTCACTTGATGAGTTGCCCACTGATGGTCTCCGCTATTGATAAGAGGCTCGAATGATAGCCGAGGCGGCGGGCAGGGTAAACCCCGCGCCGCCCGCAGCAACATCTTGAAACATAATCGAAAGCCCCGTTTTGCCACGCAGGGCCGTAAAAAGCAGACCCGGCGAGGGCCGGGTCTGCGGGGTCATTCGGTCTTGTCGATGCCGAGGTATTTGAGCATCAGTTTCTCGTAGATGGGCTCGGTATCCCCCACCTGCATCTTGTGCAGAAAGTACTTCTCGAAGGCGATCTTGGCCAGATGGACCCACTTTCCTTTCTTGAACCAGGCGACGTTGCGCGGCGGGATCTGCGGCATGGCGACGAAGGCGGCACCTGTGTCCCCCATGTCCGCCAGACAGATGGCATTCCATACTGCCTTGGTCATCGGCGGCTGGCCGCTGAGCTCCGCCTTGATGTTGTGGCTCAGGGTGCGCACCATCGCCTCAATCATGTAGCCGGTCTTGGGCACCCCGGTTGGTACCGGCGTCTTGTGCGGCGGTGCAATGGCGATGCAGACTCCGGCGGCGTAAATCTGCGGGAAGGCGGGGTTACGCTGGTGCTCGTCGACGATGACAAAGCCGCGGGGATTGACCAGCCCCTCGATGCCCCGCAGCGGTGCAATGCCGACAAAGGCGGGCAGCATCATGGCGTGTTTGTAGGGCAGAGTGTGGGTGCGTTTGATGTTGCCCTCATCGTCCAGCTCCTCCACCGTCATCTGGCCATCTTGCGCCGCCACGGTGCGGGCATTGCAGATCCACTGCACGTCGCGCATCCGCAGTTCGCTCTCCAGCATCCCCTTGGAGTCGCCCACGCCGTTGAGACCAAGATGGCCGATGTAGGGCTCGCTGGTGACAAAGGTCATGGGCACATTTTTCCTCACCTTCTTGTCGCGCAGGTGGCGATCGAGGATGAACGCATACTCGTAGGCGGGGCCGAAGCAGGAGGCGCCCGGCATGGCACCGACAATCACAGGACCGGGCTCATCGACCAGGGCGCTGACGCTGTGACGGCACTCTTCGGCGTGGGAGAGGGTGCAGACGCTGGTGGTGCCACCGGATTCGGGGCCAGCCCCCGCCACCTCGTCAAAGGCGAGGGCCGGGCCGGTGCAGATCGCCAGAAAGTCGTAACGCAGGGTCTGGCCATCGGAGAGGGTGAGCTGCTGCGCCGCCGGTTGCAGCTCGGTCAGGGCGGCATGGATAAAGCGGATCCCCTTTTTCTTCACATGGGGTTCGATGGGGATCGAGGTCTCCTTGCGCTCCCGCCACTGGACGGCAATCCAGGGGTTGGAGGGGGTGAATTCAAAGTCCGGCTTGTCATTGATGAGGATCACCTCATGCTGCTTGCCCAGTTCGGCCTTGAGTTCGTAGGCGGCAGACATGCCCCCGAGACCCGCGCCGATGACGATTACCGTTGCCATGTTCAGCCTCCTGCGTTTATTACACGCTCATATGAGCCTAGGTCATCCGACCCTGTTATTTAAATCCTATCCGTTTGAGGATCATCGCTGCCGGGCAGAAACCGGTGAATGCGCTCTGGATCAGGTTGACCCCGACAAAGGCACTCAACCAGACAAAGCCCGGATGAACCCAGGTGGTAAGGATCAGCGAGAGCAGCAACATGCAACCCGCGACGATTCTGACTCCGTTATCTACTGTCATGGTCTTTCTCCTCATCTACTTTAGATGTTGCTAATTTAGTGTTGTTTTATACAATAGAACAAATATCAGCAATTGCTAATTTACTCTTATGAGCCAATTCGACGAGATGAACAGACATGCGACAGCCGCCGCCTCCCTGCTCAAGGCGTTGGCTCATCCCGAACGCCTGATGGTGCTCTGCCAGCTGGTGGAGGGGGAGAAGGGGGTCGGGGAGCTGCTGGCCCATAGCCAACTCGGGCAGTCGGCCTTCTCCCAGCAACTGTCGGTATTGAAGCGCTACGGCTTGATCCGTTCGCGCAAGGTTTCCCAGCAGATCTACTACTCGCTGGTGAGCGAGGCGGCCGCCGATGTGTTGGGGGCGCTGCAAACCCATTTTTGTCACTCAGAAAATAAGGAATCTTGATGATGGAAAGCCAATGGCTGCTCTCTTTGGGCGGCGGCATGCTGGCGGGGCTGTCGGCCCTGATCCTGATGTTGTTCAACGGCCGGGTGGCCGGGATCAGCGGCATTCTGGCCGGTGCGCTGCAACACCGTGCGCCGTGGCGGGTGCTGTTTCTGCTGGGGCTCGGGGCGGGCGCCTGGCTGGCGCTGACCCTGGGCTGGGCCACCATGCCCGCATTCACCACGCTGCCCGGGTGGCCGGTTGTGCTGCTGGCCGGTCTGCTGGTCGGGGTCGGTACCCGTCTTGGCAATGGCTGCACCAGCGGTCACGGCATCTGTGGCATGGGGCGGCTCTCCCTGCGCTCCATCGTCGCCACCCTGACCTTTATGGCGGCAGGCTTTATCACCGTCTTCGTCACTCATCATCTGCTGTAAGGGGCTGATCGCCATGAAGTTGCTGACAAGTTTGTTTGCGGGTGTGTTGTTCGGACTGGGGATGGCCATCTCCGGCATGATGGATCCCGCCCGGGTCACCGGTTTTCTCGATCTGGCCGGGGCCTGGGATCCCAGCCTCGCCTTCGTGATGGGAGGGGCTCTGCTGGTCTTTATGCCGGGTTATTTTCTGCTGGTGAAACCCCGTCGCCAGAGTGTGCTGGGGGAGCCCATCGTTGCCGTAGCAGCCCCCAGGCTGGAGCGCCGGCTGATCGGCGGGGCCGCGCTGTTTGGCATCGGCTGGGGATTGGTGGGCATCTGTCCGGGGCCTGCTCTGAGTCTCATTTCCAGCGGGCAGCCCATGATAATGTTGTTTATAGCGGCCATGGTGGCCGGGATCTTGCTGTTTGACAGAGGGCTGGCCAGGTTGCTGACCAAGGCGCCAGCTCGGGGAGTGGATAAGGTGCGCCAGTCCCATACCGCCTGATCCCGTGAAGTGACAGATTACGCCAGGGAAGGAGAGTAATGATGGAAAAGATCCGGTTGCTGGGGATCACCTTATTGGTGATGACATCGCAGGCCATGACATCCACCCAGGCCATGGCTACAGACGGGGAGCCAGAGCCCTTGTTGACAGTGGCGCCACAGCCGGTGACCGACTGGCTGACGCTGGATGGCACCGTCAGTGCCATCAATCAGGGGACGGTGGCGGCCCAGACCAGCGGCCGGGTCTCCCGCATGCTGGTGGATGTGAACGATCAGGTGCAGGCGGGGCAGCCGCTGCTGGAGATCAGCGGCAAGGAGCAGTTTGCCGCCGTCACGGGTGCGGAGGCGCGGCTGGCGCGGGCGCAGGCTCAGCAAGTGGAAGCCGAGCGCCAGCTCGCCCGCTTTCAGGCGCTGATTGCCAAGGGGGTGATCACCCGCGCCCAACTCGATAATGCCCAGGCGACGGATCGCGCCGCCCGCGCCGAGGTGAACGCTGCCGATGCGGCTCTCACTCAAGCCCGCGAGGCCTACGGTTATACCCGCATTCTGGCCCCTTACGCCGGAGTGGTGACCAAACGGCTGGTGGAGTTGGGGGAGACTGTCGCCCCCGGTACCCCGCTGCTCTCCGGCTTCTCCCTCGACACCTTGCGGGTGGAGGTGGAGTTGCCCCAATCCGCCCTGACGCTGGCTCGTGAGCCTGCGGATGTGCAGGTGCTGCTGCCCGATGGCAAGTCTGTTACCCCGGTCAAATTGACCCGCTTTAACTATGCCGACAGCCAGAGCCACGCCTTCAGGTTGCGCCTCGACTTGCCGCCGCAAACCGCCGGGGTATTGCCCGGCATGTGGCTCAAGGTGCAGCTCAAACAGGGTGAACGTCAGGTGTTGCAGGTGCCGGATCGCGCCCTGCTGCGGCAAGGGGAGTTCAACGGCGTCTATCTGCAGCAACCCGCTGGCTGGGCCCTTACACCGGTGCGGGTCGGCCATTGCTTTGAAGGGCAGTGCGAGATCCTGGCCGGGCTGCAAGCCGGTGACAAGCTGGCTCCCGATGCCTGGGCGCAGCAGCAGGAGGTGGCCCATGAGTAGCGAGCTGAACGGCAACAAGGAGAGGCTGGGGCCTGCCGGTCGGCTGGCTGCGCTGTTTCAGGGCTCGGCCATCACGCCGCTGCTGGCGCTGGTGGGGCTGTTGCTCGGCCTGTTTGCAGTGCTGGTGACCCCCAAGGAGGAGGAGCCGCAGATCGATGTCACCTTCGCCGATGTCTACATTCCCTTCCCGGGAGCCAGCCCGGCTGAAGTGGCCTCTCTCGTCACCACCCCTGCCGAGCAGGTGGTCTCCCAGATAAAGGGGATTGATACCCTCTACTCTTTTTCCCAACCCGATGGCGCCCTGCTGGTGGTGGTGTTCAAGGTGGGGGTGAGCCGCGAGCAGGCCATCGTCGATCTCAACAACCAGCTCGACTCCAACCGCGATTGGCTGCCACAGGGGATCGGAGTCGGTCAGCCACTGGTAAAACCCCGGGGGATAGATGATGTCCCCATCGTCAGTCTGACCTTATGGAGCAAAGAGTGGAGCAAAGAGGGGAGCAAGCAACTGGGCGCTCCCGAACTGACCCGGGTCGCCCATGAGCTGGAGACCGAACTTAAGCGCATTCCCGGTACCCGCGATATTTACACGCTGGGCAGCCAGAGCGCCGTGTTGCGGGTGATGCCGGATCCGGCGGCCCTCAGCGCCCACGGCATCAGCTGGGGCGAGTTGAGCCAGCGCCTTTCGGCCGCCAATCAGGTAGGCACCACACAGGCTATCGAGCAGAACAACAGTGAGATCAAGGTGCAGGTGGGGCAGTTCCTGCAAAACGAGCAGGAGGCTAGAGAACTGGTGGTGGGGCTGCACGACGGCAAGCCGGTCTATCTGGGGGATGTGGCCAGGGTCTCTCTGGGTCAGGAGACCCCGACCAAACGCAGCTGGATGGGGCAAGGGCAGGCCAGTTATCCGGCGGTGACCCTGGCTATCGGCAAGCAGCCGGGTCAGAACGCGGTCGATGTGGCCAAGCGGGTGGAGGCGCGGGTTGAGAGTTTGCAGAATCGGCTTATCCCTGCCGGGGTCGAGGTGACGGTGACCCGGGACTACGGCGTCACCGCCGAGACCAAATCCAACACCCTCATCGGCAAGCTCATTTTTGCCACCACGGCGGTGGTGCTGCTGGTGCTGGTGAGCATGGGTTGGCGCGAGGCGCTGGTGGTGGGGGTTGCCATCGTCATCACCCTGGCGCTGACCCTGTTTGCCAGCTGGGCTTGGGGCTTTACCCTCAACCGGGTGTCGCTGTTTGCGCTGATCTTCTCCATCGGCATTCTGGTGGATGACGCCATAGTTGTGGTGGAGAATATCCACCGCCATCGCGGTTTGGGCAAGGGGGCGCTCAAGGATCTGATTCCGGGGGCGGTGGACGAGGTGGGGGGGCCGACCATACTGGCGACCCTGACCGTTATCGCGGCCCTGCTGCCGATGGCCTTTGTCAGCGGGTTGATGGGCCCTTACATGAGCCCCATCCCCATCAATGCCAGCATGGGGATGCTCATCTCCCTGCTGGTGGCCTTTATCTTCTCCCCCTGGCTGGCGAGCCATTTGCTCAAGGGTGAGGCGCACGGTGCCCACGGTGAAGCCAAGGCGGGTCTCTTTCACCGGCTGATGACCCCTTTTCTGATCGGTGATGGCGCCAAGCGTGCCAGACGCAAACTCTGGCTGGCGGTGTTGCTGCTGGTCGGGGCCGCCACCACCATGCCGGTGGTGCAGTGGGTGGTGCTCAAGATGCTCCCCTTCGACAACAAGTCGGAGTTCCAGCTGGTGCTCGATATGCCGGAGGGGGCGACCCTGGAGCAGACCGAGCGCACCCTGCTGGCGGTCGGGCGAGAGCTTGCCAAGGTGGAGGAGGTGAAGGATTACCAGATATACGCCGGCACCGCGGCCCCCATCAATTTCAATGGCCTGGTGCGCCACTACTTTATCCGCAGCGGCGCCAACGTGGGGGATATTCAGGTCAATCTGGTGGACAAGCATGAGCGTGATCGCAGCAGTCACCAGATTGCCCAGTCGGTTCGGGAGCCGCTGCAGGCCATCGCCAGTGCGGCAGGGGGCAACCTGAAAGTCGTTGAGGTGCCGCCCGGCCCGCCGGTCTGGTCTCCCATCGTTGCCGAGATCTATGGCCCGACTCCTGCCGCCCGTGAAGCGGCGGCACGCGCCGTACAGGCCCGTTTTGTGGCCACGGCGGATCTGGTGGACGTGGATATCTATCTGACCGACCCGCAGCCCAAGTGGCGGCTGGTGGTGGATCGCAGCAAGGCGGCCCTGCTCGGGGTCGATCTCGGGGATCTGGTGAACACCCTCAATGGCGGGGTGGGTTATCAGGATGCCAGCTGGCTGCAGGGGCACGGCGCCAAGTATCCGGTGCCGATCCGCATCGAACTGGCTCCCGGTGACAAACGGGATCTGGCGGGCGTACTGGCCCTCAAGGTGCGCAGCCAGAGCGGCCAGCTGGTGCGGGTCTCCGAGCTGGTGAGCCGCCGTGATGAGGTGGCCCCCAGCTATATCATGCACAAGAACATGCAGCCCATGGTGATGGTGGTGGCCGACATGGGCGGCCACACCGACAGCCCGCTCTACGGCATGTTTGCCGCCGGTGCCGATATCGACCTGCCCCAATATTACGTGCAGCAGCCCGACAAGCTGGGGGAGGTGGCGCTGTTGTGGGACGGGGAGTGGAAGATCACCTACGAGACCTTCCGCGACATGGGTATCGCCTACGGAGTTGGGATGATTCTCATCTATCTGCTGGTGGTGGCCCAGTTCCGCTCCTATCTGGTGCCACTCATCATCATGGCTCCCATTCCGCTCACCATCATAGGGGTGATGCCGGGCCACGCCCTGCTGGGAGCCCAGTTTACCGCCACCTCGATGATTGGGATGATCGCCCTGGCCGGGATCATCGTACGCAACAGCATCCTGCTGGTGGACTTTATCGAGCAGCAGCGCAGCGCCGGAGTGGCGTTCGAGCAGGCGGTCATCGAAGCGGCGCAGGTGCGGGCCAAACCCATCATGCTGACGGCGCTGGCGGCGATGATCGGAGCCCTGTTTATCCTCGATGATCCCATCTTCAACGGACTGGCCATCAGCCTGATTTTCGGGATCCTGGTCTCCACCTTGCTCACCCTGGTGGTGATACCCTTGCTCTATTATGCCCTACTCTCCCGACGCTCATGACGGGAGTCACTAGCGAAAGGATGCGCGATGAAGAGAGGTTGGCTGTGGTGGGGAAGTGGCGCCGTGGTAGCGGCGGCTGCTCTGGCATGGTGGTGGCGACCGCAGCCGACGCCGATCAGGCTGGCTGAGGTCGGGCGGGGGGATGTGCTGGTCACCGTGGTCAACACCCGGGCTGGCACCATCAAGTCGTGTCAGCGGGCCGGGCTCAGTCTGCCCGGTGGCGGCGTGGTGGAGCAGATCGCCGTCAAGGCCGGGGAGCGGGTGGCGCAGGGAGATCTGCTGCTGACCCTCTGGAGTGACGACATTCACGCCGATCTTGCCCGTGCCCGTGCCCAGCAGGCCCTTGGCAAGACCCAGCGCGAGGAGCGTTGCAGCGAGGCGGCCTACTACGAGCGGGAGGCCAACCGGCTGGCCACCTTGCTGGCCAAAAACCTCACCTCCCGCACCCTCGCCGAGCAGGCCCAGAATCTGGCCGATACCCGCCGCTATGTCTGTCAGGCATCCCGTCAGCAGGAACGGGTCGACGAGGCGCAGGTCGCTCAGGTGGAGGCTCGCTTGAGCGAGCGCCGCCTGCTGGCGCCGTTTGCCGGTGTGGTGGCGGAGGTCAACAGCAAGCTGGGCGAATACATGACCCCCTCACCGCCCGGAGTGGCCATGCCTCCGGTGATCGATCTCATCGACGATCGCTGTCTGTATGTCTCAGCCCCCATCGATGAGGTGGATGCCGCCCGCCTCAAGGTGGGCCAGTCTGCCCGGGTACTGCTCGATGCCATGCCCGGGCGCGATTTTGCCGCCACCGTCACCCGCATCGCCCCCTATGTGAAGGAGCTGGAGAAGCAGGCCCGCACCGTGGAGGTGGAGGCGGCGCTCACTGCCCTGCCTACCGATGTCCCCCTGCTTATTGGCTACAGTGCCGACCTTGAGGTCGAGGTGACCCGCGCCACCGATGTGCTGCGGGTAGCGGCCAGCAGCCGGGCCGACGATGGCAGCGTGCTGCGGCTGGAAGGGGATAAGCTGGTACGGGTGGTGCCCCGTTGGGGCGTGGAGAACTGGAACTGGATTGAGGTGGCCGAGGGGCTCGCTGCCGGTGATCGGCTGGCGGCCCAGCCCGGACAGATTGTCGGGGAGGGCCCTTTCAGCGCCGCCACGGAGCAGCCGGATGAGTGATCTCATTCGCCTTGATGCCGTCAGCCGTCGTTTCACTCTGGGGGGGAGCGAAGTGGCCGCCCTCGATCGCGTATCCCTGCGGGTTGCCGAGGGGGAGTATCTGGCGGTGATGGGCCCCTCGGGCTCCGGCAAATCGACCCTGCTCAATGTGCTGGGGCTGCTGGATCGGCCCGACGAGGGGCGTTACTGGCTGGGAGGGGAGGATACCGCCACCCTGTCAGAGCCGGCGCTGGCCCAGCTGCGCGGTCATCGCATCGGCTTTGTGTTCCAGTCGTTTCACCTTATCTCCCGCCTCACCGCCCGTGAAAACGTCGAGCTGCCGCTGATGCTGTGCGGGATCGCCCCCGCCGAGCGCCATCGCCGAAGCCAGCAGTTGCTGGGAGAGCTGGGGCTGGAGAACCGTGCCGGACACCGCCCTGCTGAGCTCTCCGGCGGTCAGCGTCAGCGGGTAGCCATCGCCCGGGCCATGGCAATGGCGCCGCGGCTGATCCTGGCCGACGAACCCACCGGCAATCTCGACTCCCGCTCCGGGGAGGAGGTGATTACCCTGCTGGAGGAGCTCAACCGGGAGCAGGGGATCACGCTGGTGGTGGTAACCCACGACCCGCGCCTCGGTGATCGGGCGGGCAGGCGGATCCTGATGAACGATGGCCGCATCAACATTGATAGCGGCGGTGGCTGAATGCGGCGCCCCGATGTGATCCGCTTTGCCGCCGTGGCCCTGCTGCGCCAGCGCTCACGGGCGCTGGTCTTGATCCTGGCGGTGAGTCTGAGCGTCACCTCGGTGCTGCTGCTCACCGCGCTGGGGGAGGGGGCGAGGCGCTATGTGGCCGACCAGTTCAGTTCCCTTGGCAAGGATCTGCTGGTGATGTTCCCGGGCCGCAAGGAGACCACCGGCGGGCTGCCGCCGGTCACCGGAAACAGTCTGCGGCAGATCACTCTCGATGATATGCACTACCTTGGCCAGCACCAGCCAAACGTGCGGCTGGTGCCGCTGGTGATGGGCTTTGCCGAGGCCAAGCAGGGGGCGCGGCTGCGCCAGACCATGCTGCTTGGCAGCAGCAACGGGCTGCGCGATACCCACGGGCTGGAGCTGCTCTCCGGCCGCTGGCTGCCGGGGGATGCTGCAGAGGATCGACCGGCCGTTCTGCTCGGGGTCAAGGTGGCCCGTGAGCTGTTCGGTCAGGTCGATCCGGTCGGCCAGTGGCTGCGTTTTGACAATCGCCGCTTTCGGGTGGTGGGGGTCTTCACCAGCCAGAGCAGTAATCTGGGGATGGATATGGCCGAGGCCGCGCTGATCCCGGTCGGTAGCGCCATGCGGCTGTTCAACACCGAGGGGCTGTTTCGGCTGCTGATCCAGCCGCTGGCGGGGCAAGCGGTGCCCCCGCTGGTCAAGCAACTGGAGCAGCTGATGCAGGCGCGCCACGGGGTGCTCGATGTGACAGTGGTGCGCCGCGACGCCATGCTGGCCACCTTCTCCACCATTCTCTCGACCCTCACCCTGGCAGTTGCCGGCATCGGCGCCATCAGCCTGCTGGTCTCCGGCATCATGATGATGAATCTGGCGCTGATCAGCACCCGCCAGCGCACCGGCGAGATCGGCCTGCTCAAGGCGCTGGGGGCCGACAGTCGCCAGATCCGCCAGCTGTTTTTGTGGGAGGCGCTGTTGCTGAGCGGCAGTGGCGCGCTGTTTGGCACGGTCTTGGGCTATGCCCTTGTTGCCCTCGCCGGAGTGATTTGGCCCGGATTTCCGGCGGCGGTCCCCTTGCTCGCTACTTTCTGCACCATACCGGCGGCCCTGCTGACCGGGCTGTTTTTTAGCTGGCTGCCCGCCTCCCGGGCGGCACGGCAAGATCCGGTCAGCAGCCTGCGCAGCGGGCAGTGGAGCGGTGGCTGATGCGCGCCGCTGATCTGCTGTTCTGGCTCTGGCGCGCCTTGCTGGCGGGGCGCAGTCGCAGCCTGCTGTCGGCGCTCGGCATCGCCATCGGGATCGCCTCGGTGACCCTGCTCACCGGCATCGGCGAGGGGCTCAGGCTCTATCTGCTCGACAGCTTCTCCCAATTTGGTACCCGGCTGATCGCCGTAACCCCGGGCAAGACCGAAACCGCCGGCGGCCCGCCCGGCATCCTCTCCAGCAGCCGTCCCCTGCTGCTGGAGGATGCCGATGCCCTCGCCAGATTGGCAGGGGTAGAGGCGGCGCTCCCTGTGGTGCAGGGGCAGGGGGAGGTGCGCAGCCGCGGCTTGACCCGCAGCACCGCCATTCTGGGCACAGGTCCGGCTGCGCTCTCCGGCTGGCGGCTCACCCTGGTGCAGGGGCGTTTTCTGCCTGCGGATGACAGTGCCATGCCCCGCGCCTATGCGGTGCTGGGTGCCAAGGTGGCAGCTGAGCTGTTCCCCGGTGGCGATGCACCGGGGAACCTGCTGCGCGCCGGTGATCGCCGTTTTCGGGTGGCTGGGGTGCTGGCCCCCAAGGGGCAATTTCTCGGCTTTGATCTGGACGACATGATCTATCTGCCAGCCGCTCACGCCCAGGCGCTCTTCAACAAGGAGGGGCTGCAGGAGATCGACGTCATCTATCGCTCCGGACAGGCGGAAGCCGATATCACCGCCCAGATCCGGCGGGCGCTGATCGCCCGCCACGGCGCCGAGGACTTCACCCTCACCTCCCAGCAGGACATGCTGAGCAGCCTCGACAAGATACTCTCCATCATCAAGCTGGCGGTTGGCGGGCTCGGCATTATCTCGCTGCTGATCGGGGCGGTCGGCATCTTCAGCATCATGAGCATCGCCCAGCAGGAGCGGATCCCCGAGGTGGGCTTGCTGATGGCGTTGGGTTGTCCACGGCGGCGCACTCTATTGCTGTTCCTGCTCGAAGCCGTGGTGCTGGCGCTGCTGGGCGGAGCCATGGGGCTGGCCCTGCTCGGCGGGCTCAAGCTGCTGCTCACCCTGCTGGCGGCTGGCTTACCGCTCACCCTCCATCCTCTCTATCTGCTGCTGGCGCTCGGTTGCAGCGCTCTGGTGGGTCTGCTGGCCGGGGTCGCTCCTGCACTGCGGGCAGTGCGTCTCGACCCCGTGGTAGCCCTGCGCGGTGACTAGGCCGCCCCTTTCGCAAGAGGCGCGTTACGCTCGGGTCTGAACAGGGGGGAACTAGGCGACCACCTCCGCAACCGACAGGCTGCGCTCAGATCTGAACAGGGGGAAGTAGCGGCGATCCGCCTGACTCATGTGGCCGACCACCAGCTCCTGAATGATGAAGTTGAGCAACTCGTCGTTGCCCAGTGTTCCAGCTTTGGCGGCGTGCAGCAGCTGGCTCGCCTTGTTGAGCAGGCGTTGGTGATCCTGACGGTGGTTGACGAGTTCCTGATAGTCGATCTCCGCCAGCATCTGCTCTTCAAAGGCGAAGTGATGGCGGGCCATGTCGAACAGGCTCTCCAGACTCTCCAGAAACGGGGCCGGATCTTCATGCTGATCTTTCATCCGCTCCAGCAGCCGGTTGGTCAATACGAAGAGCTGGCGATGCTCGGCATCGATACGGGGGTGACCGCACTCGTGGCCGGGTTGCCACAGCAGCGCGCCCTGCTCGGGATCAAGGCCTTCGGTATAGAGGCAGACCCGGCCGCGGCCGCGATTCTTCGCCTGATACATGGCCTGATCGGCGTGGTGCATCAGCGTCTTGGCATCCTCTCCGTGCTCGGGATAGAGCGCCAGCCCGATACTGCTGGAGATAAGCAGCTCCTGCCCCTCCAGCTGGAACGGATGGCGCAGCTGCTGGTGCAGCTTGTCGGCCACCGCCAGCACTTCGTCGCCACTCTCCGGCAGCAAGATAACGAACTCGTCGCCCCCCAGCCGTGCCACCAGATCCTGTTTGCGCACGCAGTGGCTCATCCGCTCGGCCACCATATTGAGCAGAATATCCCCGGTCTCATGACCGAAGGTGTCGTTGATCGGCTTGAAGTGATCGAGATCGATAAACATCAATGCCAGCGGACGGGGCGTCTCCTGCTCCATCAGCTCCTTGAGCCGTTGCTGCAGCAAGCGGCGATTGGGCAGCCCGGTGAGGGGGTCGTAGAAGGCGAGGCGGCGCATCATCTCCTCTCGCGCTGCCCGCTCGGTGATATCCCGGGTGACCCCTAGGATCGCCTCCGGCTGGGCATTGTGGTTGCCATGGAGGGTGGTGATGGTCTCGGTCGCCACCAGATGGCCATCCTTGTGGCGCAGCTGGGTGCGAATGACCCGGCGAGTCTGGTCATGCTCCCCCCGCTGCCAGGCCTCCAGGGTGGCGGAGATCTCCTCGCGCAGCAGTTGCCTTGAGGCATCCGGCAGCAGCTGTTTGAGAGGGAGGGCAAACAGCTCTGGAGCCTCGTAGCCGCTTAGAGGAGTGATGGCCGGGCTGACATAGCGAAAGCGCAAGCTGGCGGCATCCATGGTCCAGATCACATCGGCGCTGTTCTCCGCCACGAAGCGGTAGTGCTGTTCGCTCTGGGCCAGTTCACGGGTCAGCCGCTGGCGATCCCGCGCCTCTTCACGCAGGCGCAAATAGAGGTGCAAGAAGATGCCGAGCAGGGTCATCAGGGTAAAGGTGATAAGCATGGCGACCGCCACGCTCTTGTCGAGCAGCAGCCGTTGCTGGCGCAGCCGCTCCTGCGCCGGGTCGTAGATAAAGCGGTCGAGGTTGGGCAATACCGTGAGCATGCCCGCCTCCAGATAGGTTTTGGCGATCTGCAGCCAGCGCTCCTGCTGCATGTAGCCAGGTTCGATCAGATCCGGCTGCATCAGCTCTCTGGTTTCGCGAGCCTCGAACTCCAGCTGTTCACGGCCAGCCCCGGTCGGGTACTGCTCCATGATGAGGTTGATCATCTCTTCGGGGTGGTCCATCGCATAGCGCCACCCCTTGAGGCTGGCCTGCTGGAAGGCGTAGACCCGATCCTGTCGGGTGATCAGCTCCCGCTCGGAGGTAAACAGGTTATCGCCGTAGAAGTCGAAGTCGATGGTGCGCGGGCTGAAGACCCGATAGGGGATACCTCTTTGCTGCAGATAGAAGGGCTCGGTAGTGCTGTAGGCACTGATGGCATCCACCTTGCCCGCCAGCAGTGCCTGTATCCCCTGTTTGTATGGGAGGGTGACCCAGTTGCGGCTGCGGGTCTGGTGAGAAAGGTAGGTCAGCAGCTCGTTGGAGCCAGGCTCCAGCATCAGTCGCTTGTTGGCCAGATCGGCCGGGTTGCGAATATCTGGCCTATCCAGCGTGAGCAGAACCAGCGGCGAGTGCTGCAGCAGGGCGGCGAGCACCACCACCGGACGACCGGCAGCCCGATCCAGCAGCAGATCACTGCCGCTGATGCCAAAATGGGCCTTTCCCGAGAGCACCTCGCTGACCACATCGGTGCGGGAGTCCGCTTCGCGCAGGGTGACGTGCAGACCGGCCTCCCGATAAAACCCTTTGGCGATGGCCGCGTAGTAACCGGCAAACTGGAACTGGTGTTGCCACGGCAACTGGACGATGACCTGCTCGCCGGCTCGCACGGGGGGAGAGGTCAGGGTCGCGATGACCATACTGACCAGCATTGGCAGAAACCAGCTGAGGGGCTGGCGGGGGGCTGCGTTCTCCGTCATACAACGTTTCTCTCGGGAGCGGTGTCTAGGCTAGATTCAAGCAATTTTGTGTAACCTGCAAGGGGAGAAAAGGCGTTTGCAATGGGGTATAGGGGGATTGGAAAGTCATTTTTGTGTCGTTCATCACACGGGATGGATACATGCCGTTTTTTTGCAAGTTATGTGACCAATAAGAGAGTCATATGGCCTATCGAAGTGGTCGCATTCTAGCCACTTTTTCCCGTCTTTATTGTTATCATTGTGGCTAAACTGCATTTTTCCCGTGGTTGCACGTCAAGCTGTGTCGTTATATCAATAGATACTTTTATGGGGCGGTCAGGTGTGACGCAAATGTATCGCGGCTGCTGCGCACCGGTTAATGTGCGATGGCTCAGTGATGGTACTCCGTCAGTGTTATCATGCTGCCCCCAGTTCCGGATAAGGTCTTTTTATGTCCCGCTTGCGTCTGCTTGTCTCCGACTCTCACGATCCCCTGTTCAATCTGGCCGTTGAGGAGTGCATCTTCCGCCAGATGGACCCCGGCCAGCGGGTGCTGTTCCTCTGGCGCAATGCCAATACCGTGGTGATTGGCCGTGCCCAGAATCCGTGGAAGGAGTGCAATACCCGCCGCATGGAAGAGGACGGGGTGACCCTGGCGCGTCGCAGCAGCGGTGGTGGCGCCGTGTTCCACGACCTTGGCAACAGCTGCTTTACCTTCATGGCGGGCAAGCCGGAGTATGACAAGAGCGTCTCCACCGCCATCGTGCTGGACGGGCTCAAGCGATTGGGGATCGAGGCGTTTGCCTCCGGTCGCAACGATCTGCTGGTGGCCACCCCGGACGGGGAGCGCAAGGTATCGGGGGCGGCCTATCGGGAGACTCTGGATCGCGGGTTCCACCACGGCACCCTGCTGCTGGATGCCGATCTCGGCCGCCTTGCCAACTACCTCAACCCCGACCCCAAGAAGCTGGCGGCCAAGGGGATCACCTCGGTGCGCAGCCGGGTGGCCAATCTGTGCGAACTGTTGCCGGGGCTCGACCATCAACAGGTGAGCGAGGCGCTGCAGGAGGCCTTCTTCCACCATTACGGTGCGCGAGTTGAGCCCGAGCATATCTCCCCGGAGCAGATGCCGGATCTGCCGGGCTTTGCCGAGACCTTCGCCCGTCAGCGCAGTTGGGAGTGGAACTATGGTCATGCCCCGGCGTTCAGCCATCTGCTGGAGGAGCGGTTCAGCTGGGGCGGGGTGGAGCTGCACTTTGATGTGGAGAAAGGGGTCATCACCCGGGCGCAGCTCTTCAGCGATACTCTGGAGCCGGCCCCGTTTGATCTGCTGGCGGCCGAACTGGCGGGCTGTGGCTATCGACCGGACGCTGTCACCGCGCGTCTGCAGCCCTGGTTGGCGGCTTTCCCGCAGCAGCAGAGCGAGTTGACGGAGTTTGCCCGGTGGCTGTTGGCCTCCCTGCGTTGAGGGCTGCGCTGATGGCGATCCGGTAGTGAGGGCGCTGTCAGCCAGGATGAGAGCAAGATCACGAAATATAAAGAGGCGCCTCAAAGGCGCCTTTTTGCCAGCCCTTGTGATGGCTGATACATGACAAAAAGTAGGGTAGGCCATTAGATATTGTCACTGTCGGCCCCGCTGGCACAGGGGTATAACGGCCGCACATTTGCTGTACTAATGGTATAAAAATGAGTGACTTAGTTTATCTTCAAGACGAAAGCGTCAATGCCGTCCACCCCGATTTCTCCGCCCGTTTCGCCACAGTCAAAGCCAACTTTTTCTCGCGCAATCCAGATCTCTGGCCCGTTTTTCGCGAACCCGGATTTGCCACCCTCAACGAATTTCGGGCCCGTGGTCTGGCGCCGGATGCCCGCCTGAACGCCTGGCCTGATGGCCGTGCCCGCTTGGCCGATCTCTGCGAGACCATGCCGGTGCCCGCCACCATGCGCACCCCGGGCGAGCCCATGGCCGAGCTGCTGTTTGCCGCCGCGCTGTCGAAAGATTGGGAGAACCCCTCCAGTGTCGAGAACGTCATCACCATGTCGGCGGATCCCGCTATCTACGGCGCCCAGCTGGGTATTCTGGCCAACCCCAATCTGGTCTACTCCGAATACGCCGGAGTGGCCGAGGAGCTGGAGAAGAAGGTAGTGCGCCAGATTGCCCTGTTGGCGGGCTATGACCCGGAGCGGGCCACCGGCATCTTCACCCAGGGGGGGACCTTCTGTAACCTCTACGGCTACCTGCTCGGCATTCGCAAAACCTTGCCGGAGGCCAAGCACAAGGGACTAGGCCACTATCAGGATTACCGCATCATCAACTCCCAGGGCGGTCACTACTCCAATATCACCAACCTCTCCCTGCTCGGGGTCGACATCGAAAACAAGACTATCCGCATTCAGGTGGGGGAGAATAACGATATCGATCTCGACCACCTCGAGCGCACCCTGACCGCCTGTTTTGCCCTGAAACACGTGGTGCCCACCATCATGCTCACCATGGGTACCACCGACACCTTCGGGGTGGATCAGGTGAAACCCGTGTTCGAGCTGCGCAATCGCTTGTGCGAGCAGTTCGAAGTGGCGGTCAAACCTCACATCCACGTCGATGCAGCCATCGGCTGGTCGATGATCTTCTTCCTGGGTTACGACTTTGCCGCCAACCCGCTCGCCATCAACAGCGCGACTCTGGCGGGGATCGAGCGCAACGTGGCGCGCTTTGCCGAGCTGAAATATGCCGACTCCTTCACCGTTGACTTCCAGAAGTGGGGCTATGTGCCCTACACCTCCAGCCTGGTAATGATTAAAGAGCAGGACGATCTCAAGGCGATGGAGAATGACCCGGAGAACTTCTCCTACTTCGAGCGGGACATTCAGGGCCAGACCCACCTGCAATCCACCATCGAGTGCTCCCGCGGCGCGAGCGGCCTGTTCGGTGCCTATGCGGCGCTCAACTACATGGGGGTGGAGGGGTATCGCACCGTGCTGGCCCACTGCCTGCAAAATGCCAACTACTTCCGCTTCCGGTTAAGCCAGCTGGGCAACGTCATGCTGGTGGCGCAGGAGAATCAGGGGCCGAGTGTCGGCTTCAAGATCTACAATCCCGAGTGGGTGAGCGATCCGGAGGCCGAATTCGCCTTCGAGCTGGCCCGCTCCAGCGATCCTGCCTACAAGGCGCGCTTGCAGCGCAACACCGATTACCACCGCAGCCTATTCAAGGGGCGCGGCAAGGTGGGGCTCTACACCAACTGGGTGGAGGCGGTGGCCCACTCCGACTATGACGCCCGCGGCAAGTACTCCTACATCGCCGGGGAGAAGGCGGTATTTATGAACCCTGCCTGCACTCGCGAGCAGATCGACGCCTTTATCGACCATATTCGCGGTTGATGGATGTTGCCCTGACAGTCGAGCGCGGCCTGTGATGGCAAGAGGCGGTCAGGGTACCTCGCCAACAGATAAACAAAGGGCAAGCCAATTGGCTTGCTCTTTTGTTTTTGCAGCACTGTGCGTAAGTAGTGGGGAAGGCCGGGTTCAGAGGGTCAGCAACTGCTCGTTCTCGACAATCTCGCACCCGGCGGGCAGTTTCGAGAGGGCGATCATGGCGCGGGCCACCTGACTGGCCTCGATGGCGCGCCAGCGGGCGAGCTTGCCCACCAGCAGCGGCCGAAACAGCGGGTAGATGGTCTGAAAGATCTGCTCGGAGAGGCGCGGTGGCTGGCGATCTCCGAGCAGCATGGCGGGCCGCACGATGGCGAGCCGTGGCCAGGATTGGGCCAGCAGGGCCTGCTCCATCTCCCCCTTGGTACGCGGATAGAGAGCCGGGGACGATGCACTGGCCCCCATGCTTGAGACCACGATGAGCCGTTGACAACCGTGGCGGCGGGCCAGCTCGGCAAAGGCGACCACATAGTCGAGATCGACCCGGCGAAACGCCTCGGCAGAGCCCGCTTCCTTGCGGGTGGTACCGAGGGCACAGAAGGCGATATCCACCGGGCGGGAGAGGGTGACGCTGGCCAGATCATCAAAATTGACTGGTAGCCAGTGGTGCGCATCCTTGCCCGGCTTGCGACAGAGCAGGGTCAGTTCATGTTCGGCAGGCAGTTGCTGCAGCAGTTCGCGACCGATCAGGCCGCTGGCTCCGGCAATCAGGATCCGGCTCATGGGGATTCTCCCTGTGTCATTCGATGGTGTTGATGCCATGGTGGCTGCTCATCAGCATCAGGCAATTTGCGAGCAGCTGCAATGGGGAGGAATGACTCAGTGTTGTCGGGCAGGATGAATTACGCGGGGCTGGATAAAACAAAACCGGCGCGAGGCCGGTTTTGCGGGATATCAGAGCGGGGTATTGAAGGCTGCTGGCAGCGGGAAGTCACCCGTCACTGTGGTCAGCCTGTCGTTGGCGAAGGTGACAGTGAGCTCTTTGCGCTCCTTGTCGCCGTAGCCCGGCTGGAATTCATAGAGGTAGTACCAGGTGTTGGGGTCAAAGCCGTCACGCAGCATGGGGGTCCCCAGTACATAGCTGACCTGCTCGCGGGTCATCCCCTGGCGCAGTTTGTCGACCTGTTTTTGTTCCACATAGTTGCCCTGGGGAATATCGATACGATAGACCAGGCTGCAACCGGAGAGGGTGAGGGCGGTCAAAGCCGCGGCAATCAGGTGTTTCATCCGCATATCGAGTTCAGATCATCCATACAGTCTTTTTGGCTCGGCAAATCATACCGACTCCCTCCACGGAAGTAAAAAGCCATTGATCCATCAGCCAATAAAAAGGGTCGCACTGCGACCCTTTCTGGCAATCCGGCAGCCGTTACATGGCGGCGCGGAAGATGGCGACGATCTCTTCGTGGCTCGCCTGTTTCGGGTTGGTGAAGCCGCAGGCATCTTTCAGGGCGTTGCTGGCCAGGGTATCGAAGTCATCGGCCTTGACGCCGAGCTGCTCCAGACCGGCCGGGATCTTCACATCCAGCGCCAGCTGCTTGATGGCGGCAATGGCAGCGGCAGCGCCCTGCTCGTCGCTCATGGCGCTCACGTCCACCCCCATGTAGCGGGCCACATCCTTCAGACGAGCCGCGCTCACCTGGGCGTTGAACGCCTGAACGTGGGGCAGCAGCACGGCGTTGCAGACACCGTGGGGCAGGTCGTAGAAACCGCCCAGCTGGTGGGCCATGGCGTGCACATAGCCCAGGCTTGCGTTGTTGAAGGCCATGCCGGCCAGGAACTGGGCGTAGGCCATCTGCTTGCGGGCATGCAGGTCATCGCCATGGTGAACGGCGGTGCGCAGGTGCTTGGCAATCAGCTCGATGGCCATCACGGCGCTGGCATCGGTCACCGGGGTGGCGATGGTGGAGACATAGGCCTCGATGGCGTGAGTCAGGGCATCCATACCGGTGGCGGCGGTGAGACCAGCTGGCTTGGCCAGCATCAGCTCGGGGTCGTTGACCGACATCAGCGGGGTAACGTGCTTGTCGATGATGGCCATTTTCACGTGGCGCGCTTCGTCGGTGATGATGCAGAAGCGGGTCATCTCGGAAGCGGTACCGGCGGTGGTGTTGATGGCGATAAGCGGCAACTGCGGCTTGGCGGAGCGATCCACCCCTTCGTAATCCTTGATGCTGCCACCGTTGGCGGCGACCAGCGCGATGCCCTTGGCGCAGTCGTGGGGCGAGCCGCCACCCAGCGAGATGACGCAATCGCAGCCGTTGGCCTTGATCATGGCCAGACCCGCTTCGACGTTGCTGGTAGTGGGGTTGGGTTTGGTCTCATCGAAAACAGCGCTTTCAATGCCATGTTCAGCCAACAGGGTGGTGAGCTTGGCGACCACGCCGATCTGGTTGAGGATTTTGTCGGTGACGATCAGCGCCTTGCGATAGCCGTAACCCTTGATATCGGCGGCGGCCTCTTGCAGACAGCCGGCACCCATCAGGTTGATAGCGGGAATATAGAATTTGAATGTAGCCATGATGGACTTCCTATAGTTAGCCATTAAGTGGTAGTTGAGAGCTAGGCTACCATCTAGAAAGGGATACAAAAGCATCTTGTTTACAACTTTACGGGGTCGATCACGAGTCGTTAATTAAGCGCTGAACCAGGCTTGACTTTCCCGCATCTGACTTGATTTGTAGAAAAACGTTTGTCAATTATTTCATTGAGTTAGCAAACGTTTTGCGCAATGTTTGTCACTGTCAATGCGTGGAAGTGTGAGGCGCTTCAAGGAATTGGAAAGCGCTTTCGACCATAGTTGGCGCCTCCCCGAAGAGGGGGGTAAAGGCTTGAAAGTATCATAAAGAATCATCTTAACTTGTGCCCTGACCATGCTGGCAGGGGGCAACCAGGAGTCCAATATGTCTGATGTATTTCACTTGGGTTTGAAGAAAGCGGATCTGCAAGGCGCCACCCTGGCGATCGTCCCCGGTGACCCCGAGCGCGTGAAGCGTATCGCAGAGCTGTTGGATAACCCGGTGCACCTGGCCAGCCATCGTGAATTCACTACCTGGCGCGGCGAGATGGACGGCAAGGCCGTGATCATCTGCTCTACCGGTATCGGTGGCCCGTCCACCTCCATCGCGGTAGAAGAGCTGGCCCAGCTGGGTATCCGCACCTTCCTGCGTATCGGCACCACCGGCGCCATCCAGCCGCACCTGAACGTGGGTGATGTGATCGTGACCACCGGTTCCGTGCGCCTCGACGGTGCCAGCCTGCACTTTGCACCGATGGAGTTCCCGGCTGTTGCCGACTTCGACTGCACCACCGCGCTGGTGAACACCGCCAAAGAGATGGGCTCCAAGCTGCACATCGGTGTGACTGCCTCCTCCGACACCTTCTACCCGGGTCAGGAGCGTTACGACACCGTATCCGGCCGCGTAGTGAGCCGTTTCCAGGGTTCCATGAAAGAGTGGCAAGCCATGGGCGTGCTGAACTATGAGATGGAGTCCGCAACCCTGCTGACCATGTGCTCCAGCCAGGGCCTGCGTGCCGGTATGGTGGCTGGCGTTATCGTCAACCGTACCCAGCAAGAGATCCCGAACGCCGAGACCATGGCGAAGACCGAATCTGATGCCATCAAGATCGTACTGGGCGCTGCCCGCAAGCTGATCTGATAGCACCACAAAGAGTGGGGGGTGGGGGCCGTTGCGAAAGCGCGGCCCCTATCTTTATCCGCCATTTGTCCCTTTTCTTCTCGCGTCACGCCACGCCTTTCTCTATTCCCGCCGCACTCGCGTCTATTGCCATCTACTGACGGCCTCTACTGATTGCTCCTAAAAAGGCGCGGCACAGCGGATCTGCATCGGCTCGCCGCTCACCGGATGAGCAAAATCCAGCTCGCTGGCATGCAGCATTAGCCGCGGCGCCTGTTCGCAGCCGGGTTGCAGCAGGCCGCCATAGAGATCGCAGCCGAGGATGGGGTGGCCCAGCAGCTGACTGTGGATCCGTAGCTGATGGGTGCGGCCGGTCTCCGGCACCAGTCGTACCCGGGTCAAAGGCACGGTCTGCCCCTGCATCTGCTGCTCCAGCCGCTCAATCACCTGATAGCGGGAGCGGGCGGGTTTGCCGCTGGTGGCGCAGATCTTCATCAGCGGGAAAATGGCCGGATCCTTGGCGATGGGGGCATCGATAAGCCCTTCATCACTAGCCAGATGACTGCACAGCAGGGCACTGTAGGCTTTGCTCACCGCCCGCTGGCTGAACTGCTGGCAGAGCAGGGCATTGATGGCCTTGTTTCTGGCCACCACCATGATGCCTGAGGTGCCAAAATCTAGGCGATGCACCAGGGTGCAGCCTGGGAAATCCTGCACCAGTCGATAGTGAACCGAGTCGAGGTTCTGCGGGTTCTTGCCTGACAGACTCAGCAGGCCGCTCGGCTTGTTGATGAGCAGCAGGTGCTTATCTTCGAACAGGATCTCGATGGCGGCACTGCAGGGCGGGGCGATAAAGGTGTCGACGATAACGGACATAGGTGGCACAGGCTGGAAACGGGGTGCGATCATACCCGAACCGGCGCTGCCGGGCGAATGGGCGGTGCGCTGCCTCGGAAAATGAACGGCATGACGCCATGCAACCTTTTGATAATGAGCCGTGTTGAGCGGGGCGGTGTGCCGTGCAAACCGCCCAGGTCAGCAACAAGGCCCCGTTTTGTGACCCCTTCCCGAGTTCATCCGAGGCTTGCTTGTTAAGGTATGGCTCCCTGTTATGTTGTAAGGACTCATCCCATGGCACTGCCCGTTATTCTCGATTGTGATCCCGGCCACGACGACGCCATCTCCCTCATTCTGGCGCTGGCCAGCCCTGAACTTGACGTGTTGGCAGTTACCACCAGCGCGGGCAACCAGACCCCGGACAAGACCCTCAACAATGCCCTGCGCATCCTCACCTTGCTGGGGCGCAACGATATTCCGGTAGCGGCGGGTGCGCCGAAACCGCTGGCCCGGGAGCTGATCATCGCCGACAACGTCCATGGCGAATCGGGTCTCGATGGCCCCAAACTGCCGGATCCCGCCTTTGCCCCGCAGGGGATGACGGGGATTGAGCTGATGGCCAAGTGCCTGCGCGAGAGCCCGCAGCCCGTGACCCTGGTGCCGACCGGCCCGCTCACCAATATCGCCCTGCTGCTGGCGGCTCACCCCGAGCTAAAGATCAAGATCGCCCGCATCGTGCTGATGGGGGGCGCCGCAGGGGCTGGCAACTGGACGCCGGCGGCGGAATTCAATATTTATGTGGACCCGGAAGCGGCCGATATGGTTTTCAAGTCGGGCATCCCCATCACCATGTGCGGCCTCGATGTGACTCATGAGGCGCAGGTGATGGACGAGGATATCGAGCGGGTGCGCGCCATCACCAATCCGGTGGCCCAGTGCGTGGCCGGGCTGCTCGACTTTTTCATGATCTACCATCGGGATCCCAAGTGGGGATTTGCTGGTGCACCGCTCCACGACCCCTGTACCATTGCCTGGTTGCTGGCTCCCCAGCTGTTCCACGGGGTCGAGTGCCGGGTCGATATCGAGACCAGTGGGGAGCATACCGTGGGGATGACGGTGGTGGATCGTTATGGTCTAACCGGCAAGCCAGCCAATGCGCTGGTATTGTTGGGGCTGGATCGTCCGGGCTTTATCGATCTGCTGGTGACGCGGCTGCGGGCGTTTGACTGAGCGCCGGTTCATTTTTGCAAGAAGGGGCGGGGAATGTGGAAGAGAGGCTTGGTGCTGCTGGCCGGGTTGCAACTGACAGGCTGTGCGACGCCATTTGAGCGGATGTGGCAGGGGTTGGCGACCTGTGAATTTACCGATCTCTATGTTGATGAGACGGGCAAGCCCGCCAATCTACAACTGGCCAACTACACCCCCTACAAGGTGAGTGACGGCTTTGCCTGGTACAAGGTGCACGAGGAGCTGCACGGCTTGCCGGTGGTCGGCTTTATCGTGCCCGCTTCCAGCTTCGAAGTGCATGCCCTCTTTGTCGATACCCCCATCGCCAACGCCCGCCGCTTGACCCATAACGCCTACGGCAGCGAGTTTGGCGACGAGCAGAAGCATGACGAGGGCTTAGCCCCTCTGCTTTTGCGCGATCCCAACAACCCCAAGCGCTCCATCATCGACTGCACCCGCGGTGAGTCAGACGGGGAGCTTGAGGATTCGGCCATGCCCGAGTAGAGCCACCTGTCACGCCATCGGCCTGAAAAAAGAGGGGCCAGCCTTGCCGGCTGGCCCCTCTTTAATTTAAAGCAGAGTGTGATTGCAGAGCGGTTCTCGGATCAGGGATAGCTCAACGTCTCTTTGATAAGCGGCAGTTGAGCCTTGATCCACGCCGGATTGATGGGACCCCAGTCGCTGATGCGGTAGTGTCCCTGCAGGTGGCGAGCCCCCTCGGTCTGCTCGAAGGCGCAGCTGATATCGAGTTCGGCTAGCGCGCTCAGGGTATCTTGCGCGGTGCGGCGCGGCATGCCGGTTGCCTCCATGATGGCGGGCACCGTATCTGTGCCCTGGCTGATCAGCCAGGCCACGTAGAGCCGCCGGTAGAAGCTGGTGCGGGTCTTGCTCGGCTCGCTCATAGCTCGTCCTCAAGACGATCGAAGTAGCGCCAGGTTGCGATGGCTGCCTTGCCCATCACCAGTGCCCAGAGGCCGAACCAGAACCAGCGGAAGAAGCTCCAGGTGGAGGCGTCAGGCTCGGTGCTCTCAATCTTGGTGACGTTGGGGAACATGGAGAACATGTTCACGCGCCAGCCGTAGGAGGTAATGATGGCCAGGCGTTTCTCGAACTCCATCGACTTGGCCTTGGCCTGGACGTCGGCGGCGTTGAATTTGAAGTAGAAGGGCCAGCCCCACTCGGTATCTTCATTGCGAAACACCCGGATCTTCTCGCCGGGGCGCTCGGTGTAGATGTAATAGACGTCGGTGGTGGGGCCGTCAGCCGGGTTCTTCTGGCTGATAGGGCCATCCTTGTCGGTACGCTTCACCTCGACCCCGGTGATGGTGGCGATGGTGTGCTCCGGCAGGTAGTAGTCGAGCCAAGCGGCGGAAATGAGGGCGATGAGCCCCAAGGCGATAAAAGCGGGTTTCTTGAATCTCAGGCTCATGGTGTGCTCACGTGAGGGGGAGTGACGTGCCTCTACCATACTCACATTTGCCCCCTCAGCCCAGCCCCTTATGGCACCAACGGCCAAAAAATGGCGTTTAAAACAGAGACAAAGCCATTGCTCCATCAACAAGAAAGGCCCTTGCGGGCCTTTTTGTCTGGTTCACTTTGTGCGCTTACAGCTGGAATTGGGCCAGCTGTTTGCGTTGCTGCTCGGCGAGCTGGGAGAGTTCGTTGCTGGCACTGGCGCTCTGGCTGATGCCAGCGGAGCTCTGGCTCACGATCTCGTGAATATTGGTGATGTTGCGGTTGATGTCGGCGGTAACGCAGGACTGCTCCTCGGCGGCGGTAGCGACCTGGGCGTTGGCGTCGTTGATCTGGCGCACGGCACCGGTAATGCCGCTTAGCAGATCCTGCACCTGAGCCGACAAGCGCTGGTTATGGCTGAGGATCTCCAGAGTCTCCTGTACGCCGTTGTTGGCGGATTGGGACTGGCTCTGCAGCCGCTCGATGATGGCCTGGATCTCCTTGGTGGAGTCCTGGGTACGGGCTGCCAGCATTCTCACTTCGTCGGCCACCACCGCAAAACCACGACCCGTTTCACCGGCACGGGCCGCTTCGATGGCGGCATTGAGCGCCAGCAGGTTGGTCTGCTCGGAGATCCCCTGGATCACTTCAATTACCTTGCCGATCTGCTCGGACTGGGATTTGAGCTGAGCCACGATGGCGGCGGCATCTTCCAGACTGCCCGCCATCCGGCTGTTGGCGGCGATGCTTTCGGTAAAGAGGGCGAGCCCCTGTTCGACCCGGCCATTGGCATCCCGCGCCAGCTCGTCGGCGATGGCGGCGTTGTGGTTGACGTTGTCAGCGGTGCTGGAGAGTTCGGTCACGGCGGAGGCGACCTGTTCGATCTCGCTGTGCTGCTGCTTTGCATTGGCCTCGGACTGGGTCATCACGGCGGCCAGCTCGGTGGCGGCGGAGGCGACGCTGTTGCTGATCCCGGTCAGGTTCTCGATGGTGCTACGAAGTTGCCCCAGAGTGAGGTTGATATCTTTGGCCAGACGGGTCAGCTCGTTGTTGCCCTCCGCTTTGGCGCGCACGTTGAAGCGCCCTTGCGCCACGGCGTGCATCACCTCTTGTAGCTGACTGATGGGGCTGACGATGCGCCCGGAGAGGACCCAGCCACAGATCAGCGCCGCCAGCAGGGTACCGGCGGTGAGCAGCAGGGTACGCAGCAGGGTGGCGTCGTAGTGGGCCTGCTCTTCGGCCAGCTCTTGCTGGATCAGCTGGTTGATGTGGGCGGACATGCTGTCGATCTGCTTGATCAGCTGTTCACCCAGCTCGCGGAAATGGAGTCGAGCCGCCTCGTAGGCGACCGGATCGCCGCCACCCTGATGTTTTTGCGCCAGCAGCGGCAGCATGTTGCTGCGGGTATGGCTGAGGTAGGCCTGCAGGGCGGCAGCGACCTGACGGTTATCCTGCTCGGCACCGGGGAGCACCAGACGGCCGAGGATGGCGTTGATCTCCTGCTCGGCGCTGTTGAGGTTTGCGGGCAGAGCGGCAAACAGCTTGGCATCGTAGAGGCCATAGATGGCGCTGGTGCGTAGCCGGTAGGTGGCGTGGATCAGTTTGGCAATATCGTCCTTGTGCTGGACCACGCTCTGGGTCGTCTCATCTATGTCATTGATGGCTTCATCCAAACCCTGTTTGCTGATGGCGATCATCACCATCATCAGCAGGCTGGCCAGCAGCAAAGGTATCAAGACCTGGACACGTATTGATAGATTATTCAATGACATAAATGGCTCTAATCCGGAATTGGAGGAGCCGACATCTTACACATGCACGTCAGGAGCTGTCACAGGCTTTTATTGCTGAAATGTGCTGAAGAAAAGGTTTTTTCTTGTGAGAAAGGAGCCATTTAGGCATGATTGAGCGCTTTATCCCCTGAATATGTGGTACAACTGGTTGGGTTGTGTCAATCCTGTCCCGTTTTCGTGATTTCCCGCTCTCGTCATATGGAGGTGTGTTGTGTCCAGCTGGATCGATCCGGCCATTCTGGCTCTGTTTATCCCGACCTTTTTCTTTGTCTCGGTGACCCCCGGCATGTGCATGACCCTGTCGATGACCCTGGGGATGAGCCTGGGGGTGCGCCGTACCCTGCACATGATGTGGGGGGAGCTGATTGGTGTCGGGCTGGTCTCGGTGCTGTCGGTGATCGGGGTGGCAGCCATCATGCTCAACTATCCGGGGATCTTCGCCGCCTTCAAATATGTGGGGGGTGCCTATCTGGTGTGGCTTGGCATCCAGATGTGGCAGGCCAAAGGAAAGATGGCTATTCCGGCGGATCTCTCGGCCGGTCAACAGACCAGCGCCATGGGGCTGGCGGTGCAGGGCTTTGTCACCGCCATCGCCAACCCCAAAGGGTGGGCTTTCATGATCTCCTTGCTGCCCCCCTTTATCTCTGCCGACAAACCGATGGCGCCGCAGATCAGCGCGCTGGTGGCGCTGATCCTGGTTATCGAGTTCTCCTGCCTGCTGCTCTATGCCAGCGGTGGCCGTACTCTGCGCCACTTCCTCGCCAAGAGCGGCAACGTCACCCTGATGAACCGCATCGCCGGTACTTTGATGCTGGGGGTGGGGGTCTGGCTGGCGCTCGGTTAAGAGCCGTCTGTGACCCACACCACGAAAGAAAAATGCCACCGGTCGGTGGCATTTTTAATGGGCGCCGGGTGGCTCAGCGCGGCTTGAAACGCTCGACCCAGGGGTTGGCGGTGAGGCCGTGCAGAATGACGCTCAATATGATGGTGCAGAGTACGGTGGCGATGATGGGGCGCTGACCAATCAGGGCTGGCTGGTTTTGCTGCACCATTACCGCAAAGACGATGCTGGCAAGGCCCCGTGGCCCAAACCAGCCGATAAAGAGCTTGAGCTCCGGCTTGAGGCCGGTGCCGATGAGGCTCAGCCAGACCGGTACCATCCGCAGCAGGGTGAGGCTGGCGACGGCATAGATCCAGTATTGCCAGTGCAGCAGCTCCGGCAGAATGGGCATCAGGGTGGCGCCAAACACCATCCAGATCACCACGGAGAGCAGATCGCCGTACCCTTCGCAGCTGTCCATATAGGCGTGCTTGTGCTCGCCGAGGCGGTGGCCGATAAAGAGGCCGCCGACAAAGGCGGCGATAAAGCCGCTCCCCCCGAGAGTCTGGGCCAGCGCAAAGCAGAGCAGCGCCAGCCCCGGCATGGTGAGCTGACGCCAGAGCGGCAGTTGCCAGCCATTGAGATAGGAGATTTTCAGCAGCCGGACGGTGAGGGCGGTCAGCACAAAGGCGACCAGCAGGCCAATGCCGATCTCCTCCAGCATCAGGGTGATGGCAAGAGTGGCGGTGCCTGCGTGCTGCTCTGTGGGGGCGATAAGAGCCAGCAGCAGAAGCAGTACCGGTACGCAGATGCCGTCGTTGAGGCCGCTCTCCTGATTGAGCCCTTCGCGCACCGGTGCCGGCACCGCGGGGTTGCTGACCACTGCCTTGCCGAGCGCCGCATCGGTGGGGGCAAGAATGGTGGAGAGGATCGCCATCTCCAGCAGTGGCAAGTCGGGGAAAATCCAGTGGCCAAACAGGGCGCCACAGAGCAGGGTTAGGGGCAGGCCAATCAGCAAAAGCCGGATGGGGAGCTGGCGGTTGGCCAGCAATACCTGCCAGTTGGTGTTGGCGGCATCGTTGAACAGCACGATGACCAGCGTCAGCTCGGCCAGCAGCTTGATGCCTGCGCTGTCGATAGAGAGGGAGAGCAGCTCCAGCCCGCCCGGCCCCAGCAGCCAGCCAGTCAGCAGAAATAGCAGGGGGCCGTTTACCAGCTTTGATTCAAAGCGCCCCGCGATCAGGCTGTAGATCAGCAAGAAGGCGGCGATCACCGCCAGATTCTGGTAAAGCAGGTGTGCATCCATACAACCTCCTTTCTGCCCCCCGCAGGGGTGGTTTAATCGGTCAGGCAGTCGGGGTCGAACACATACTCGCCGTCCAGCCAGCGCACGATTTCGTCTACGCAGGATTGGTCACGAAACGGCAGGTAACGCGCCTTGAGGGCGGCAATCTGCTCGGGAGTTAGTCGGGCCAGCCCCAGATCCTGAAACAGCGGCAGGTCGGCCTCGATCATTGCCGAGATCTGCGGGCCGCAGGTGGCGTTGAGGGCGGCATGCAGCGCCTTGTCGGGGTCGTACTGTTTGCCGAGCCGGTAGCTCATTGGCAGGGTGGCGAGGGGCAAGGCCGACAGCGCCGCCTGTTTCATCGGGTTGACCGCGTGGCCAGAGACCAGATCCGCCAGCTCGGCAGGGCGGTTCTCGAAGGCGCGCAGGTGGAGGTAGCTGCTCGCCTTGCTGCCATCGTTGACCGGGTAGTTGTCCCACAGGAAGGGCTTGCGGCCGAGCAGTTCGGTCACCTGTTTGAGGTGGCTGGCCGGATATTCGCTGGAGCAGACCTTGGGGCCGGTCCAGAAGATCTCGAAGCGGCGGTCGAGCTGCTCGCCAAGCTCCTCCAGATAGCGGGGAGGCATGGCGCCGAACACCTTCTCCAGCACCGGATCGGTCGAGTAGTAGCTGGGGCAGAAGATGAGGCGGGTCGCCTTGCTGTGGGCCACGATGTCGTGGGCGATGGTGAGCTGGTGCCGGGCCAGGTCCGGGGTATCCCCCTTCATGTCGTCAAACAGCACTGCCAGAATGTCAGGCTGGAGCATCTCGTCGATGAGGCGCACTTTCTCAAGCAGCGCCGAGCGCTTGCGATCGTAGTCATGATGCGCCCCCATAGGGCTCAAGCCCACCCCGAAGGCGAGTCCGTTGGCGCGGCACTGGCGCGCCAGCTCGGCGAGATCCGCCAGCTGCTGCTCGGGCCAGGGGAGGGCCCAGTGCTTGCGCAGATAGCCATCCTCTTTCGGGGCATAGATATAGAAGCCGTAGCCGTGGCGTGGCAGCCACTGGGCGTAGCGGGCGCGGGCCTGCCAGCTCCATCCCTTGCCAAAAAAGCCTTCAATGACCCCCAGATTGGCAGCGGGGGGCAGGGGGCCGGACAGCAAACTTTGATATGGCATAACACTCTCCCTTCTTGCTGGGGACTTGATACGGGACGGTCGGTCAGACCGGGTCCTCTTCCTGAAAGCGCACCCCGATCTTGCTCGGCACGCTCTCGTCCATTTCGGCCACGGTCCAGATCAGGCCCTGCCATTCGATGTTGTCACCGACCACCAGATTATCGCCCAACTGGCTGGCAATAAAATCACCCAGTGTCTGATCCGCCACCTCGCTCACATCCAGCCCGTAGAGAGGGGCGAGATCCACCAGCCGCGCGGCTGCTTCCAGCAGGAAGTCACCGAAGAAGCGGGGGCCGAGATCCTGCTCCGGTGCCTGGCTAAAGAGCTGGCCGAGGGCAGGGAGGTCACGTTCGTGGCCGATCACGCAGAGGATGTCATCGGCCTGCAGACAGGTACTGCCTGAGGGGTGGAGCAGCTCGCGGCCACGAAACAGGGCGCAGATCCGGGTGCCGGCGGGCATCTGCAGATCCCGCAGCGGCGAGCCGATGCACCACTTCTCCTCCCCCAGCTGGTAGACGAAGGTCTCCCACTGGCTGTCGAGATCGATCTCGAGCCCCGAGCGGTTGATGGGCGACGGCGGGGCCGGTACTTCCACCCGCGCCAGTTTTGAGGCCAGCGGCAGCGAGCTGCCCTGCAAAATTAGCGAGACCAGCACCACGAAGAAGGCGACGTTGAAGTAGAGCTGGGCGTTGGGTAGCCCCGCCATCATGGGGAACACCGCCAGAATGATGGGCACCGCGCCGCGCAGGCCAACCCAGGAGATAAACCAGCGCTCGCGGGGGGCGAAGTTCTTGAATGGCAGCAGTCCGATCCAGACCGACACCGGGCGGGCAAACAGGATCATCCACATCGCCAGCGCCAGTGCGGGCAGGGCGATGGGCAGCAGTTTGTGGGGTGAGGCGAGCAGCCCCAGCACCAGAAACATGCCGATCTGGCTGAGCCAGGTCAGACCGTCCAGCACCGACAAGGTGGTGCTGCGGCTGCGCAGGGCGAGGTTGCCGAGCAACAGACCTGTGAGATAGATGGCGAGAATGCCGCTGCCACCGACCGCTGTGGTGAGGGCGAAGATCAGCAGACCGCCGCTGACGGTGAGCAGCGGATAGAGCCCCGGCGCCAGGCGGGCGGTGTTGATGAGACGCCACAGCAGCCAGCCGCCAACAAGGCCAATCCCGGCGCCAAGACCAAACTGCTTGACCAGTTGCAGCAGCAGGAAGCCCCCATCCAGCCCTTGCTGGGCGGTGGCGAGCACCTCGATGAGGGTGACGGTGAGAAACACCGCCATGGGATCGTTGCTGCCCGATTCTATCTCCAGCGTCGCGCTCACCCGCTCGTTGAGACTGCGCCCGCCAAGCAGGGAGAAGACCGCCGCCGCATCGGTGGAGCCGACGATTGCACCGATCAGCATCCCCTGCATCAGGTTGAGGTCAAACAGCCAGGCGGCGGCCAGACCCGTCAGGCCGGTGGTGATGGCCACCCCGACCGTCGCCAGCGACAAGGCAGGCCAGAGTGCAACCCGAAACGAGGAGACCCGGGTGCGCATGCCGCCGTCGAGCAGAATGATGGCCAGCGCCAGGTTGCCCACCAGATAGGCGATGGAGTAGTCAGCGAAGTGGATACCACCGGGGCCATCCTCACCGGCCAGCATGCCGACGGCGAGGAAGATAACCAGAATGGGAATACCGAGGCGGGAAGAGAGGGCGCTCAACAGTACGCTGGCTCCCACCAACAGGGCAGCGACAAAAAAGAAACTGTTGATGGTAGCGGCATCCAAGGGCGAACTCCTTCCTGGTAATGTGCAAAGTAGGCACATTATATGCAGTTAGGCCCCCCTTGTGTGGCTTATTTGTGCATCAATTTGCACTTTCTTACATTTTTCATCCCTTTTTTCAGCATGGCCGCGCCATATTCTGACAGTGACGGGGTTAACGAAAGCGGAGTCAAAGGAGCGTCGATTTCAGGATGCGCAGGGAGGAGAGGGCGGGGAAAAGCGAAACGGCACAGCAGAGGGAGAGGGGAGCACAAGGGCGCTCCCCACGGGATGGGGGCGGGATTCAGTCGTCCTCGTCATCCTTCACTTCGCGGATCTTGTCCTTGTAGTTGGGCAACTGCTTCTCCAGCCGTTTCATGTCTTTGATGGCATTGAGAAACAGCCCGAGCAGGAACAGCAGCGGCAACCCTATCCACAGCCAGAGATTCATGGGATTTTCCTTTCGTCAGGACAGGTGGTGACATAACGGGCCAAAATTTCATCAAGGTTGGCCAATATGGTCGACTTGCCTTCAATATCCGCCTGTTGCAGGCAAAGCGCCAGTGCTGCGGGATCGAGCCGCTGCTCATCGGACTCCAGCGAGAAGCTGATATGCCAGGGCTCGTAGGCGACCCCGCTCTCTGCCCCGACCGGCTTGGCATAAGGGAGGAAGAAGCCAAAGTCGCTCATATGGTCGCTGAGCCACTCGCTGAGATCTGCAAACCAGCCCCCGGCTTCATACTCCCAGGGCTCCAACGCCAGTTTGGTATCGGCAGGTAGGCAGTCCGGGTCGTAGATATCGAGATCGGTCCCCCAGTGGTGACGGCTGGTGCCGGGCAGGGCGCTCCAGCGCAGGATGGCGTGCAGCCGCTCTGTCTCACTCAGTTGCAGGGCATCGATGGGCTGACTGTTGGCATCGAGCAGTGGCCGCTCGCCGCGCCACTTGCCATTCCAGATGGCGAGCTGGCGCTCGAAGCTGCGCCAGCTGGAGGCCGCATGCAGGTTGAACCCCTCATAGGCGGCTGCCACCTGCATGTCGTTGAAGGCCGCCGCGGTGGCAGCAGTCAGCCGATGGGGGCCGCGCCCCACCAGAATAAGGTGGCTCTCGTCGAGCCCCAGCAGTTGTTCCTGCGTCATGCCAGCAATCTCTCGAGCACCCCTTGGTACATGTCTGCCAGCAGATCCAGATCGTCCGCCTTCACGCACTCGTTCACCTTGTGAATGGTGGCGTTGACGGGGCCGAGCTCAATCACCTCGGCGCCGGTGGGAGCGATAAAGCGCCCGTCCGAGGTGCCGCCGGTGGTGAGCAGGGCTGGCTGCTGACCGTTCACCGCCTCGATGGCCGCCACGGCGGCATCGAGCAGCGCACCGGTGTCGGTGAGGAAAGGCTGGCCGGAGAGGGTCCAGCTCAGTTGATAATCGAGGCCATGTCTATCCAGCAACGCTTCGACCCGCTCGCGGATATCCATGTCGGTCAGTTCGGTACTGAAGCGGAAGTTGAACTGGACGTGCAGCTCGCCCGGAATGACGTTGGAGGCGCCGGTGCCGGCCGAGATGTTGGCGATCTGGAAGCTGGTGGGGGGGAAGTAGGCGTTGCCCTCATCCCACACGGTGGCGGCAAGCTCTGCCAGTGCTGGCGCCGCCTTGTGGATCGGGTTGTCCGCCAGATGGGGATAGGCCACATGGCCCTGCACCCCGCGCACCAGCAAATCGCCGGTGATGGAGCCGCGGCGGCCATTTTTCACCACATCCCCGACCACGGCGGTAGAGGAGGGCTCGCCGACGATGCACCAGCGGATCTTCTCGTTGCGGGCCTCCAGGGTGTCGATCACCCGGGTGGTGCCATTGATAAAGGGCCCCTCCTCATCGGAGGTGATGAGAAAGGCGATGGACCCGGCGTGATCCGGATGCTCGGCGACGAAGCGCTCGACCGCCACCACCATGGCAGCCAGCGAGCCCTTCATGTCGGCGGCACCACGCCCGTAGAGCACGCCATCCTTGATGGTCGGCTCGAACGGCGGGGTGTGCCATTTGTCCAGCGGCCCGGCGGGCACCACGTCGGTGTGACCGGCGAAGCAGAACAGCGGCCCCTCGCTGCCACGGCGGGCCCAGAGGTTGGTGGTGTCCTCAAACACCATGGGCTCGATAACGAATCCAAGCTTGGCGAGGCGCTCCGCCATCAGGGTCTGGCACCCTTCATCCAGCGGGGTAACGGAGGGGCGGCGGATCAGATCCTTGGCCAGTGCGATGACATCCGACATCAGTTGTCCTTAGTTGTCCTTAACGGGAGAAGAGGGATTGGTAGTGATCAGCCTTGAAACCCAGAGTCAGTTCGCCGTCACGATCCAGCAGCGGGCGCTTGATCATGGCCGGATGTTCCAGCAGCAGGGCGCGTGCCTTGGCGGTGTCGAGCCCCTGTTTGGCCTCATCCGGCAGGGCGCGGAAGGTGGTGCCGCGGTTGTTGAGCAGCGCTTCCCAGCCGAGTTTTGCCAGCCAGCTGTCCAGATCGTCCGGGTTCAGGCCGTCGGCGCGGTGGTCGTGAAAGCGGTAGTCGATACCGGCCTCATCCAGCCACTTGCGGGCTTTCTTGATGGTGTCGCAGTTCTTGATGCCATAGAGGGTGGTGGCCATGGGGAGTCCTTCTCTTGTGGGCGCTGGCCGTGGCCGTGCCCGAAAATCCGAATCAACAGAGTGCAAGGGCCCGATTCTGGCATTGTGGCAATCCCATGGCAACGCTGATGGTCCGGCTTGCGGGTTTTACCGGAACTGGTCACACCTGAGCAGCGCTTTTGAAATCAAGATCAGAAGCGGTGCGGTGGGGATGCCCGATGGGGCGGTGATTGCGGAGAAAAGCCGCTATTGCAAGAGAAAAAGAGAAGGGGGCAAACGCCAGATAGCCAAAACGCGCCAGCGGGCGCGTTTTGGTCGGCATTATCAAGCATGTCAATCAGTGCAGGGTGGTCCACTCATGGTCAAAGACCCGGGCCCGTTCCCAAGGTGCATCAGGCAGGCTGGAAGAGAGGCCAGTGTATTTGCCCACGTCGTCCACCACGATGGCGGAGAGGATCGGCAGGTTGTTTTCGGTGCAGTACATGCGGATGCGTTGCAGCAGGGTGCGCAGTTCATCCTGGCACTGCTCCAGCCCGGCCTGCTTGGCCAGTTTGGAGTAACGAATGGTAGTGCGTTCCTTTGCAGACTCGACGAGGATGTCCCACAGCTTGTAGTCGCAGGTCGAAGCACCTGCGGTGGCTTGGCTTGTCATAACTCTCTCCGGCGCGAAATGGTCGCTATGTGTCGAAGCGCATCTTCGCCAGTTCGGCGCCGTCAGATGTTGATCCAACGCAAAAAAGAGGGGAGTCGCGTCACACAATTCCCGGATATGGGGTGATAAAGGTTTTTCGGTAGTTGAAATAACGAAAAATTGTTACATGACCGACATATTATGCTAATGAATCACGGTGACAGCACCTTTATTGATAGGGATCAAAGGCAAACAGTGGTCAGATCACTAGATTTCGCTCTTCGATAAATTTATCAGGAGTGAATATTGGAACTTTTATTCGTCTTGCTCGTTCTGGTCGCCGTGGTCTACGGCATCATCAAGGATTACAACCCGCAGGCGGTGCTGGCGCTGGCGGGCATGGCCATTTTTGCGGTGGCCTACTGGCTGGGGCTGCACCCCATTCTCCCCGCTGACAAGAGCACCGGTTTCGCCCTGTTCGACCTGTTCGAAGTGTTCAAGGGGATCTTCTCCTACCGTGCGGCGGGACTTGGCCTCACCATCATGGCGGTGGCGGGTTTTGCCACCTACATGTCCCATATTGGGGCCTCCCAGGCGCTGGTGCGTGTTGCGGTCAAACCGGTGGCGGGCATCCAGTCCAGCTATCTGATGCTCTCCATCTGCTATCTGGTGGCGGTATTCGTCTCCCTGTTCGTCACCTCCGCCACCGGCCTTGGCCTGCTGTTGATGGTCACCATGTATCCGGTAATGCGCAACCTCGGCATCAGCCCGGCCTCCGCTTGTGGCGTCATCGCCACCTCACAGGCGTTCGAGATTGGCCCGACCCAGACCAACGCCATCTTCTCCGCCGGTCAATCCGGCATGGATCCGACCAGCTATTTCGTCGACTACCAGATCTGGCTGGTGGCCCCCATGCTGCTGGTGACCATGGTGCTGCACTTCTTCTGGCAGCGTCACTGCGATCGCAAGGATGGTTGGGATCCGGCGCTCCATCGCGGCGATCACGCCGAGCTGGACGAGCAGGGCACCGAGAGCGTGCAGGCGCCTACCTGGTATGCCCTGCTGCCGATCATCCCCTTCGTGCTGATGATGACCTTCTCCAAGCTGCTGGTGAGCGATATCAAGATGAGCGTGGAGGTGGCTATGCTGCTGTCGGTCTTTATCGGCATGCTGTGCGAGCTGCTGCGTAGCCGCTCGGTGCGTACCGCGTTTGCCGGGCTGTCGAGCTTCCTCGACGGTATGGGCAAGGTGTTTGGCCCCGTGGTGGCGCTCATCGTCTGTGCCGAGCTGTTTGCCGAATCCCTCAAGGCCATCGGCGCCATCGATACCCTGCTGCACTCTGCCAGCAATGCCGGTATCGGCAGCGGTCTGATGACGCTGGTGATGGTGGCGCTGATCATGGTAGCGGCGGTCATCATGGGCTCCGGCAACGCGGCGTTCCTCAGCTTCTCGACCCTGGCACCGGCGGTGGCGGCCAAGTTTGGCGTACCTGCGGTAACCATGCTGCTGCCGATGCAGCTCGCTTCCAGTATCGGCCGCACCGTCTCCCCCATCGCGGCTGTGCTGATCGCCTGTGCGGGGATTGCCAAGGTGTCGCCCTTTACCGTGGTCAAGCGCACCAGCGTGCCGATGGCGGGGGCGCTGGTGACGGCGCTGACCCTCAACTATCTGCTGTTCATGTAGTGATGTGGGTTATGTAGTGGTGTTTGGAATTTACCGGTCGGGCGGGTGGCATGGCTGCCCGCCTTTTTCTCACTGTGTCGCATTGTTGCAATAGACGATCGGCCATCAACGCTGATTGTTGCATGGAGAAGATAATGACAGTTGTAAAGAGCCCGTTTTCCCTCGATAACTATCTGGCCGATTTGGCCCCGCTCATCAACCTCGATTGCGGTACTCGCACCCCGGCCGGAGTAGCGAAGGTGGCCGACATCATGACCGAGAAATATGAGGCCATCGGCTGGCAGGTGACTCGCCACCAGTTTGCTGCCGAGTGCGGCCCCTGCCTCGAGATCACCAATGCGCCGGGTGCCGATCACTACGACGTGATGCTGTGCGGCCACATGGATACCGTCTTCCCCGAGGGGACGGCGGCCAAGCGCCCGCTCAAGATTGAAGGCAATCAAGCCTTTGGCCCCGGTGTGTCGGACATGAAGAGCGGCCTGCTCTCTATCTGGTATGCCCTCAAAGAGATGGATCCGGCATTGCTTGCCAAGCTCAAGGTGCTGGTCTGCTACAACTGCGACGAAGAGATTGGCTCCCCCTGGTCGAAAGATTGGCTGGTGGAGAAGGCCAAACAGAGCGGCTGCGTGCTGGTGGCCGAGGCAGCCCGTCCCAACGGGGATCTCATCAGCGCCCGCAAGGGCAATGCCAAGTACCGCATCACCTTCCACGGCAAGGCGTCCCACGCCGGTTCGGCCCTGACCGAGGGGGTCTCTGCCATCACCGAGCTGGCGCATTGGGTGCTGGCCATCAACGAGCAGGTCAACATGACCACGGGCACCACCATGAACGTTGGCGTGGTACAGGGCGGCACTGGTGTCAACGTGGTGCCGGACTTTGCCGAGGCGATCGTCGATCTGCGCTTCTGGAGCAACGAAGAAGCCGCTGCGGTGCACGACCGGCTCACCTTTATGGCCAACAACCCCTTCCTCGCCGGTTGTCGGGTCGAGGTGGATCGCCAGACCTTCAAGCCGGCGATGCGCCCGAGCGGTGACACCGAGGCGCTGATGGCGCTGGTGGAGGCGGCAGCCAACGAGGAGGGGATCCCCTTCAACTGGCTGGAGGCCGGTGGCGGCTCGGATGCCAACTTCACCGCCGCCGCAGGTGTGCCGTCGCTGGATGGCTTCGGCCCCATGGGCGGCGGCTTCCACTCGGAGGCGGAATTCCTGATGCTGGAGAGCATCGAGCCGCGCATCCGTCTGTTGCAACGGGTGCTGGGCAAGCTGGCGAAATAAGCCGTTTTATCCCTTGTTCGGGTCGTCATGGCCCGCTCAAAACTGGTCCGTTCAAATCCAAACGGGAGGCTGTTGCCTCCCGTTTTTTTATCTCGATTTTTCGCGCGCTGAGTGAGCGGGCCAGATGGTTTGAGGCCGTTACCCCTGTGGCTCGGCCAGATAGGCCAGATGATCCTGCCGCGCCACCTGCCAGCCATCGAGGCGTAGCGGGGCGGCAAAGCACGGGCCGTCGGTCACCATGGTGTGGTACTCCCCCTGCTCGCCGCAGGCATCGAAGCCCTGTATTGCAGCAAGCTGCTGCAACTCGGCGAGGGTGGCGGCATCGAGGGTGCGTCCCACCCACTCGGGGGCCAGCACCCGGGTATCGACGCAGGAGAGGTGGGCGACGATGCCGCGGGCCAGCATATCCGCCAGCAAGGCTTGACGAGATTGCTGCCAGAGCGGGGTATGGACGGTGAGACCCAGCGGCTGGCAGCGTTCGCGGATCCAGTTTGGCGCGCCGCCCACGCTGTCGATATCGCCGGTCACCACCCCGTCGAGGTTCCACTCCTGCTGCAAGCTGCTCAGCGCCGTCTTATAGCTCTGCTCTAACGGCGCTTCTATGGTGACCAGCAGATGGGGCAGCCCGAGGGCTTCCGCCTGACGGCGCACCAGCGGCAAGGGGTGAGCGAGAAATCGGGGCTCTGGCGGGGCAAAGGTGGCCAGTGCCACCACCTGATGGCCCGCTTGGCGGGCATGACAGAGGGCCAGCATGGCATCTTTGCCACCGCTCCAGAGCAGGATGACGCGAGACATGGATGAGATTCCGGTGGTGAACGAGGAGGGGGCATGCTACCCAGCGGCGGGGGCAGAGGTAAAGGCATAGTGTCCGGAAATGGCGGCGGGGAAGTGGTTGAGGTAACTGAGCGGGGAAAAAAGCAGGCCCCCGAAGCGGGGGCCTGTATTGCAATAGCGTGGTAAACGCCGCTGCGATTAGAGCAGGATGCTGGTGAGGATAAAGCCCAGCGAGCAGGAGGTCACCACCCCGATCAGCCCCGGAATGATGAAGCTGTGGTTGATGATGAACTTGCCGATGCGGGTGGTGCCGGAGCGGTCGAAACCGATACAGGCCAGATCGCTCGGGTAGGTCGGCAGCACGAAGTAGCCGTAGCTCGCCGGCAGGAAGGCGATCAGCAGCTTCGGCTCCACACCCAGCGCCAGACCCATGGGGGCGATGGCGGTGAGGGCGGCGGCCTGGCTGTTTACCAGCTTGGAGATGAGGAACAGCACCAGGGCGTAGGTCCAGGGCTGGGCCTGTACCACATGGGCCAGAGTCTCTTTGAGCAGCGGCATGTGAGCCTGGAAGAAGGTCTCGCTCATCCATGCCACCCCGAATACGGAGAAGATGGCGACCATGCCTGCCTTGAAGACTGCACCGTTGGCGATCTCGCCCGGCTTGACCTTGCAGCGCATCAGTATGATGGCACCGGCGATCAGCATCATCATCTGGATCACCAGGTTCATGGAGAGCGGGCCAGTTTTGTCCTTGATGGTGAACACCGGACGCAGACCTTCGTTGGCACCGAGCAATACCACGGCAGCGATGGCGGCGAAGAAGATCCAGGTAGACCAGTAGGCCTCTTTCGGGAACTTGGTGTTAAGCAGGGTCTCGCCACCACCGTAGATGAAGGCACGCTGCTCCGGGTCTTTGATCTTGGCCTGGAACTCTTCGTCCTTGTCCAGATCCTTGCCGCGACGCAGGCTCCACAGGGCCGCCACGATGACACCGGTCAGGGAGGAGGGGATGGCGATCGTCAGGATGTCGAGCAGGCCGTAAGCCTGACCGATACCGTGACCGGCCGCCAGAATGGAAACCATGGAGACCACGGCAACGGAGACCGGGGAGGCGCAGATGGCCATCTGGGAGGCAACGGAGGCCACGGCCATCGGGCGCTCGGGACGGATGTTCTTCTGCAGCGCGATGTCAGCGATGATGGGGAACATGGTGTAGACCACGTGGCCGGTACCGCACAGGAAGGTGAGGGTCCAGGTGGTGAGCGGCGCCAGGATAGTGATGTATTGCGGGTGACGGCGCAGCAGACGCTCGGCCACTTGCATCATCAGGTTGAGGCCACCGGCAGTCTGCAGGGTGGCGGCACAGCCGATCACCGCCAGAATGGTCAGCATCACCTGCACCGGCGGTTCGCCTGGCACCAGGCCGAAGACGAAGGTCAGCAGGAAGAGACCGATACCACTGATGAGACCGAGTCCCATGCCCCCAAAGCGGGTACCCAGCAGCAAGCAGCCGAGTACCACTAAAAATTCCATCAAGATCATTCCGTTACCTCGTGTGATTCAACCCATATTGCCGCGGGTAGCCTGAACCATGAATTGTCATTGTCTGTTTTATTTAGCCCAAAAGGGTTAGTTGCTATTCTGCTCCCCTGAAAAAGTGAAAAAATTGAGTTACTTCAATAACTCGATGAATTTTTGATTAAACCACTTAAAAACCACGTACTAACAAAAACATCATTTTTGTCACCAAGTGGTATCACTCGGGGCCAAGCCATCGGGTGGTCATGGTGGCAGCACAGAGCGGCAACAGAGCTGCAGGGGAGGGACATAAAAAGGGCTCGATTGCGGCAGAAGAGGGTGAAAAAGCCAGCGCTCAGGCTATTTTTGCCAACAAGGGCTGACTTCGGCGGGTTGGCTCACTTGGCCGCAGGTGCTTGCTGCAGATAGCGGCGCTGATAATCCTCGCTCAGCTTGGCAATATCGAGTCTGGCAATGGCCTGTGCCACCCGTTGCTGCAACGCCTGCTGATCGGGGCGAAACATGATGTGCAGGCTCTTGTGTTCGAGGATCTTCGGGTGAAATTGCAATCCGGCGCTGCTCAGCTTGCGATCATGGTTGATGAGCCAGTGAAAGACATCCCTATCGATCACCGCTAGATCGAGCCGGTCGCGCTGTAATTTGCGCAGGTTGAGCAGGTCGGAATCGACGGCGGCAGTGTTGAGGCGCTTGCTGGCCATCAGAGCATCGAATTCCTGGGTGTTGACGTACCCCTCCACCACGCCGATCCGGTAGGTGGCGAGATCCGTGAGCTGCTGCCAGGGAATAGGGGGGCCTGAGCGCTGCGCCATACCCAGCACACTGTCGCCCACGCTGGGGGAGCTGCGCCACAGGGTGGGCAGGGTGTCGGAGAGGTACTCGGGAAAATAGCCGCTATAAGGCTGGGTCGGGTCGGCCGCCAGCCGTACCGCCCGCTGCCAGGGATAGAAGTCGAACGTCACCTCCAGTCCCGCTTCGGCAAAGGCGCGTTTGACGATATGACCGGTGAGGCCGCCATCGGGCAGGCTCTGGCTGGTGTAGGGGGGCCACTCCAGGGTGGTCAGACGAACGGGCTCGGCCCACAGTTGAACAGGTATGCAGGACAGCAATAGCGAGAGCAGCAGGCGATATCCCATAGGCGACGAGTTCCTTGTGCCGGTTGATCCTGAGTATCACCCATAACGGTGACAATAAAAAAGCCGACCCACAGGTCGGCTTTTGCAATGCAGTGACAAGATGCCGCTGATCAGAACTCGGCGGTACGCGGAGTACGCGGGAACGGGATCACGTCGCGGACGTTGCCCATGCCTGTCACGTATACAACCAGACGCTCGAAGCCCAGACCGAAGCCGGAGTGCGGCACGGTACCGAAGCGACGCAGGTCGCGATACCACCAGTAATCTTCCTTGTTCAGGCCCATCTCGGCCAGACGGGCATCCAGCACGTCCAGACGCTCTTCACGCTGGGAACCACCGATGATCTCGCCGATGCCCGGTGCCAGTACGTCCATCGCGGCAACTGTCTTGCCGTCGTCGTTGAGGCGCATGTAGAAGGCCTTGATATCTTTCGGGTAGTTCTTCACCACCACCGGAGACTTGAAGTGCTCCTCAGCCAGATAGCGCTCGTGCTCGGAGGAGAGATCGATGCCCCAGGAGACCGGGAACTCGAACTTCTTGCCGCAATTTTTCAGCACTTCGATGGCGTCGGTGTAGTCGATCTGGGCGAAGTCGGAGGAGACGAAACGCTCCAGACGGTCGATGGCATCCTTGTCGACGTGCTGGGCGAAGAACTCCAAGTCGTCGCGACGCTCGGTCAGTACGGCATTGAAGACGTACTTCAGCATGGCTTCGGCCAGTGCGGCGTTATCTTCCAGATCGTTGAAGGCCACTTCCGGCTCAACCATCCAGAACTCGGCCAGGTGACGGCTGGTGTTGGAGTTTTCGGCGCGGAAGGTCGGGCCGAAGGTGTAGACCTTGGACAGCGCACAGGCATAGGTTTCGGCGTTCAGCTGGCCGGATACGGTCAGGAAAGCCTCTTTGCCAAAGAAATCTTCGTTGTAGTCCACCTTGCCAGCGTCGGTGCGCGGCAGGTTTTCCATGTCCAGAGTGGAGACGCGGAACATCTCGCCGGCACCTTCGGTGTCAGAGGCGGTGATGAGCGGGGTCGCAACCCAGAGGAAACCCTCTTCGTGGAAGAAGCGGTGGATGGCTTGCGCCAGGCAGTGACGAACGCGGGTCACGGCGCCAACGATGTTGGTACGCGGGCGCAGGTGAGCCTGTTCACGCAGGTATTCGATGCTGTGGCGCTTGGCGGCCATCGGGTAGGTGTCCGGATCTTCGACCCAGCCGACTACCTTCACCTCGGTCGCCTGCAGTTCGAAAGCCTGGCCGCTGCCCTGAGAGGCGGCAACCACGCCGGTCACTTCCACGGAGCAGGCAGTGGTCAGACGCAGCACTTCATTCTCGTAATTGGCCAGGGTATTGGGGACAACTGCCTGTACCGGATGGAAACAGGAGCCATCGGAAATGGCCAAAAATGAGATCCCCGCCTTGGAATCACGGCGAGTCCGGATCCACCCTTTGACAGTTTGGGTGGTGCCGACCGGATACTTACCGGCCAGCACATCTACTACGGATGCGTGCGTCATCGAAATATTGTCTCCAGCTTGTTCTTGCAGCGCTATTTGCAACACTAGGGAGTCTGGCCCGGGCACAGATGGCCCACCATGGCAGACTAAGCCGTCAATCTTACCCGCGCGGGTTTGATAAACAAGCAAAAATGTCGGACTCTGGTGGGGTTTTCGGCATGGTTCACTCAACAAGAGTGTCACGGGCGCAGGAGAGGTGGGTGAAAGATCGGCGGCATGGGCCAGATTGGCTGACACGGGTGTTACAGGGGCTGGTGATGCTCTGCTGGGGCGGCTTTATCGTGCTGCTCTCCCTTTACCACTATGCCCGGCCCGAAATTGCCTACGGTTTTCTGGTCTATGGCGGGATCGAGGTGCGCGATTATTGGGACCCGGCCCTTACCCCTTGGCTGGTCTACGGGCTCTGGAGCTGCTGCGCCCTGACGCTGGCGGTGTTGCTGCTGGAGCGCAGCCGCAGCCGCCGTCAGGATGACTCCCGGCATGTCAATCTGGCCATCCTGCTATTGGTGCTGATCGCCAGTCTGCTTTTCTACTACGTCGGTTAAGCGCCCGCCTCAGTGGGGCTGATCCGGCTCCTGCCTGCTGGCCTTGGTGCGCTTGCCGAGTTGGCGCTCCACACTGTCGAGCATCTGGTTGTAGGCCACCGCCACCCGGCCAATCTCGTCGCCGTCATCCCCCTCCAGCCGGTGGCCGAAGTCGTGCAAGTCGGTGGCCTCTTCCATGGAGCGGGTGAGCTGGTTGAGGGGGCGCACGATCCAGGTGCGGATGACCCAGAGGGTCAGCAGCAGTCCCATCCCGAAGATGCCGGTGAGAATGAGCGCCGAGGTGAGAATATTCTGCTCGACCCGGGTAAACAGCGAATCGAGGGAGTAGTCAAAGCGCACCGCACCAAGCACAGTGTTCTCCGGCACCAGATGACAGCTGGTGCAGTCGGTGCCGCGAAAATCCTTCTTGGCCAGCAGCGGTCGGGTGACCACCAGACGGCTGTGCATGCCGTTGTGCACCACCTCCAGACTCCCTTTGCCCGCCAGAGCCAGCTCATCAAACTCATCTTTTACCTGCTCTGTCTCTCGTCCCGGCCCGAACTGTTTGCTCACCGCGTCGCCACGGACGATGCGGGCATCCTCCACATGGGCATGGTCGAGAAATTTGCCGCGCAGGGTATCGCGGGCATCCATCTTGCCGGTCAGCATCAGCATGTTGAGGCCGTCGAAATAGGCTTCGGTCTGCTCGCGGCTCTGCTCCTTGATGAGGGTCAGGATGAGATCGCGCTCGCGCACCGCCTGATAGGCTGCGGAGAAGACCAGTACCATGGAGAAGATGAAGAGCAGGAAAAAGTTGATTTTGGCAGCAATGGAGAGGCGCATGAGCAGTCTTTCTTGATGGTAAAACCGCAGCAGTTTACCCCTCTTGGGGCCTCAGGTCTGGTGTTTTGCTCACATTACGGCAAGTGAAACTGCACTGAAGTGGATAAAGTTGCCCTTTTTATATATCAAATGCCGGTAGTCAAACGGGCGGCTGCGATGGCCGCCCGCTGCATGCCTTAAAACTCGCCTTCGGTAATGGCCTGACTGATGGCGCCGGTCAATACCCGCAACTCTTCAGGGGGGATGACGAACGGGGGCATCAGGTAGACCAGCTTGCCAAAGGGGCGGATCCAGGCGCCCAGTTCGACAAATTTGCGCTGGATGCGCGCTACATCCACCCGCTCTTTCATCTCCACCACCCCGATGGCGCCGAGCACCCGCACATCCGCGACCGCCGGGTGCAGGGTCAGCTCTACCAGTTCTGTTCGCAGCTGATGCTCGATGGTGCGCACCCGCTCCTGCCAAGGTGAGGCCAGCAGCAACTCGATGGAGGCGTTGGCCACCGCGCAGGCGAGCGGGTTGCCCATAAAAGTGGGGCCGTGCATAAAGACGCCCGCCTTGCCGTCACAGATGGTGCGGGCGACATGCTCGGTGGTCAGGGTCGCCGAGAGGGTGAGGTAGCCGCCGGTAAGCGCCTTGCCCAGACACATGATGTCGGGGCTGATCCCCGCCCAGTCGCAGGCAAACAGCTGGCCGGTGCGGCCAAAGCCGGTGGCAATCTCGTCAGCAATCAGCAGCACGCCGAATTCGTCGCACAGGGCGCGCACCCACTGCAGATAGCGGGGGTGGTAGAAGCGCATGCCGCCAGCGCCCTGCACTATGGGCTCAAGCACGATGGCGGCGATCTCCTCGTGATGATCCGCCATGAGCGTCGCCAGCTCCACCACGCACTGCTCGTCCCACTCGGCGTGGAAGCGACAGCTCGGCGCATCGACAAAATAGTGTTCCGGCAGAAACCCCTTGTAGAGCTCGTGCATGCCGCCATCGGGATCGCAGACGCTCATGGCGCCAAAGGTGTCGCCGTGATAGCCGCTGCGCAGGGCGACAAACTTGGCTCTGGGCGTTCTCTTGGCGTGCCAGTACTGCTGCGCCATCTTGAGCGCCACTTCCACTGCCACCGAGCCGGAATCGGCCAGAAATACCCGATCAAGCCCCTTCGGAGTGATCTCCACCAGCTTGCGGCAGAGCTCAACCGCCGGGGCGTGGGTGAGGCCGCCAAACATCACGTGGGACATCTTGCCGAGCTGGGCGGTGGCGGCGGCGTCCAACTCCGGCACCTGATAGCCGTGCACGCAAGCCCACCATGAGCTCATGCCATCCACCAGTTCGCGGCCATCGCTGAGGGTGAGGGTCACCCCTTTGGCGCTGGTTACTTCATAGCAGGGCAGGGGGTGAGTGAGGGAGGTATAGGGGTGCCAGATGTGGTGCAGGTCGAATTCTTGGTTGGTCATTTGTTGTTCTGTTGTCAATTGATTTGATCTGGTCGGTGTTGACAGTCTACGCGTGCTCTCTACACTAGCCAACAATTTCAGCCACTTGGCACTGCGCATCATCCTGAGCGCGCGGGCCTGGCGACGGGTTTTGTGGCCGTCCATCCCAAGATGGCGGGCGCAGGATCCCACTAATAACAACCGGAAGCCATGTATGAATGCTCTCACCGCGGGCGGTCACGCCCTTCGTCACGACTGGACACTCGCCGAGGTTCAGGCCCTGTTTGCCCTGCCGTTCAACGATCTGCTGTTTCAGGCCCAGACCGTCCACCGCGCCCACTTTGACCCGAATGAAGTGCAGGTGAGTACTTTGCTCTCCATCAAGACCGGCGCCTGCCCGGAAGATTGCAAATACTGCCCCCAGAGCGCCCGTTACCACACCGGTCTTGAGGCCGAGCGGCTGATGGAGGTGGAAAAGGTGCTGGAGCGGGCCCGCGAAGCGAAGGCCAACGGCTCGTCACGCTTTTGCATGGGGGCCGCCTGGCGCAATCCCAAAGAGAAGGACATGCCCTACATCATCCGGATGATTGAGGAGGTGCGCGGACTCGGTATGGAGACCTGCATGACCCTGGGGATGCTCACCGCCGATCAGGCGGCGCGTCTTGGCGCTGCGGGGCTCGATTACTACAACCACAACCTCGACACCTCGCCGGAGTTCTACGGCGAGATCATCTCCACCCGCACCTATCAGGATCGGCTCGATACCCTGGAGCATGTGCGCAGTGCCGGCATGAAGGTCTGCTCTGGCGGCATCGTCGGCATGGGCGAGCAGGCGAAAGATCGGGCGGGCCTCTTGATGGCGCTCGCCAATCTGCCGCGCCACCCCGAAAGCGTGCCCATCAACATGTTGGTCAAGGTGAAGGGAACGCCGCTGGAGAACGAGGAGAACCTCGATCCATTCGAATTTATCCGCACCATCGCCGTGGCGCGGATCATGATGCCCGCCTCCCATGTGCGCCTCTCCGCCGGGCGGGAGAAGATGAATGAGCAGATGCAGGCCATGTGCTTTATGGCCGGGGCCAACTCCATTTTCTATGGCTGCAAGTTGCTGACCACTCCCAACCCGGACGAGAACAGCGATATGCAGCTGTTCAAGCGACTCGGTATTCGCCCCGCTCAGCGGGCCCAGAAGCCGGATCAGGTTCAAGAAGAGGAGCTGCTGGCCGAGGTGAGCCGCCAGAGCGAACCTGCCGAAATGTTTTATGACGCCACCCGCCCCCGTGCAGGGGCCGCTCGGTCATGAACGGCCCTGCAGTAACGGGCCCCTTTGGGTTGGGCGCGGCGCTGGCCGAGCGCGAGCAGGTGGGTCTGCTGCGTCGCCGCATCGCGACCGACGGGGCGAGTGGCGGGCGGCTCAGGGTTGCAGGGCGCGAATACCTCAATTTTTCCGCCAACGACTATCTGGGGCTGGCAGATCATCCCGCCATCAAGACCGCCTTCAACGCGGGGATTGAGCGTTATGGTACGGGCTCCGGCGCCTCGCCGCTGGTGACCGGTTACAGCCGTGCCCACCAACAGCTTGAGGAGATCCTGGCCGAGTGGCTCGGGGTGGAGGCGGTGTTGCTGTTCAATTGCGGTTTTTCCGCCAATCAGGCGGTGCTCAAAGCGCTGCTTGGCAAGGAACACCTGCTGTGGCAGGACAAACTCAACCACGCCTCTTTGCAGGAGATGGGTAGCCAGCTCCCTTGCAAGATGAAGCGTTTTGCCCACAACGATATGGCGGCCCTTGAACGGCAGCTTGAGCCCAATCGCGGACTGATTGTTTCGGAAGGGGTGTTCAGCATGGACGGGGATCAGGGCCCCTGGCGCGAGCTCGCAACCCTCGCCGCCCGGAGCGGCAACTGGCTGATGATCGACGATGCCCACGGTCTTGGTGTGCTGGGATCCGAGGGGCGCGGCACCCTGGCGGCGCAGGGGGTTCCTCCTGCCAGCGTACACATCCAGATGGGCACTTTTGGCAAGGCGCTTGGCGTCGCCGGTGCCTTTGTCGGCGGCAGCCGCGAGCTGGTGGAGTATCTGGTCAACTTTGCCCGCCACTATGTCTACAGCACCCATATGCCCGCCGCCCAGGCTTGCGCGGTCAGCAAGAGCATCGAGCTGGTGCGTGCCGCCGAGGATGCCCGCGCCCATCTTGGCCAGCTGATCGCCCGCTTCCGGCAAGGGGCAAAGGATCAGGGTTGGCAGCTTGGCGAGAGTGATACCCCGATCCAGCCGCTGCTGGTGGGGGAGAGCTGTGTTGCCCTGCAACTGGCCGAGCGGCTGCGGGAGCGCGGCGTCTGGGTGAGCGCCATCCGCCCGCCCACTGTGCCAGTCGGTACGGCCCGGCTGCGCATTACCCTGAGCGCGGCTCACTGCGAGCAGGATGTGGATCGCCTGCTCGATGCCTTGGGTGTCTGCCCTGCAGTTACAACGCTTGGGGAGGTTCACCATGGCTGAGCGTTTTCAAACGGTCGACAAGGCGCAGCTTGCTCGCCGTTTTGGCGCCGCCGCCCGTCACTACGATGCCCATGCCCGCTTTCAGCAGGAGGTGGGGCAGGCGTTGCTTGAATGGATGCCGAGCAGGCCGGTTGGCACTGATCTGACGGTGAGCGGGCTGGATCTGGGCTGCGGCACCGGTTTTTTCTTGCCCCAACTGGCGAATCGTTGTCATCAGTTGGTGGGGCTGGATCTCGCCCCCGGCATGCTGGCGCAGGCCGCCTTGCGTGGCAGCAGCGCCCGCCTGCTCTGCGGTGATGCGGAGCAGCTTCCTTTCGCCGATAACGCGTTCGACTGGATTTTCTCCAGTCTGGCGCTGCAGTGGTGCGAGCGTCCGGCCCAAGCTTTCGGCGAGCTGCTGCGGGTGGTCAAACCGGGCGGCCAGATCTTTTTCTCGACCCTGCTCGATGAGTCGCTCTGGCAGTTGCGAGCCGCCTGGCAGCAGCTTGATGGTCGCGCCCATGTCAATCGCTTCCTCAGCCTGCCACAATTGGAGCAGGCGCTGGCTAGCGCCGGGGTAGTTGCTCCCGAGCTGCGTTGTATCACCTGGGATCTCGCCTATCTTGAATTGCCGCAGCTGTTGCGCGATCTCAAGGGGATTGGGGCCAATCAGGTCAATGACAATCAGGGGCGCGTCGCCCCGGCCGGTCTGAGCGGTCGCGCCAGATTGCAGCAGCTGGCTCAGGCGTATGAGGCGTTTCGCCAGCCCGATGGCAGGTTGGTCGCCAGTTATCGAGTGTGCCTCGGCCGCCTCAGCAAGCCTCGCTGAGCGCCGGGAATCGCATTGTGTGCAGGGTAGTCAACGGGCCCTGCCAAGGAGAGAACCGTATGAAATCATTCTTTATCACCGGCACCGATACCGATGTGGGCAAGACGCTGGTGGCGCGCACCCTGCTGCGCGAATTCAGCGCACAGGGAATCAAGTGCGCGGGTTACAAGCCGGTCTCGGCCGGATGTGCTCGCACTCCGGACGGGCTGCGCAACCTGGATGCCGTTCTGTTGCAGGAGGCGGCGAGTCTGCCGCTGCCCTATGAGGTGGTCAATCCGTTCGCCTATGAGCCGCCGATTGCGCCCCACATCGCCGCCAGCGAGGCGCGCCAGCCCATCACCATGCAGGGGGTGAGCGAGGGGCTGCGCAAGATTGAACAGGCAGGGGCTGAACTGGCGGTAGTGGAAGGGGCAGGGGGCTGGTATCTGCCGCTCGATCGCAAGCATCTGCTGTCGGACTGGGTCAAGCAGGAGAACATGGCGGTGATCATGGTGGTGGGGGCCAAGCTGGGTTGCCTCAACCATGCGCTGCTCACCTTTTCCGCCATTCGCAATGATCAGCTGCCGGTGGCGGGGTGGGTAATTAATCGGCTCCATGGTTCCATGAGCCATTATCAGGAAAATCTGGACACCCTGAGGGGCTTGCTGCCAGCTCCCTTCCTCGGCGAAATTCCGTTTATAAACAATCCACTTGAAGCCGATTTGCAGGGGCGTCTCGATATCTCGCCGCTACTTTGACGGCATATTCAGCGAACATTCATCGAATCTCCCTAGAATGTCGACATTAACATGATCAGGTGGGGATTCTGAGTGGTCCCCGGTCATGTCCCTTATCTTCACAAGGAGTCAATATGAAGCGAATTATGCTATTCCTGGTGACCAACCTGGCCGTCATGCTGGTGCTGGGGGTGGTACTCAATATCCTGTTCTCGGTTCTGGGGATCAACAAGTCCAGCATTTCCGGGCTGTTGGTGTTCTGTGCCGTGTTCGGTTTTGGGGGTTCCTTTATCTCCTTGCTGATGTCCAAGTGGATGGCCAAGCGCAGCTATGGCGTCCAGGTCATCGAGCAACCCCGTAACGAGACCGAGCACTGGCTGGTGAGCACAGTTGCCCGTCAGGCCCGCGAAGCGGGTATCAAGATGCCGGAAGTGGGGATCTACGACTCTCCCGAGATGAACGCCTTTGCGACCGGTGCCCGCCGCGATGATTCGCTGGTGGCGGTCTCCTCCGGCCTGCTCTACAGCATGAGCCGTGACGAGGCGGAAGCGGTACTGGCCCACGAGGTGAGCCACGTGGCCAACGGCGACATGGTGACCCTGACCCTGATCCAGGGTGTAGTGAACACCTTCGTGATGTTCTTCGCCCGTATCGTGGCTGGCGTGATCAGCAATTTCTTCAGCTCCAACAACGAGGAAGAGAGCAGCAGTACCGGCGGTTTTGCCTACATGATCACCGTGTTCGTGCTGGAGATGCTGTTCGGCATTCTGGCCTCTATCATCGTCATGTGGTTCAGCCGTCAGCGTGAGTTCCGTGCCGATGCCGGTGCCGCCAAGCTGGCCGGTCGTGACAAGATGATTGCCGCCCTTGAGCGCCTCTCCCGCGGTGCCGAGCCGCAGCTGGAAGGCTCCATGATGGCCTTTGGCATCAACGGCAAGCGCTCCATGAGCGAGCTGTTTATGAGCCACCCGCCCATCGAGCAGCGTATCGCCGCCCTGCGTGGTTGATAGATACTGAATGACGGGGGATCACCCCGAATAAAAAACGGCTGCCTTCGGGCAGCCGTTTTGCTTTTCAGCGTTCTTTAAAGCTTGAAGTGTCCCATCTCCTGACGCAGTACCCGTGACAGCTGCTTGAGCTTGGCCGCCTCTTGGGACACGTGACGGGCGGCATCCCCCGATTGCTCGGAGAGGGAGGTGATGTTGCCGACGGTAGAGACCACCTCGTTGGCGGCGGTGGACTGCTCGCGCAGGGTGTGGCTGATCTCCCCCATCAGGCCGGTGAGGTTGGAGGCGTGGCTCTGGATGCTGGCGATCGCCTCGCCGGTCTGGTTGGCCAACGTGACCCCGCGAGAGACGTTGTTGACCGTGTTCTCCATGCTGCGGATGGAGGCATCGGCCCCGCTCTGGATTTTGCTAATCATCCCGGTGATCTGTTGGGTTGAAGCCGCCGAGCGGCTGGCCAGATTGCGCACCTCGTCGGCCACCACCGCAAAGCCGCGACCCTGTTCACCGGCCCGCGCTGCCTCGATGGCCGCGTTGAGCGCCAGCAGGTTGGTCTGATCGGCGATGCCGCGGATCACCCCGATGATCTCCGAAATCTGCTGGGTATGGCCGTTGAGCTCGGAGATGGTGCTGGCCGCATCCCCCACAGTGGTGGAGATATTCTCGATGCTGCCGAGAGTCTCTTTAATGACCCCCGAACCCTCCTCCAGGGTATTGGCGGAGACCTTGCTCAGCTCGTCGGCATGGGTGGCATTGTCGGAGAGGTGGCTGATGCTCACCACCAGCTCCTCGATGGCGGCGGCCATGGTCTGGGTGCTGGTTTGCTGATCGGTGGCAAACTGGGCGGTCTGCTCGGCAATTTGGGCGATGCTGTCGGCAGAGTGGGACAACTCCTCGGTGGAGTGGGAGACCTTGGCGATGATCCCCTTGAGGGTGGTCTGCATACCGCCGAGCAGACCGATCAGGCTCTCTTTCGATCCTGGCGGCACCTTGATGGGGCGTGAGAAGTCCCCTTCCGCCATCATATGGAGATCTGTCTTGAGCTGTTCGACCGAGGTGCCCACCAGATCGAGCAGGGAGCGATAGGTGCGCCAGAGGAAGAACATCAACACCAGACCGAGGGCGATAAAGAGATAGCGCAGCATGTCGGTATTGGCGATGGCGCTCTCGACTGCCTCCTGGTTGCGCTGCTCCATCATCACGTAGAAGTCATCGATGGGGGACATGATGCGTCCCTTGTTCTGGTGATAGGCCTTGTCATGCATCATGGCGATGGCTTTTTGCTGGTTGGCAACCGGATCGCCATCGGTCTGCTGCACCAGTTTGAAGGCGGCGACCTCGGTGTTGACCAGCGCATCCGAGTTGTTTTTGGCCTCGTTCAGTTTGGCGAGTTCACCGTCGGTGAAACCGGCATCCTTCATCAGGTCGATCAGGCCACGGCGAACATTGCTGTCGGGGCGGGGATTCTGGCCGTTGGCGGCGACAAAGTCCCAGTAGATACGGTTGTAGCCATCCGGCCTCGGCTGCTCGCCGTTGCGAATGGCCAGGATCCGCATGTACTGCTGTTCGTAGGCTGGATCCTTGGTGATGACGTAGGTGCGCCCGAGTCGGGTCAGATCATCGGAGGATTGGCGCAGTTCGTCGGCCAGCAGGTAGGAGACATATTGTTGTCGATAACTCTCTTCCAGTTGTTTACCCGCCCAGCTGTAGGCGAAAAACACCAGTGACAGCAGGATCAGGGTGATGACGGATAGCAGCAGGTTGAGCTGAAAGGCGGGCTTGTTCTGTTCCATGGTATGGGCGTCCTTTCCCTATGGCTGAGTGTCGTATGGAGCATCGCCAAGTCAATGGCTGGCAAGGCTTTTTGCTCTGAGAGTATAGGAAGGGAAACTCACTGATGAAGGCGGTGGGGACAAATTAAGGGCGGATCAGCTGAACAAGTGCGGAAAAAGATGACCGGGGTCAAATCCCCGGTCATCTGGATTGGCGTGAACTAATGCGGCTCGATCACCCGTTCATAGGATTTCAAGGTCGGTGAGTGGCACGGCGCAGCAGGCAAGGATCTTGCCCTCGGCCCGCTCGGCGGCGGTGATGGCGGGGGCGTCGGAGTGATCCACCTCGCCCGAGATCAGCGTCTGTTTGCAACTGCCGCAGATGCCGGCGCGGCAGCTCCATGGCAGCTCTACGCCTTGCTTGTTGGCCTGATCCAGCACAGTGCCCTGATTGTTGCCGGTAAAGGCTTGGGCGCCGATACGCAGTTGCACCGCCTGATGGGGGCGGGCCACCGAGAGAATGGCGCCGCCAAAGCTCTCCTGTCTGATGCGTGCGGCAGGTACGCCGCGCGCTGCCACTTTTGCCGCCGCATCGGCCATAAAGCCGTGGGGGCCGCAGATAAACACCTCCCGTCCGGCCAGCCCTTTGATCAGTTGCAGATGCTCATCATTGAGTCGCCCTTGCAGCCCCTGCCAGTGATTGTCCGGCTGGCTCAGGATAATGGTGAGGGTCATGCCCTGCTGCGCCATGGCGTGCAGTTCGCTGGCGACGGGAATGTCCGCTTCGCTGCGGCACTGGTGCATAAAGTGAACCTCTTCCAGCTCCCCGCGAAGGGCCAGGGTGCGGGCCATCGCCAGCATGGGGGTGACGCCGGAGCCTGCGGAGAGCAACAGGAGGTTGCGCTCGGACCCTAAGTGAAACTCACCAGCGGGGTTGGCGGCCAGCAGCCGGTCGCCCACCTGCAACTGCTGGTGCAGCCAGTGGGAGATGCGGCCACCCTCCACCTTTTTGACGCTGATGCTGTAACGCTCCGGGTGATCCGGCGTAGAGCTCAGGGTATAGCGCCGCTGGATCCGCTCATTTTTGATATCGAGACTGATGGGCAGATGCTGGCCCGGCAGGTAGTCGGGCAGGGGCTCGCCATCTGCTGCTTCGAACCAGAAGGTCTCCAGATCCCTCGCCAGCGGTTCGCGGGCCACGCAGACCAGCTCCCGCTTCTTCGGGGCGGCGGCGGGATAGACCACCGGACGGGTGCGCTCCAGTACCTCGATCTCGCTGGCTGCCTCAATCCACCCTTCGTTCAGCGCCACCAGATTCTGGCCGAAGTAGACCTCGCCATCTTCGCCACAGCGGTAGCGGGTGAGGGTGGCCAGCGGCTCTTTCAGGGCGTTGAAGCGATCGGTGCCCGCTTCCACCGTGGTCATGATGCAGCGGCTGCAGGGCTTGACCACTTTAAATTCCACTTCGCCGATGCGGATACGCACCCAGCTGTCCTCCTCGAAGGGCTGGGTATTGCTTGCCACCAGATTGGTGCGGAACTGGCTCATCTGGTGCAGCGCATCGGAGCGCAGATTGAGATCCTCAAGGGAGGCCTGACTTATCAGCAGCAGCGGATAACCGTCGGCAAAGCTGACCCGGGTGCCGGTCTTCTCGCGAAAGCGATCAGAGGTTTCACCCAGCCAGAGCAGTTGCACCGTCTCCCCTGCCACCCGGCTTAGCCACCCATCGGCTTTGGGGTCGGTGTGCAGGGCGGTGAAACGGTCGCTCCAGACTCCGGTAGCTTGCGGGGCGCGGCTGAAGTCGACCTCTTGCAGGGTGAGCGGTTCAAAGCCCGGATAGCGCAGTTGCAAGCCTCCTTCGATGGGGGTGGCCACGACCTGTTGCAGTTGGGGATGGGTGCGGGCGGTAATAAAGGTGCCGTCCGGTTTGACCACCATGTAGCGGCGATCCCCTGCCAGTCCCTCTTCGGTCACCCGGGCGCGAGCCAGCGGCATACCTGCAGTCGATTTGATGGGGTAGAGGTGAATGCTGTCTAGCCTGGGCATCTTCATATCCTTGTGACGCGGCGCGATCGCCTGGAAAAAGGGGAACATAACGGTTCCCCGGCGATCCGGCAATCCTTTCAAGGGGGCGGTCTATAGTTGGGAAAACAGAACAAGAGGGCATCGGGATGAAAATAAGCTGGTTGCTGGCGGGGAGCCTTTTTTGCCAGGGGCTCTGGGCGCAGGAGCTGACCCTGACCACGGGAGAGTATCCCCCTTACTGCTCCGAGACGCTGAAATATCAGGGGCTTATCCCTCATGTGGTGAGCGAGGCGTTCAAGAGTGAAGGGGTGAGCGTCAAGTTTCAGTTTCTGCCCTGGAAGCGGGCCTTTCGCTTGTCGGAGGAGGGGGTGGTGGATGGCACACTCCACTGGTATGAGTCGAGCGAGCGGCGCAAAACCCATCTCTACAGCGATCCCATCCTGAGCGAAACCTACGTCTGGTTCTATCTCAAGTCAGATCCGCTGGAATGGCGCAGCTATCAGGATCTGGCGGATCGCAAGCTGGCTGCGGTCAGTGGCTATACCTACAATGCAGATTTTTTTGCAGCCATCGCGCAGGTGCCGCTGCAGGTGCAGTTCGTCACCCGGCTGCGCCAGAGCTTCGATCTGCTGCTCTCCGGCCGCGCCGACCTGACCCTGGAGAACATCGATGTCGGCTACTACTCCCTGCGTCAGTTCTACCCGGCCAGCACGGTCGATCTCTTTGCAACCCATTCAAAACCCGTGATGAAAGTTGAAGGTCACCTGCTGATCAGCCGCAAGCGTGCCAACGCTGACGAGCTGATCAAAACCTTCAACCGGGGGCTCGCCAAACTGAAAGCCAGCGGTCAGCTGGAGAAGATGTTACTTGAGTCACGTTCTGGTCTCTATGAACCATAAAGTGCAACATTTTTTGATCCTGATTCGCTAATCAGTACAAAAAAGCGGCCATTATCGACTCAGTTCCCAGTTTCTAACGCTTTCGCTTCTTCCTCATCCGGCCACCGTCCGCCTCGGCTAAACGGTATCAAGCGCCATCGGGTGGGGCCTGTCACACAAAAAGAAGAAAGCAATGTATGAGCAAACAACTGGACATGACCCCATTGCCGGATCTTTCCCTGAAAACGGGAACAGGCCCGGTGCGTACCCGGCTACCCGTCTGGCGGCCGGCCCTGCCACCCTGCAATCACGCCTGCCCGGCCGGAGAAAATATCCAGGCCTGGCTCTCTTTGGCGCAGGCCGGCCGTTTTGAGGCGGCCTGGCAGACCCTGATCGAAGAGAACCCCTTGCCCGCCATTCATGGTCGGGTCTGCTATCACCCCTGCGAGAGCGCCTGCAACCGCGGTCAGGTGGATGAATCCGTCTCCATCCACGCTATCGAGCGTTTCCTCGGCGACGAGGCGCTGGCCCGTGGTTGGCAGCCTGCGCCACCCGCGCCCGCCAGCGGCAAGAAGGTGCTGGTGATCGGTGCCGGCCCCTCCGGTCTCTCCTGCGCCTGGCACCTCAACCGGCTCGGCCATCAGGTGGAGATCCGCGAAGCGGGGCCGCTTGCTGGCGGCATGTTGCGCTTCGGTATTCCCGCTTACCGTCTGCCCCGCGATGTACTGGATCGGGAGGTGGCCCGCATCGTGGCGGCCGGGGTGACGCTGACTCTTAACCACAAGGTTGAGGATGTGCTGCGCGAGCGTGACGAGGGGGGCTTTGATGCCGTCTTTATGGCCATCGGCGCCCATCTGGCCAAGCGGGTCGATATTCCGGCCCGGGAAGCGGGCAAGATCCTCGATGCGGTGAGTTTCCTTGAACAGGCGAGTCTGGCCGAAGAGAAAGGCTTGCCGCCGCCCAAATTGGGACGGCGGGTAGCCATCTACGGCGGCGGCAACACCGCCATGGACGCGGCCCGTACCGCCCGTCGCCTCGGGGTCGAGGAGGCGATGATCATCTACCGCCGCGATCGGGACCATATGCCGGCCCACGCCTTTGAAGCCGACGAGGCCGAGGAGGAGGGGATCAAGATCAACTGGCTGCGCAGCATCCGCCAGCTCGACAGCACCAATATCGAGGTGGAGGTGATGGCGCTGGATGCCGAGGGCAAACCGGTGCCCACCGGCAAGTTTGAAACCCTCGAAGCGGATTCCCTTATTTTGGCGCTCGGTCAGGAGGTCGACCTCTCGGTGCTGGAGAGCATTCCCGGCGTGCGGGTCAACAAGGAGGGGGTCGTACAGGTGGCTGGCAACCTGATGACGGATGTGCCGGGTCTGTTTGCGGGCGGCGACATGGTGCCCTCCGAGCGCACCGTCACCATCGCCACCGGCCATGGCAAGAAGGCGGCGCGCCATATGGATGCCTGGCTGCGCGGTCGCCACTACCACAAACCGCTCTCCTACCCTCTGGTGGGGCCGGAGCAGTTGCAGCTCTGGTTCCAGACCCACGCGCCCGCCAGCAGTCAGCCGGTCAAACCGGCGTGGGCGCGGGATGACTTTGGCGAGATCATCGGCGGGCTGGATGAGGTAGCCGCTCGCTACGAGGCGGCGCGCTGCTACTCCTGCGGCAACTGCTTCGAGTGCGACGGCTGCTATGGCAGCTGCCCCGAGCAGGCCATCGCCAAGCTGGGGCCGGGCAAGGGGTATCAGGTGGATGCCGAGCGCTGCACCGGCTGCGGTGCCTGTCATGACCAATGCCCCTGTCACGCCATTGAGCTGCGCCAACCGGAGGAGTCCCAATGAAACATGAACTGATCATGGTCGACGGCAACGAAGCCGCGGCCCGGGTGGCGTACCAGCTGAGCGAAGTGTGTGCCATCTACCCCATTACCCCGAGCTCGACCATGGCCGAACTGGCCGATGCCTGGGCGGCGGAGGGGCAGACCAACCTGTGGGGCAACATCCCCACCGTAGTGGAGATGCAAAGCGAAGGGGGGGCGGCCGGCACGGTACACGGCGCCCTGCAGGCGGGGGCGCTCGCCACCACCTTCACCGCCAGTCAGGGGCTGATGCTGATGCTGCCCAACATGTACAAGATCGCAGGTGAGCTGACCTCGGCGGTGTTCCATGTGGCGGCCAGATCGCTCGCGGCGCAGGGGCTGTCGATTTTTGGCGACCATCAGGATGTGATGGCGGCGCGCAGTACCGGCTTTGCCATGCTCGCCTCCGGCTCGGTGCAGGAGGCGCAGGACTTGGCCTTGGTTGCCCACAGCGTCACCCTGCAGTGCCGGGTGCCCTTTATCCACTTCTTCGACGGGTTCCGTACCTCCCACGAGGTGAACAAGATCACCGCCCTGCATCGGGATGAAATTCGCGCCCTTATTGACAACGACTGGGTACGCGCCCACCGTGCGAGGGCGCTGAACCCGGATCATCCAGTGATGCGCGGCACCGCCCAGAACCCGGATACCTATTTCCAGTCCCGCGAGAGCGTCAACCCCTTCTACGAAGCGGTACCGGCGCGGGTGCAGCAGTGCATGGACAATCTCGGCGAGCTGACCGGCCGCCACTACCGGCTGGTGGAGTACCACGGTGCACCGGATGCCACCGATGTCATCGTGCTGATGGGCTCGGGGGCGGCCACCGCCCGCACCACAGTGGATTGGCTCAACCAGCAGGATCGCAAGACCGGGGTCTTGGTTGTGCGCCTCTATCGCCCCTTCCCGGTACAGGCGTTGCTCGATGCGCTACCCGCGAGCGTGCGGCGCATGGCGGTGCTGGATCGCACCAAGGAGCCGGGCGCAGGGGGCGAGCCGCTGCTGCTGGATGTGCAGAGCGCCCTCATCGACGGTTTGCAGCGCGGCCTTATCAAGCGGCTGCCGTGGCTCAGCGGCGGTCGCTATGGCCTATCTTCCAAAGAGTTCACCCCCGCCATGTGCGCGGCGGTATTCGAGGAGCTGGCATCCGATGCGCCGCGCCCGCGCTTTACCGTGGGGATTGTCGATGATGTGTCGGGCCTCAGTCTGGCATGGCACCCCATCGGCGATCTGGAGCCCGCCAGTCGGGTACGGGCGCTCTTCTTCGGCCTCGGTGCCGACGGCACGGTGGGCGCCAACAAGAACAGCATCAAGATCATCGGCGAGCTGGAGGGGTTCCACGCCCAGGGCTACTTCGTCTACGACTCCAAGAAGTCGGGCTCGCGCACCGTCTCCCACCTGCGCTTTGGCCCCGAGGCGATCGACGCCCCCTGGCTTATCGAACAGGCGAGCTTTATCGGTTGCCACCAATGGGGCTTTGTCGAGTCGGTCGATCTGCTGGAACATGCCGCCGAAGGGGCAATCCTGCTGCTAAATGCTCCTTATGAGGCCGACAAGGTGTGGGGCCAGCTGCCCGAGCGGCTGCGGGCTCGTATCCGCGCCCTCAACATCCAGCTCTATTGCATCGACGGGGATCGGGTGGCCGAGCGCAACGGCATGGGCAATCGCATCAACACCATCATGCAGACCTGTTTCTTCGCGCTGGCTGGCATCTTGCCGCGGGATGAGGCGATTGCGCTGATCAAGGAGAGCATCGAGAAGAGCTATGCCCGCAAGGGGCCCGAAGTGGTCGAGCGCAACTTCGCGGCGGTGGATGACACTCTGGCTCATCTCCATCAGGTGGCCATCCCGGCCGGTGAGGAGCAGATCAGCGACTATCCGCTACCGTTGGCTCCCGGCGGCAGCGAGTTTGTCCAGCGGGTCACCGGCGAGATGCTGGCAGGGCGCGGCGATCTGATCCCCGTCTCCATGCTGCCGGTGGATGGCACTTACCCCACTGCCACCAGCCGCTTCGAGAAGCGCGATATTGCCCGCGAGATCCCGATCTGGCACTCCGATATCTGCATCCAGTGCGGCAACTGCGTCTTTGTCTGCCCCCACGCGGCGCTGCGGGCCAAGTTCTACCATCAGGACTGGCTGGCGACCGCCCCCGAGGCTGCCCAGTCGGTGCCCGTCACCGCCAAGGGCTTCCCCGATAGCCGCTACACCTTGCAGCTCTATCCGGAAGATTGCACCGGCTGCGGCCAGTGCGTGCAGGCTTGTCCGGTGCGGGCCGGAGCGGATGAGAGCCATGAAGGCGAGCGAGCCATCGTCATGATGGACAAGGCGCCCCATCTGGCTGGTCAGAAACAGGCGCTGCGCTGGTTCGAAAGCCTGCCCTGGCCTGCCCGCGAGCGGGTGGACTTCTCCACGGTGCGCGGTGCCCAGTTCCTCGAACCCCTGTTCGAGTTCTCCGGCGCCTGCGCCGGTTGTGGCGAGACCCCCTATCTCAAGCTGCTGACCCAGCTGTTTGGCGACCGCATGTTGGTGGCCAACGCCACCGGTTGCTCCTCCATCTACGGCGGCAACCTGCCGACTACCCCGTGGGCCAAGAACGGCGAAGGGAAGGGGCCGGCCTGGTCGAACTCCCTGTTTGAGGACAACGCCGAGTTTGGCTTTGGTTTTCGTCTCACCGCCGATCAACATCACGGTCAGGCGGTGGCGGCCCTTGAAGCGATGAAGGGAGAGCTGGGCGCAGAGCTGGTCGATACCCTGATTAGCGCCCCGCAGCGGCTGGAGTCGGAGATCCGTGCCCAGCGCACCCGGGTGGCGCAAGTGCGGGAGCGGCTGGAGGAGGTGAAATCCGGCAAGGCTCGCGAGCTACTGTCACTCATCGATCAGCTGGTTCGCCGCTCGGTCTGGATCATCGGCGGCGATGGCTGGGCTTATGACATCGGCTCATCGGGGCTCGATCATGTGCTCGCCTCCGGCCGCGATGTGAACGTGCTGGTGATGGATACCGAGGTCTACTCCAACACTGGCGGTCAGATGTCGAAATCGACCCCGCTCGGCGCCGTCGCCAAGTTCGCGGCGGGAGGCAAGACGCTGGCCAAGAAGGATGTGGCGCTGCAGGCCATCTCCTATGGCAACGTCTATGTTGCCCGCATCGCCTTTGGTGCCAACCCGCAGCAGGCGCTGCAGGCCTTGCGTGAGGCCGAAGCCTATCCGGGCCCGTCGCTGATCATCGCCTACAGCCACTGTATCGCCCACGGCATCGATATGGAGTTTGGCCTGACCCAGCAAAAACGCGCCGTGGCCTCCGGTCACTGGCCGCTGATGCGCTACAACCCGGTATTGCGCAGATCGGGGCAGAACCCCTTCAGTCTCGACAGCCTGCGCCCCTCCATTCCCCTTGCTGAATACCGGCAGGAGGAGACCCGTTATCGGGTGCTGGCCCAGAGCCATCCGGAGGAGGCCGAGCGGCTGATGCAGGTGGCACAAAAAGTGGCGTGGCAGAAGTGGGCCACCTATGAGGAGATGGCGACCCGCGAGGCCAGCCATTTCCATCCGCCGGTATGAGGATTGAGTGAGTGAAATATAACCAAGCGGGCCAATGGCCCGCTTTTTTAGGTTAAATAGAAAACAGGAAACCTATATATCCCAGAGTAGGGCTGGCAATTATGACTGTTAATAATTGAAAGCAAACAAAATTTGAATTAATGTACTGGGATGATTGATAAGGCTGCAAATAACATGATTCTTTATCTATTTAGGTCATAGGGGAGAGTATGGATTGGTTTGAAGAATATAAGAAGTTGGTGTTTTCCAATGCAACATCTGTAGAGCAAATTAAAAAAGCTATTTCTCTTAAGTACGAACACATACCTAAGATTCTTTATAAATATCGCTCGGTAAATGATAACTCTATAAAAAATTTATTGGATGACACAATATGGTTGTCAGACCCGAAAAACTTTAATGACCCTTATGATTGCTCATTTCATTACAATGTAGATTTAGATCCTGACGATAGGGATCTGGTTTTATCAATGGTTCAAGCGAATGGTTTATTGAGTCGGTTCACTGAAGAGCAAATTCAATCAATTTCAGAAAACAGTCATCCAATGGTCAGACTTCTTGAACTTAGCTACCCAGATGAACCTGATTTAGGTCGTATGTATGGGGAGGCTATACGTAGTGTAATGAAAGACCGAGAAAAATCACTTATTCGAGAAACTTCAGAAGGGTTCAAACAGGCATTCAAAATTTGTTGCTTTTCTGAAAACCCAAAATCCATTCTTATGTGGTCACATTATGCTGATTATCATAAGGGCTTTTGTATTGGTTATGATTTTCGTGAATTAGGAAATGAAGACTTAAGAACTAGATCGATTTATCCTGTCATTTACTCTGATGAAATGTTTGATGCTAGCAATGTTTTTGGTGAAAATAAAAGCATAAGCAATATACTTTATATTAATCAAGTTGCGCTTATGAAAAGTACAGAGTGGGCTTATGAAAAAGAATGGAGGCTTGTATTTGGCAATATGGCATTGCCAAAAGAAATGCCTTATGTTATGCCAAAGCCAAAACATGTTATTTTAGGTGCAAAAGTATCCTCGATTGATGAGGCCAGAATCAGAGGAATATGTGAAATTAAAAATATAGAAGTATTTAAAATGACTATGTCACATAACCAGTTTCTCTTAAATATTAAAAAGTGAACCTTATCAAATGTGTTTATTTTCGATTTAACTAATGAGCTGGTGCGAGATGTTGCATCTTGGCGGCATTTGTCTATCTGTAGGCTGTAGGAGAGTTGGCCAAGCTTTCTTTTTATGCCAAGGCAGGTAAGCTGCGGGGCATATAGCGTCAAGCGGGAGAAGGGACAATGACAGAGCAACATATCGCCGGGACGATCGGCATTCTGGGGGCGGGGTGGCTGGGGCTGCCGCTGGCGCGGGCTCTGCTGGCGGCTGGCAAGCAGGTGGCGGTGACGGTCAGCAGCGCCGAGAAGGCGGCACGTCTGCAGGGGGAGGGGATCAACGCCTATCCGCTGACCATCTCTGCCAACATGGGCTCTGCCGAGATGCCCGTCGCTGATCAAGCTGATCAAAAAGAACAGTGGCCCATCCCCTGCGAATCGCTGGTTATCTGCGTACCGCCCAGCAAGACCGATGACTATCCGCAGGCGGTGGCAAAGGTCTGCGCGTTGGCCAAAGCGAATGGCACCCGGCGGGTGCTGTTTGTCAGTGCCACCTCGGTATGGGGTGCAGGGCAGCAGGAGGGGGAAGAGCCCCAACCCCGTCATGCCCGTGGCGAGCGGATGCTGGCGGCGGAGCAGGCGGTGCTGGCAGCAGGTTTCGAGGCGGTGATGATAGTGCGCCCCTCCGGCCTTTATGGCCCGGATCGCCATCCCGGCCGTTTCCTCGCGGGCAAGACTCTCGATGGCGGCGCCCAGTCGGTCAATCTGGTCCATCTGGACGATGTGGTGGCGGCTTGCATCTTGCTGCTGGAGCGGGGCAAGGACGGGGATGTCTTCAACCTGAGTGCGCCTGTGCATCCGCGCCGCGAGCAGTTCTACCCCTTTGCGGCGCGCCAGCAGGGGCTGCCCGCGCCGGTTTTTATCGAGCCTGCCGGTGAATTTCAGCCCATCGACGGTCAGCTGATTTGCCAGCAGATGGGATTCAACTATCGCTGGCCCGATCCGGCCCACTGGTTTGCCGAGCTCGCCGCCTCGGGCAATTGAGGTTTGCCAAGGGGGTGATCGCCCCCTATCATGCCGCCATCCATGAGAGAGAGGCGGTAATGATGGTAGATACAAAACGTCACCCCGATGGGGAGTTGTTGCTGAGAACCCTGGCAATGCCAGCCGATACCAACCCCAATGGCGACATCTTTGGTGGCTGGATCATGTCCCAGATGGATATAGGTGGGGGCATTATGGCCAAGGAGCTGGCAAAAGGACGTATTTGTACCGTATCCGTCGAAGGCATGACGTTTCACAGTCCGGTCAAGGTGGGCGATGTGGTCTGCTGCTACGGCCGCTGCATGAAGATCGGCCGCAGCTCCATGAAGCTCAAGCTGGAGGTGTGGGTCAAGCCGGTACTGCGGGAAAACGATGCCCAGCGTTACTGTGTGACCGAGGGGATCTTCACCTATGTCGCCATCGACGAACAGGGCAAATCCCGCCCGGTTCCGGTGAGTGCCTGATTAAATCAGCCGGGCATTGATGATGGATATTTCCTGCTCAAGCCCGGTTTTTTGCCGTATCATGCGTTCCAGCATCTCTTCCGAGCCCACATATTGCAGGGTGTCGAACAGGCAGAGATCGCATTGAGGGTCCCGTCTTATCTGGTAGACGGTGGCCAGCTCCACTTGATGACAATTTCCTTGTTGATCATAAAACGTCACGTTGTACCGAAGTTCTTTCGCCATGAGACAAGGTCCTTCTGGTTGGGTGGAACAGGGACTATCAGCTTAGTCGGCGTGGATGACGTTTGTGATGGTCGCAACAAAAAGCAAAGGCGGGCGGTTGTTAGCCAATGAAAAATAGTTATCGCATTCTTGGCACCTCCCTGCTGACCCTGGGGTTGGTAGGCTGTTTTGAGGTGCCAGATCAGAACCATCTGGTCACAGCTCAAGGGATTGTGCCGGGACTCGACTGCCAGCGTCCGCCGCTGGTAGCGTTGGCGACCACGGCGTTGCCCCGTGAGTTCGGGGTGACGGTGTGGAATCTCTACAAGGGCCAGCGCAAGAACTGGCGTGAAGGGATGGACAGTTATGCCAAGGGGCAGGATCTGGTGCTGTTGCAAGAGTCGGCCACCCGTCCCGATATGCTCGACTGGCTGCGCGCCGGTGATTTCCAGTGGCAACAGCTGCAAGCCTTCACCCAGGGCGGCGTGTCGTTCGGGGTGATGACGGTGGCCAAGACCCCGCAGGCGTTCGTCTGTGGCGTGCGCTCCCCCGAGCCCTTGCTGCGCATCCCCAAATCTGGGCTGGTGAGCCTCTATCCGCTGCAGGGCGATCCTGATGGCGTCATGGTCATCAATATCCATGCAGTCAATTTCGAGCTGGGGATGGCCACCTTCCGCGAGCAGCTCAACGATCTGACAGCCTTGGTGCGCCGCCATCAGGGGCCGGTGATCCTGGCCGGTGATTTCAATACCTGGAGCGACAAACGCCAGTTCTGGTTAAGCAAATTGGTGGACGAGCTGGGCCTGCAAGAGGCCGTGCCGGTGCCTGACCTGCGCCGCACCGCCTTCGGCCGCCCGCTGGATCACCTCTACTACCGCAATCTTGACTTGGTCGAGGTGAGTTCACCGGCGACCGACAGTTCGGATCACAACCCCATCATTGCGCGCTTTGCTGCCCAGTCTGTGACCCCCTGATCGGGGATGATGTGCGCGTGTTGCCCATAAAAAATCCGGCGCCTGATGGCGCCGGATTTTTATATGCTCTGACGGTCAACCCGCTTGGGATGACCCGTAAGGATTACTGGTAGAGACCCAGATTCGCTTTGGCGTAGGCTTCGAAATCGGTGCAGCCACCGATGTGCTGCTCGTCCAGGAAGATCTGCGGCACGGTATTGACCGGCTTGCCGGCGCTCTTGGCCAGATCTTCTTTGGTGATGCCTTCGGCGTGGATATCCACGTAGCGGAATTTGAAGTCATCGCGCTGTTCGGTTAGCTGCTCGGCGATCTGTACGGCACGGACACAGTAGGGGCAACCCGGGCGACCAAAAATCACTGCAAACATATTTTCTCTCCGTTTTTTAAGCCGTTTATGTATGGCCGTTGATATGAGGCAGGCAACAGCATAGCCCTGCCTCGTGGCGACTTGAAGCCGAAATTATCGATACCGTGATTCGAGTGGGCCTATTGGCTCAGCTCTCATCGGCGATCTGGATCGGCTGCTGCTGATAGATGCTCTCCAGCACCCCCTTCTCGAATACAGTCCAGGGCCACGGCGCCTTGCTGGCACGGTAGCGCTCATGGGTGGCCGGATCTTGGGACAGGCCGCGCTGGAACATCACGAACGCCTTGCGCTGGCCGCCTGCCGTGTCGATAAAGCCCACCAGATTGGAGGTGCCGGTGATGGTTCCCGTCTTGGCGTGGACCTTGTTCTTCATCATGGGGGCGGTGACACTGCGGCGCCACGCCAGGGTGCCATCCACCTGAGAGCTTGGCAGCAGCTTGATCAGGCCAAGTTCGGCATCATTTTTCTGGATGAAGTTCAGCACCGACATCATCTGACGGGCGCTGATGAGATTGTGAGCGGAGAGACCGGAACCGTCAGCCAGGGTGGCATTGCCCAGATCGATGCCGTTCTTGGTCAGGATGGCGCGCACCGCCATGGTGCCGCTGCGATAGCTGCCCGGCTTGTTGTAGTAGTGACGGCCCACGGTTTTGAGGAAGGTATCGGCATAGAGGTTGTCCGATTTCTTCAGCATCTTGGCGAGCATCACCGGCAGGGAGACCGAGTAGTGGGTGCCGAGGGTCTCAGCCCCTTCAGGGGCCTTGTGGGTGACCCGCAGCAGGCCATCATGCTTGATACCGGCCCGGTTCATCGCCCAGCGGATGTTGTCCCAACCCCAGGCTTCCACATCGTGAATGGCGAAACGCAGACCCTGCGGCTCCTTGTTCGGGGTGATGCAGCCCTTGAGCTCGTAGAAGTTGCCCTTGGCCATATCCACTTCCAGCGCGCAGAACTGGCGCGCCATGTCGCCGTAGCTCATCACCTCCACGTTGTCGGCACCGATGCCGATGGGGACGCCGGTAGCTACATTGCCCACCGCCGGTTTGCCAATCTGGGTGGCAGTGATGGTGCCGTAGGCGCAGTTCTTGTCGATGATGACCGAGGAGACGGGAGCGGCGAAGCAGAGGGTCTGATCCCCCCACGACCAGCCGTTGCCGCGCTCGTAGCCGTTGTAGGCGCCGGTGTTGACGTAGACGTTGCCCTTGATCTGGTTGACGCCAAGTTGCTTGAACAGGGCCAGCAGATCCATCCGTGACAGAGTGGGGTCGCCGACGAAGTTGATCCAGATATCGCCGTTGATGGTGTCACCCTGTTTGGCTCCGGATTGGGCCTGAATGTCGGTGGCGAAGCGGAAATCGGCACCCAGCTCGAGGCGGGCCGCCAGTGCGGTGAGCACCTTCATGGTGGAGGCGGGGGCGATCATCTGATCCGCGTGGCGGGCGAACTCGACGCCGTTATTGCCCTGCACCATGATGGCGTACTGGCCACCCTGAGGGGGCGTCAGCGGGGCGGCATGAGCCGCCAGAGAAGAAAAGAGAGCACAAAAACCAATCAACAGCCGCTGCATAACATCCTCTAACGTGACGAAGGGCCCGGCAGTGGTGCCGAACCTGATAATTCAACCCGCCGATGCGGGATCGACGGGGTAACGCAATTCATGCCATGTATGCCGGTCGCCATCATGCCATCGAGTTGGCGGTACGATAGCGACCCTCATAATCAAAAATCTTCTCTTTTATCTGCCAGAAGCGCCCCGATTTGCGGGCGATGACAAAATCCGGATGACGGAACTGGCTTTGCGCGGCCAGCACGCTCGCCAGGGTGGCAAATTCGGGCTCCAGCCCCGGGGCGGGCCAATGATGACGCACAAAGTGCTGTTGAAACAAGCGCCGCGCGCCCTCGGAGTGAAATCCGAAGTACTCATTGAGGGTCAACCCATCCTCATCGTGGTAGGTCACCTCCAGCCGCTCCCCCTGTTTGCCGCGTCCAGCGGTGAGGGTCAGCCCCGCGCAGCGGATCACCATGCAATCCTTGAGATTGAGCGCCTCTTTAAGCTTGTCGTCCGGATCCACCAGCAGCTGATCGCAGCGCTGGCAGCGGCGGGCGGCGATGTCATTTTCGGCACCACAGCCGGGGCAGATCTTGGCGCGAAAGCGGTAGTCACACTCCTCGCGGTTACCCTCGTCATCTTCAAACAGCCCCTGACAGCGGCGGCCGTAGTGCTCGATCACCTTGCCATCCTCGTCGGTCTTGCCCCAGAAGGTGTTGGCAAAACCGCAGGCGGGGCAGGGCACCTGTACCGGCTCGGTACCGGCGTGGGGGCGAGGCTCCCCCACTTCGGGGGCGAACAGGTTGAAGTTGTTGCCCGCATAGTCGAGCAGCAGACAATCGCTCTTGCCCGGCGAGAGACGCAGGCCCCGCCCGACGATCTGCTGGTAGAGGGAGACCGACTCAGTGGGCCTGAGCATCACGATAAGATCGACATGGGGGGCGTCGAAGCCGGTGGTGAGTACCGCCACGTTGACCAGAAACTTGATCTCGCGCGCCTTGAAGGCGCTGATAAGGGCGTCGCGCTCCGGCCCCGGTGTCTCGCCGGTGATAAGGGCCGCACTCTGGGACTGTGCCTGCAGCAGCCCCTCAATTTCTCGGGCGTGTTCGACGGTGGCTGCGAAGATCATCACCCCTTGCCGGTCGGCGGCATACTCCAGCACCTGACTCAGGATATGAGGGGTAACCCGCTGCTGGCGTTTGAGCTCGCCGTTGAGCTCCGCCTCGCTGAAGAGGCCATTCTCCCGCGGTACCAGCTTGCTGAAGTCATAGTGAACGATGGGGGCATCCACCATGCGCGGCGGCGTCAGGTAGCCGTTTTTCACCATAAAACGCAGGGGCAGCTCGAACACGCAGTCGCCAAACAGCCGCTCGCCGTGGCTCTTGACCATGCCGTGGTAGTGGCGCCGGTAGATCCAGCCCAGCCCGAGCCGATAGGGGGTGGCGGTGAGGCCGAGGATCTTGAGGGCCGGATTGGCGGCCTTGAGATGGTCGATCACCTGATGGTACTGGCTGTCGTCATCGAGCGAGACCCGGTGGCACTCGTCGATGATGAGCAGCGAAAACGCCCCGTCGAAGGCCGCCAGATTGCGCGCTACCGACTGCACCGAGCCAAACACCACCTGGGCGCTTGCCTCCTTGCGATCCAGCCCGGCAGCGAAGATATCGGCCTTGAGCCCCCACGCCTCGTACTTGGCGTGGTTCTGCTCCACCAGCTCCTTGACGTGTGCCAGCACCAGCACCCGACCGCGTGCCTTGCGGGCCAGTTCGGCGATCACCAGACTCTTGCCAGCCCCGGTGGGCAGCACCACTACGGCGGGATCCGGGTGTTTGCGAAAGTGGCTGATAACGGCGTTGACGGCGTCGGTCTGGTAGGGTCTGAGAACGAACATGAGGGCGTGGCGTTTGGGCATGGTGCGGCGCAGGGTGGCGCCATTATAGGGTGCTTGCCGCCACAAAAACAGCGGGCCGACATGCTGCCGGCCCGCTGGGAGGGATGGTGCTGATCAATGGAACGGGAAGATGTAGTTCATCCAGCTTGCCATACGTAGCAGTATTTTCCGCATCACAGATACATGGTGGAAGTAGTGGGTGTAGACTGCGGCCTGACCGCTGGAGCCTGCAATCACCTGATACTTGGCCCACTCGGGGTCTGTGATGGAGATGACTACCGGCAGCCGGCCCGGACGCACTGCGGTGGTCTGATCCAGCAGTCCCAGGTTGGCCTGCACGTTACCGGCGGCAATAGCCGGAATCACTGCCGTCACCTTGCCTTTGAAGATCTTGCCGGGCACGCCATCGATCACAACTTCCGCCTCGTCGCCAACGGCCAGACGTTGCATGCTGTTCTGCCAGAACCAGCCCACATAGGCGGTATCGTTCTGGTGGATGAAGGTCATCACCGGACGGTACATGAAGGGAGTGGCGATCATGCCGGGGCGCAGGGCCAGTTGCACCACATGGCCATCACTCGGGGCATAGACTACGGTTTGGGCCAGTTGATACTTGGCTTCCAGCAGCTGTGCTTGCAGATCGTTCAGGGTGGCTTTCTGCTGGTCAATCTGGGCCACGATATCGTCTACGTTGGCCTGGCTGACATCCAGATCCCGCTGTTTGCCGACATTGCGTTGCATCAGCTCTTTGGCGCGATCCCGATCCAGCTTGGCGGAACGCAGTCGCGCCTCGATGGACTTGAGGTGCTCGCGGTTGGATTCGACCCGTGCGGTCAGACTCTCCACTTTCAAGCGAAACGGCTCGTCATCGATGCGAAACAGCACATCTCCTTTTTTCACCGGCTGATTGGCCTGCACCGGCACCTCGACTACCCGGCCCTTGACCAGCGGTACGATGGGGGTGGAGACGTAGTAGTTACGCGCCATCTCGGAGTAGGGGTGGTTGTAGTTCATCAGCATGATCAGGGTGCCGATGAGCACCACGCCACCCAGTGCTGCGGTGGGGACGGTCCACTTGTTGAGCGGGATGCGGAAGATTTTGAATACGGCCACACACAGTGCCGTATAAGTCAGGATCAGTAGCAGGTCCATAGTTTATCCCTGTTGCTCACTCTGTTCGATAGTGTTGATACGGCTCTTCAGATCCGCCAACTCCTGCTTGAGGGTCGCCAGCTCCTCTTCATCTTTTTGCAGCCGCTGACTAAAGCCCCAGCCGCGATCGGGGCGATAGAGGGTGGCCCAGATCCAGAGGAAGGGCCACAGCACATGCAGGGTAAACAGGCTGACCCAACCTGCCACGTGAATGGCATCCTGATGAGGGTGATTGCGATGTTTGGCAATCTCGTAAGGAATATCGTGGATCACGATGACTCCATAAAAAATGACCAGCCCGACAAAGATGAGCAGGCCAAGAGCAAAATAATCAAGGGCCATTTATAACCTCCACTGGCATGAAGCACAGCTTAATCATTGGTTCCAACAAGCGCTAAAGCAATTAAGAATCACACATTTATCGTCAGTTCGCCCGGAATCTTAAAGCTATTCGCTGTATTGAAGCTGAAGCGGTTCAATAGTTGTCTTATTAGTGTTTTTGTCATTAAAAAAGGCGCCATCAGGCGCCTTTTTGTGCTGCTTTCGCTGCATTTTTTGCTGTTTTACCCTTCGCTGGTACTGCTGACCAGCGGCTGGCGGAACTTCATCAGGAAGGCCACGGTAATGGCTGCCGTTGCAGTAAGGCCGATGATGGTGGAGGTCCCCATCTCCAGCCCGAACCCGATGGGGGCGTTGGCCAGATAGGTGATCACGACAGCAGTCATGAACATGGCGGGAATGGTACAGATCCAGTGCAGCTTGCCCTCTTTGATGAGGTAGGCAGCCGCAGCCCACAGCATGATGACGGCGGTGGTCTGGTTGGCCCAGCCGAAGTAGCGCCAGATCACCCCGAACTCGGCCTTGGAGATGATGAAGCCAAGGATAAACATGGGGATGGCGATCAGCAGACGCTTCATCAACGGCTTCTGGGTCATCTTCAGGAAGTCCGCCACGATCAGGCGAGCGCTGCGAAACGCGGTGTCACCGGAGGTGATGGGCAGGATCACCACGCCGAGGATGGCCAGAATGCCGCCCACGGTGCCGAGCAGGCTGGTGGAGACTTCGTGTACCACGGCTGCCGGGCCGCCGTTGGCCATGGTGGCGTTGAGTGCTTCGGTGCTGTCGTAGAAGGAGAGACCCAGGGTGCACCAGATCAGGGCGATGATCCCTTCACCGATCATTGCACCGTAGAAGATGAAACGGCCAGATTTTTCGTTCTGCATGCAGCGCGCCATCAGTGGTGACTGGGTGGCGTGGAAGCCTGATACCGCGCCACAGGCGATGGTGATGAAGAGCAGCGGCCAGAGCGGCAGCTCGGTCGGGTGCAGGTTGGAGAAGTCCATCCCGGTGTTGTAGAAGCCTTTGCCGGAGGCGATCAGGCCAACGATGAGGCCGACCGACATGAAGACCAGCAGGGCGCCGAAGATGGGGTAGAAGCGACCGATGATCTTGTCGATGGGCACTATGGTCGCGAGGATGTAGTAGGCAAAGATTGCCACGATCCAGTAGACCAGATCGGTGGAGGTGAGGTTGGCGAGCAGCCCTGCCGGGCTCAGCACAAATACCACGCCCACCAGCATCAGCAGCACCACGGCAAACAGGTTCATGAAGTGCTTGGCGGCGGTGCCCAGATGCTCACCCACCACGGTTGGCACCGAGGCACCCTTGGCGCGTACCGACAGCATGCCGGAGAAATAGTCATGTACCGCACCGGCGAAGATGCAGCCAAAGACGATCCACAGCATGGCGACCGGGCCGTAGAGGGCGCCCAGGATGGGGCCGAAGATGGGGCCGACACCTGCGATGTTGAGCAGTTGAACCAGATAGACTTTCTTGTCCGACATGGGGACATAGTCCACCCCGTCAGCCATGGTGATGGCGGGGGTTTTCAGCTCGGGTTTCGGGCCAAATATCCGTTCGATGAATTTGCCGTATATGAAGTAGCCGGCCACAAGTAAGCCGACACAGAGGAAGAACCAGATCATTGCTACGCTCCTGCATTGTTATTTTTTAGTGTGCAGAGCGAGTCTAAAACGGTTGCGCCTGACTGGCAGGTGAAACTCCCCGAGCGGCGCTTTGGCGCGCCGAGCGGTCGGCGGCTGTGATCAGGCGCACACTCCGCGGCTCAGTCCAGTCCCAACTGATCTTTGAGCTCCTTGAGATAGCGACGACTAACCGGCACCCGGGCGCCGCTCGGGGTGACAATCTCTGCCAGCTGGTTATCCAGCAGCCGGATCTCGAAGATGGCGTTGGGGGAGACCAGATACTGGCGGTGGCAGCGCAGCAGCGGGCTTTTTTCTTCCAGCGATTTGAGGGTGAGCTGGGTGTGGAACAGCTCCCCCTGACAGGCCACATGGACCCCGCCCAGATCGGAAAAGGCATACTCCACCTGCACTATGGGCAGCAGCCTGACCCGATTGTGCAGATAGCCCGGAATATGTTCGATAGTCGGGGCCAGCCGCTCGATAGGCTGCGGGGAGATATCCTGCTTGAGGCGAGCCAGCGTCTTGGCGAGCCGGGCAGGCTCCACCGGCTTGAGCAGGTAGTCGAAGGCGTTCTCTTCAAAGGCCTGAATGGCATATTCGTCAAAGGCGGTGACAAAGACGATCCGGGGCAGGGGGTCGAGCATGGCGACCAGCTCCATGCCGCTCAGCTTGGGCATCTGGATATCGAGGAACACCACATCAGGCTTGAGGCGCTGAATAAGCGGCAGCGCCTCGATGGCGTTGGCCGCTTCCCCCACGATCTCGATGGCAGGATCGCAAGCCAGCTGCTGCCTCAGCTCTTCGCGGGCGTAGTGTTCGTCATCGACTATAAGGGTGCGGATCATGGTAGCTCCTTGGGGATGGTGAACGAGACCCGGGTCCACTGCTCAGGCTCGCAGGCGATAGTCACGCCATAGCGCTCGCCAAAGGCGCTTTTCAGTCGCCGATCGACAATGGTCATGCCCAGGCCGTCGCCAGCGGGGTGCGCTTGCCAGGTGCCTGCATTATCTTCCACATGGATGGTGACGCTGGCGGGATGCTCATCGGTCCAGAGGCGAATGCGCCCCTGCTCCAGCAGGGTCGAGATGCCGTGCTTGATGGCATTCTCGATCAGCGGTTGCAGGGTGAAGCTGGGCAGTCGCAGTGTGGCCAGCTGGGGCGGGATCTCGTTTATCACCGTCAGCCGATCGCCAAAGCGGGCAAGCTCGATCTCCAGATAGGATTGGCAGTGCTCCTGCTCCTCCTGCAGGGTCGCAAGGCCGCTCTGGCGTTTGAGGTTCTTGCGAAAGAACAGCGACAGATGCAGCAGCAGATCCCGCGCCTTGTCCGGATCGCGCCGGGTGATGGCACTGATGGTGTTGAGGGTGTTGAATAGAAAGTGGGGGTTGATCTGGGCCTGGATCAGCTTGAGTTCGGACTGCACCAGCAGTCGCTGATGCTGCTCCAGCCGACCGGCCAGCAACTGCTGTGACAGCAGGTTGGCAATCCCTTCCCCCAGGGTGTGGTTGATCTTGAGAAACAGCCGCTTCTTCGGCTCGTAGAGCTTGATGGTGCCGATCACTCCTTTGTCCCCCTGCAGCGGGATCACCAGCACCGAACCCAGCTGGCATGCGGAGGAGAGGCTGCAGCGATAGGGCTGGCTGTTGCCATCGGCAAACAGCACCTTGTTCTGGGCGATAGCCTTCATGGTGATAGCCGATGCAATGGGGGTGCCCGGCAGATGGTGGTCTTCGCCGGTGCCGATAAAGGCGAGGATCTGCTCGGTGTCCGTGATGGCGACCGCCCCCACGCCGGTCTCCTGCTGAATGATGCGGGCAATCTTGTTGCTCGCCTCCGGGGTAAAGCCCTGACTCATGATCCCCACTGTGCGGTTGGCGATATTGAGCGCCTTGGCGGAGAAGACCCGGGAGAACTTCTCATACATCCGCTGCTGGTCGCGGATCATGCTGATAAAGAGCGCCGCGCCGCAGGAGTTGGCCAGAATCATCGGGGTGGCGATGGTGCGCACCAGCAGCAGGGATTTGTCGAACGGGGCCGCCACCAGCAGGATGATGACCATCTGCATGATCTCGGCGTAGAGGGTGGTAAAGAAGGCGATACGCGGTTCAAACAGGGCATCCGTTCGTCCCGAGCGCATCAGTCGCCAGTGCACTATGCCCCCGAGCAACCCCTCGCAGGTGGTGGAGATGGCGCAGGCGAGATCGGTAAATCCTCCCAGCGTATAGCGGTGCAGGCCGCCGGTCAGCCCCACCAGAAAGCCCACCAGCGGCCCCCCCAATAATCCCCCCAAGACGGCGCCGACCGCCCGGGTGTTGGCGATGGCATCGTCGATATCGAGGCCCACATAGGTGCCGAGGATACAAAAGCTGGAAAAGATGATGTATATCAGTATCTTGTGAGGTAGTCTCACGGAATAGTTGGCAAGCGGGCGCAGCAGTGGGCTTTTCGAGAAGAGATAGGCGATCACCAGGCTGACGCTCATCTGTTGCAGCAAGGAGAGGACCAACTGCATAAAAAACGCTCCTCATAAGCCAGCTGAAAAAATAGCCAGCCCGTGAATAAGTGTGATCAGGATCTTGTTCTGTTGGCCCAACTGGGCGCAACGGGCCGTCAGTTTGCCAGAACAAGTGGATAAAACCATATTAAATCAGCATGTTAAATTGATATTTGTGTAAGCGGCAGCGGGTTGATATTGATGGATGGAGCATGAATGTATCCGCTGGATACGCCACACGGAGGTGGCATGCTCCGCCCAGCCCCTTGGCTGGGCGTTTTTTATACATGGTCAGTCGGCAACCTTCTGATGGGGGTTTGAGCAATTATTCCGGTTTGTCCAATGAGTTATCCCCAGCTTCTGGGGATAACTCAGAATGCAAAGTAGTAGCAGAAGCGGCGGGTCAGGTTGAAGAACTGCCGTTGTCCCTCATCGAGCTCTTCCTGTTTGATAAAAGCAGTGATGGTGCGTTCATCTTCCCGCAGATCGATCATGGCGACGGCTTCCGGCCGCTGGGCCTTGATATAGGGCAGGATCTTCGGTTTGAGGGGCATGGTGGGCTCGGTGGAGAGCACCAGCGCAATGCTCTCGTCCGAGAGTTTCACCAGTGATCCCGGCGGATAGACCCCCAGCACCTTGACCAGCAACTTGACCAGATTCTGGTCGAACTTCTTCTGGGATAACTTGTAGAGCTGGCTGATGGCCTGACTCGGCGCGGCCGGGTTACCGCTGTTGCGGGGATGGAGCAGCTCGTCGTAGAAGTCGACCAGCCCGATCAATCGGGCCAGCGGCGGGATCTCCCCGCCCTTGATCCCGAGCGGATAACCGCTGCCGTCGAGCCGCTCGTGGTGCAGATGGGCGACCTGACGGATTTTCGGTTCAAAGGCGTTGAGCTGGGTCAGCATCTCCAGCCCGTACTGGGGATGCATATTGAGGAAGTTCTGCTCGGCCTTGCTGAGATCCCCGCGTTTTTGGGTGATCTGGCTCGGGATTTTCAGCTCGCCGATGTCGTGGATAAGTCCCGCAAGTCCCGTCTCCTCAATCTCGATGGGGTTCATGCCGAGTTCGCGGGCCATCAGCATGGCAATAAAAGCCACATTGAGGCTGTGTTGCAGCAGGATATCGGTGTGGGGGCTGCGAATAAGGTGGAGCCCGAGAGGCCCTTCATGCTGACTGAGGGTGAAGGCGGCATTGCGGACAATCTGGGCGGTATTGGCCAGCCCTTCATCCGGTTTGAGGTTGAGTGCCCCGAGTGCATCACGCAGCTCGCTCATGGATTGGCCAAAGGCTTTGTCAGCGGCGCGCATGGAGCGGCGAAAGGCCTTTTCGTCAAAGGGGGGCGGGCCCGAGGCAATCAGCTCTTCCAGCTCATCAAGATCAGGCCCGGCATCCGGGATATCGCCGCGCAGCAGCGGCTCGATGGGCAGATCGCTCTTGTCGGGGTCGACCATCAGCAGGGTGAGATCAAGATGACGGAGAATGTCGAGTTGCTGCTGATCCTTGATCTTGAAGGTATTGAACATAAACGGGTGGTTAGTCCATCCCGTGGGGAGATGGATATAGTGGCCTACTCTCAATTGCTCTATCGAGGCTTGGATCAGTGCCATCGGTTAACCTGCATTTCATGAATGCCTACTCAACAAGCTAGCAAAATCCGATGGATAGACAACTAAAAATCCATTTCGGGGCCACGGAGCGCCCCGTGCTGTGATGGGGCGCACGAGCGCCGTGCTTCTCCTCTTAATTCGCGCTTAAGTTTTACTTCCTACGCTGGCCCCGTCGTTTTTGTTGGCTTGGCCGGCCCGCTGCGCTGCAGGCCGGTATGTAGGAGTTGTTTATGCGTGTAACCCTCGGTGTACTGCAGACCAATCTGTTGCTGGTGCTCTTTTTCGCCCTGGTACTGAACTGGCCAATCTTTTTGCATTTCTATACGGTGCTCAGCACCCATGACCCATGTCAAAGCCGGATTTGCCATCTCGATCCCGCTGGTGCTGATCGCGGCGCTCAATGCCGTGTTTATTCCCTTCACGTTCCGGTTTGTGCTCAAGCCCTTTTTTACCGTGCTCATTCTGACTGGCTCCATCGTCAGCTACGCCATGCTCAAATACGGCGTCATCTTTGATGCTGGCATGATTCAGAACATAGTGGAGACCAACAGTGGTGAGGCGGGGGCCTATTTGAATGGCTCGGTTGCGCTCTGGTTTCTGCTGACCGGGCTGCTGCCTGTCCTGGTGCTCTGGTCGCTGCGGATCCGCTATCCGGCTCGCTGGTATCAGGGGTTGGCGTGGCGGGCTGGTGCACTGGCTATCTCTCTGCTGTTTATCGGGGGAGTTGCGTCACTTTACTATCAGGATTACGCCTCGGTCGGGCGCAACAACAAGTCGCTGGCCAAAGAGATTGTGCCCGCCAACTATGTGCACGGCCTCTACAAATATGGGCGGGATGTGCTGTTTGCCACGCCGATCCCCTACCAGCATCTGGGGACAGATGCCAGGGTGGTGGCGCGGGGAAGCAAGCCGACTTTGATGTTCCTGGTGGTGGGTGAGACGGCGCGCAGCCAGAACTACTCCCTTAACGGGTATGGCAAGGCGACCAACAGCTTTACGGCCAAAGAGCAGGGGGGGGGTCGTTCAGGGATGTGCGCTCCTGCGGCACGGCCACCGCCGTCTCGGCGCCCTGCATGTTCTCCAACCTCACCCGTCGCGGTTACGATGATCAGCTTGCCAGCTCCCGTGACGGCCTGCTCGATGTGCTGCAACATGCTGGAGTCTCGGTATTGTGGAAAGAGAACGATGGCGGTTGCAAAGGGGTGTGCCGCAATGTGCCGACCATCGAGATCCTCCCCAAATCCTTTCCTGCGCTCTGTCAGGGGGAGTCCTGCTATGACGAGGTGTTGCTGGAGGGGCTGGATCAGCAGATTGCAGGCATGAAGGGCAACAAGTTGGTGGCTTTTCACCTGATGGGCAGCCATGGCCCGACCTATTTTCGCCGTTATCCCGCCAGCGAGCGCGCCTTTATGCCGGACTGCCCGCGCAGCGACATTGAAAACTGCAGCAACGAAGAGCTGGTCAATACCTATGACAACACCATCCGTTACACCGACAAGGTGGTGGGGCTGCTGATAGACAAGCTCAAGTCGCTGGAGAGCCAGTACGATGTGGGACTGGTCTATCTCTCCGATCACGGCGAATCCCTCGGGGCCATGGGGCTCTATCTGCACGGCACGCCATACAAGTTTGCGCCGGATGATCAGACCCGGGTGCCGCTGCTGACCTGGTTCTCGCCCCAGTTACAGGCCGATCGCCAGCTGGATATGGGTTGCCTGGCGGCGGAGGCGAGCAGCCAGCGTTTCTCCCACGATAACCTGTTCCACTCCATGCTGGGGATCATGGATGTGCAGACGAGTGTTTACGACAACAGGCTGGATCTGTTCAAGCCATGTCGGGCGGGCTAAACCGCCAGCAAGCACACAATAGAAAACGGCAGCCACTGGCTGCCGTTTTGTTATCTCGCAAGGTCAGTGCCTTACTTCTGCTCCATGATGATCTGCAGCAGATCTCCCTCCAGCAGGGCGCGCTTGACCAGTGCAAAGCCGCCATAGGTCGGCTGGTTCTGGAAGCGGGCTTTCACGATGGGCAGGCCACGGTGGAAGCTCGGCAGGGATTGATGCTCGACGCAGCGACGGATGGCCGGGAAGAGGATCTCTTCGGCGGCGGTGATTTCACCGGCGATCAGCACCTTCTGCGGGTTGAACAGGTTGACCGTAATAGCCACCGCTCGTCCCAGATGCTCACCCACGTTCTCGATCACGCTGCGGGCCAGCTCATCACCTGCCAGTGCCGCCTTGCACACCTCCTGAATGGTGATGTGCTTCTCTTGCAGCGCGCTCTGGTGACCGCGGCTGATGAGCTCCTTCACCTTGTCGATGATCGCTTCGTTGGAGGCGATGGTTTCGAGGCAGCCGAAGTTGCCACAGTGGCAGCGCTTGCCGAGGGGCTCGACCTGGATGTGGCCGATCTCGCCGACGTTGCGGTTCTGGCCGAGGAACACCTGACCCTTGGTGATGATCCCCGAGCCCGTCCCCTGGTGGACGCTCACCAGAATGGAGTCCATGCAGTCGCGGGACTCGCCGAAGAAGTGTTCGGCCAGCGCCAGCGAGCGGGTGTCGTTGCCCACATAGCAGGGGAGGTTGAAGTGGTTCTCAAGCAGCTTCGCCAGTCCCAGATTGCGGATCTGGTACTTGGGGGTGTAGATGACCATGCCGGATTCCGGGTTGACCAGACCCGGCATGGTCAGCGCGATGCTGATGAGGTTGCGACAGCGTTCGCGGTTGGCATCGATAAAGGCGCCAATCTCCCGCAGCAGCATGTCGACCACGGGTTGCTGGTCGATCTCGGTCACCTGAATGACGTGCTGGTCGAGCTCCTTGCCATCGAGGTCATAGAGACTCAGTTGCAGGTAGCCGCGGCCCAGCTTGGCAGAGACAAACTGAAAGCGATGTTTGATGGTGGTCAGGGAGATGGCACGCCGCCCGCCGGTTGAGGCTTGCGGAGAGGTCTCCTTGATCAGGCCATGCTCGATCAGTTGCCGGGTTATTTTGGTCACGCTGGCCGGGGCCAGCTGACTCAACTCGGCAATCTTGACCCGGGAGATGGGGCCTTGCAGGTCGATGAGCCGATACACGGCTGCACTGTTGACCTGCTTGATAAGATCTACGTTTGCTATTTGTCCGCCAGTCATGATGTCACTGTTGTGTGTAGTGTCCGTTAACCACGGTCCCACGGACCGTGAAGTCCTGATCGAAGACAGTGAGGTTGGCTACTTTACCGACCTGGATACTACCGAGACGTGAGTCCCATCCAATGGCGCGAGCGGGGTAGAGGCTGGCCATTCTCAGTGCTTCATCGAGCGGTAATCCGACCTGCTTGACCAGATTTTCCACCCCCTCAATCATGGTGAGGGAGGAACCGCCGAGTGTACCATTCTCGTCGACACACTGACCATCGCGTAAAAAGACGGTGGTGCCACAAAAATCAAATTTCTCAAAGCCTTCCGGCGCTCCGGCTGCTGCGGTGGCATCGGTGACCAGCACCAGTCGCTCCCCCAGCACCTTGTGAGCCAGACGCACGTTGGCCCAGTGCACATGGTGGCCATCGACGATGATGCCCGCATAGACATCCTTGCGATCATAGATGGCACCCACCACGCCCGGCTCGCGACCGTTGAGAGTAGGGGTCATGGCGTTGTAGAGGTGGGTCGCAAAGCGAATACCGTTATCGAACCCGGCCATGGCCTGATCGTAACTGGCGGCAGTGTGACCGGCCGAGACCAGAATGCCCGCTTCCACCAGACGGCGGATATGGGCCGGCTCGTTGCGCTCCGGAGCAAGGGTGATCTTGGTGATGGCATCCGCGTTGGCGCAGAAGAAGTCGAGCATCTCGTCCGCTGGCTGGCGAATTTGCGCGGCAGGGTGGATCCCCTTGCGCTTGAGGTTGGTGTAAGGCCCTTCCAGATGGACGCCCAGCACCTCGTTGGGGTGTGCCGCCATGTAGTCACGGGTCACCGCAACGGCCTGCTTCATATCCGCATCCGGACTGGTGATCAGGGTCGGCAGGAAGCTGGTGGTACCGGATTTGAGGTTGGCCGCCTGCATGGTCGCCAGGGTCTCGACCGTAATGTCAGTGTTGAACATCACACCGCCACAGCCGTTGAGCTGCACGTCGATAAAACCGGCAGTCAGGTTGGCGCCTTTGAGGTCAATCTGCTCGATGCCCGCAGGCAGTTCGGCCTGGTGAGAGATGGCGACAATCTTGTCGCCCTCGATAAGCACCCCGTAGCCGGTCAGCACGCAGCTGCCGGTGTAGAGGGTGCAGTTGGTCAATGCGTACATGACGACTCCTTACAGACGGCCGATGTTGGCGGCTTCCAGCTGCTGGAAGTAGCGAACGGTCTTGACCTTGAGCTCCATGGTAGAGGGCTCGTCGCACACCATCATTCCCTTCGGATGCAGTTGCAGGGTGGAGATGGTCCACATGTGGTTGACGCTGCCTTCTACGGCGGCCTGCAGGGCCAGTGCCTTGCCGTGACCGGTGACCAGGATCATGATCTCTTCCGCATCCATCAGGGTGCCGACACCCACGGTCAGGGCCAGTTTGGGCACCTGCTCCATGTCGCCACCGAAGAAGCGGGAGTTGGCGATACGGGTGTCTTCGGTCAGGGTCTTGACCCGGGTGCGGGAGGAGAGGGAAGAGGCCGGCTCGTTGAATGCGATGTGGCCGTCGTTACCCACGCCACCCATGAACAGGTGGATCTTGCCGTAGGACTTGATCTTGTCTTCGTAGCGCTTGCACTCGGCCACCAGATCCTCGGCATTGCCGTTGAGGATGTTGATGTTCTCGGGACGAATGTCGATGTGGCTGAAGAAGTTGTTGTGCATGAAGCTGTGGTAGCTCTCCGGGTGATCTTCCGGCAGGCCGACGTACTCGTCCATGTTGAAGGTGACCACGTTCTGGAAGCTCACTTCACCGGCTTTGTGCAACTCGATCAGGCGCTTGTAGGTGTTGAGCGGGGTGCCACCGGTGGGCAGGCCCAGTACGAAAGGGCGATCGCTGGTCGGCTTGAACGCGTTGATGCGGTCAACGATGTAACGAGCAGACCACAGGCCTACTTGGCTGGCAGATTTCAACGGGATCAGGCGCATATGGGATACCTCTGTGTCGGGTTGCGACCGGTTTGGCGGTGGCAATTGGCTAAGACGGATTCAAGTTGTTTTATAGCGTAAATAAAGATTGCGAACTAAGCCACATCTATCCACCACCTTTATCTTGTTTGGGTGATAACGATCACGATTATCGGTTTATTAATTTGCGCAGCGAAATAAAAGCCCTAGACTGCCAATCAAGCCTTGATGGCTTATGCGTCAAACGTGATAAGCACTTAATTTCTAGAAAAACATTAACTAAGGAGAGGAACCGTGAACATTCTCGGTTATTTGCAAAAGATCGGCCGTGCCCTGATGGTGCCGGTAGCGGTATTGCCTGCCGCAGCGATCCTGATGGGGGTTGGCTACTGGATTGACCCGAATGGTTGGGGTGGTGACAGTGCGCTGGCTGCCTTCCTGATTAAAGCGGGCGCAGCCATTATCGATAACATGTCCGTACTGTTCGCAGTCGGTGTCGCCTACGGTATGTCCAAGGATAAAGACGGTTCTGCTGCTCTGGCAGGTCTGGTCGGCTTCCTGGTCGTTACCACCCTGCTGAGCCCGGGCGCTGTGGCCCAGATCAAGAGCATCCCGGTGGAGCAGGTTCCTGCCGCGTTTGCCAAGATCAGCAACCAGTTCGTGGGTATCCTGTGTGGTGTTATCGCCGCTGAGCTGTACAACCGCTTCAGCAGCGTCGAGCTGCACAAGGCACTCTCCTTCTTCTCCGGTCGTCGTCTGGTACCGATCGTAACCTCCGTGGTGATGATCGTCGTATCCTTCATCCTGATGGCCGTATGGCCGGCAATCTACGGTGGTCTGGTCTCCTTCGGTGAGTCCATCGTGAGCCTGGGCTCTACCGGTGCCGGTATCTACGCTTTCTTCAACCGTCTGCTGATCCCGATCGGTCTGCACCATGCCCTGAACTCCGTGTTCTGGTTCAACGTGGCCGGTATCAACGACATCCCGAACTTCCTGGGTGGTCAGGCTACCATCGATGCCGCTCTGGCCGCTGGCAAGAGCCTGGATCAGGTGAAAGGCGTGGTCGGTATGTACCAGGCTGGCTTCTTCCCCATCATGATGTTCGGTCTGCCGGGTGCTGCGCTGGCCATCTACCACTCCGCCAAGAAAGAGAACAAAGAGAAAGTTGCCTCCATCATGATCGCAGCTGCCTTTGCCTCCTTCTTCACTGGTGTAACCGAGCCGCTCGAGTTCTCCTTCATGTTCGTGGCGCCGGTACTGTATGTCATCCACGCCGTACTGACCGGTATCTCCGTGTTCATCGCTGCCTCCATGCAGTGGATGGCCGGTTTCGGTTTCAGTGCCGGTCTGGTGGATATGGTGCTCTCCAGCCGTAACCCGCTGGCGACCAACTGGTACATGCTGATCCCTCAGGGTCTGGTCTTCTTCGGCCTCTACTACACAGTGTTCCGCGTAGTGATTGCCAAGCTGAACCTGAAAACCCCGGGTCGTGAAGATGACGAAGATACTGCTCCGGCTGCCGCTCAATCTACCAACCGTACCGAGCTGGCCAAGCAATACCTGGAAGTGCTGGGTGGTCAAGAGAACCTGGTCTCCATCGATGCCTGCATCACCCGTCTGCGTCTGACTCTGAAAGACCGCAGCATCGTCGATGAGCGCAAGCTGAAAGCCCTGGGTGCGGCCGGTGTGGTCAAACTCGGTGAGCAGAACCTGCAGGTGATTCTGGGCCCATTGGCCGAAATCATCGCCGGTGAGATGAAAGCACTGCGTTAATCGAGCGACTCGCTCACCTCAAGTCTAAGTCCATTGTTGACATAACTAAGGGCCCCGCTCAGGGGCCCCATATAAAAAAGCCAAGAAAATCCAACCTTTACTTCAAATGAGAGCAGCAGTTATGAACTTGAAACATTCTCTGTTAGCCATTGCCATGTCTACCGTTTTTGTCAGCCAGGTCCAGGCAGCCGATGCCGCCAAGCAGGCCGTGGTCGACTCCCTCGCCAACAACCTGGTGGTCAAGTATGAAGTGGTCACCAACGACGGTGCCGGTGCCGGCCTCGATTGCCAGGCGCTCGGTTCCGAGTGGGCGAGCTGTGGTGTTGCCAAGCTGCACCTGACCAATACCGGTGCGGACGTGACCTCCAAAGACTGGAGCATCTACGTTTCCTCCATCCGTCGTATCCAGCGTGTGGATAACGACCAGTTCACCATCACTCACCTGACCGGCGATCTCTATCGTTTGACGCCAACCGAGAAGTTCCAGGGCTTTGCCAAGGATGCCACGGTCGAAGTGCCGCTGGTGGTGGAATACTGGGTACTGTTCGAATCTGACATCATGCCGAACTGGTATGTCGCCAGCGAAGGTGCCGAGCCGAAAGTACTGGCCAGCATGAGCAACATCAATGATGCCAGCACCTACGAGAAGCCGATGCCCGCTGATGGCTGGAAGCGTACCAAGGATGACAAGAACATCCTGATGAACAGCGAGACCCGTTTCGCGGCCAACCAGACCAGCACCCTGCTGCCGGCTGGCAAGATTGACAACCAGATCCTGCCGACTCCGATGAAGCAGGTAGTCAAAGCGGGCCCGCAGGTTGACTTCTCTACCATCAAACTCAATGCCCTGGATCTGCCGAGCGATCGCGCCGAGGCCCTGAAGGCTCAACTGACCAAGCTGGGTGTTACCCTCTCCGACACCGGCTATCCGGTGACCATCAAGCTCGGCAGCAAACTCAAGCACGCCGAAGGCTATGACATGACCATCGGTCAGAAGGGCACAGTGATCCAGGGCCGCGACATCGACGGGGCATTCTGGGGTGCACAATCCCTGATCTCCCTGCTGGGTGTTGATGACAAGCTGGTGAGCCCGATGACCGTCGAGGATGCGCCGCGCTTTGAATATCGTGGCATGCAGACCGACGTGGCCCGCCACTTCCGCAGTCTGGATACCATGAAGAAGCTGGTTGACCAGATGTCTGCCATGAAGCTCAACGTGCTGCACCTTGGCCTGACCAACGATGAAGGCTGGCGTCTGGAGATCCCGGGTCTGCCGGAGCTGACCCTGGTCGGTAGCCAGCGTTGCCACGACGAGTCCGAAACCAAGTGCCTGATGCCGCAACTGGGTTCCGGCCCGACCAGCGACAACCAGGGTTCCGGTTTCTACAGCAAGTCTGACTACGTGGATCTGGTGCGTTATGCCAAGGCCCGCGGTGTGACCGTGATCCCCGAGATCAACATGCCGGCTCACGCCCGTGCTGCCGTGGTCTCCATGGAAGCGCGCTACAAGCGTCTGATGGCGGAAGGCAAAGAAGCGGAGGCCAACCAGTTCCGTCTGACTGATCCGGCTGACACCTCCAACGTCACCTCCGTCCAGTTCTACGACAAGATGTCCTTCATCAACCCTTGCCAGCCAGGTGCTGCCACCTTCGTGGCCAAGGTAATGGATGAAGTTGCCCAGATGCATCAGGCCGCCGGTCAGCCGCTGACCGCATGGCACTACGGTGGTGATGAGGCGAAGAACATCATGCAGGGCGGTGGCTATCAGGATCCGGCCGTCACCAAGAAAGAAGAGCTGGTCGCCTGGAAAGGCAACGTCGACTCCAGCAAGCAGGACAAGCCGTTTGGCAAGTCCCCGATGTGCCAGAAGATGATCGATGAAGGCAAGATCAAGGAAGTGGGCGAGCTGCCGGTTTACTTCGCCAAGGAAGTGGGCCAGATGGTCAAAGACCGCGGCTTCTCTACCCTGCAGGCGTGGGAAGATGGTCTGAAGTACGCCAGCGGTGCCAAGGACTTCGCCACCGACAACACCCGTGTCAACTTCTGGGAAACCCTCTACTGGGGTGGCTTCAACGAAGCGATGAAGTGGGCCCACAAGGGTTACCAAGTGGTGCTGTCCAACCCGGATTACCTCTACTTCGACTTCCCGAACGAAGTACACCCGGCCGAGCGTGGCTACTACTGGGCAACCCGTTTCAACGACACCCGCAAGGTGTTTGCCTTCGCCCCGGAAAACCTGCCGCAGAACGCCGAGACCTCGGTTGACCGCGATGGCAACGCCTTCGTGGCCAAGGGTGACCAGGATCCGGTCAAGTTCAAGGGGATCTCCGGTCAGCAGTGGAGTGAAACCGTGCGTACCGATGCTCAGTATGAGTACATGGTCTACCCGCGTATCTTCTCCGTGGCCGAGCGTGCCTGGCACAAAGGTGGCTTCGAGCTGAACTATGTGAAGGGTCGTGAGTTCTCCGGCGAGACCAAGTTCGTCAACAAGGCCACCCTCAACAAAGAGTGGAACCAGTTTGCCAACGTACTGGGTCAGCGCGTGCTGCCGAAACTGGATCAGGCCGGTGTTGAATACCGCCTCTCCGTACCGGGTGCCAAGGTAGTGAACGGTGTGCTGGAAGCGAACGTGGATCTGCCGGGTCTGCCCATCCAGTACAGCCTGGACGGTACCAACTGGAGTGCCTATGACGCCGCGGCCAAGCCGAGCGTGAATGGCAAGGTCTACCTGCGTACCACCAGCTTCGATGGCAAGCGCACCAGCCGCGTCACCGAACTGAACTGATAGCCGTCAACCGTTAACATCAGGTGGGTCGCAAGACCCGCCTTTCCCAAGGGCGATGGCGCATCGGGTTTGGGAAAGGTTGACTGTGCGTGTGAGCCTTTGTTGTGTGTAATTGTCTGTTTTGTGTTTTTCATCACTTTCAGCCCCGCCTCGTGCGGGGCTTTTTTATGCATTTGGTGTGCAATGTGCCAAGCCACGCCGTTTTTAGCGGTGCAATGGCCGGGAAATGGCCAGGAAGTGCCAAATTCAGGTTGAGACAGCGCCCGTAATAAGGGATCATACCCGGCTTGACGGCGGGGGGATGAGGGTGCCAGCCGGCACAACTTCCGCCAGTGACGCTTTTTTGAGGTGAGCCATGAGTCAGGCGAACAGCCCAACTAACTTTATTCGTCAGATCATTGATGAAGATCTGGCCAGCGGTAAGCACAGCAGCGTGCATACCCGTTTTCCGCCCGAGCCGAACGGTTATCTCCATATCGGCCACGCCAAATCCATCTGCCTGAACTTCGGCATCGCCCGCGACTATCAGGGCCAGTGTAACCTGCGTTTCGATGACACCAACCCGGTGAAGGAAGATATCGAGTACGTAGAGTCCATCAAGCAGGACGTACAGTGGCTCGGCTTCCAGTGGAACGGCGAGATCTGCTACTCCTCCGACTATTTCGACAAGCTGCACGGCTACGCCATCGAGCTGATTGAAAAGGGTCTGGCCTATGTGGACGAGCTGACGCCCGAGCAGATGCGCGAGTACCGTGGCACCCTGACTGAAGCTGGCAAGAACAGCCCGTTCCGCGATCGCAGCGTGGAAGAGAACCTGGCGCTATTTGCCAAGATGAAGAACGGCGAGTTCGCCGAAGGCACTGCCTGCCTGCGCGCCAAGATCGACATGGCATCTCCCTTCATGGTGATGCGAGATCCGGTTATCTACCGCATCAAGTTTGCCCACCACCACCAGACCGGTGACAAGTGGTGCATCTACCCGATGTATGACTTCACCCACTGCATCTCGGACGCGCTGGAAGGGATCACCCACTCCATCTGTACCCTGGAGTTCCAGGACAACCGTCGTCTGTACGACTGGGTGCTGGACAACATCACCATCGATTGCCACCCCCGTCAGTACGAGTTCTCTCGTCTGAACCTCGAATACACCGTCATGTCCAAGCGCAAGCTGAACCTGCTGGTGACCGAGAAGCACGTTGATGGTTGGGACGACCCGCGCATGCTGACCGTCTCCGGTCTGCGTCGTCGTGGTTACACCCCGGCCTCCATCCGCGAGTTCTGCAAGCGCATCGGCGTCACCAAGCAGGACAACATCGTCGAGATGAGCATGCTGGAAGCCTGCATCCGTGAAGACCTCAACGAGAATGCGCCGCGTGCCATGGCCGTGCTGCATCCGGTGAAAGTGGTTATCGAGAACCTGGCTGCCGACGAAGTGCTGACTGCCCCGGCCCACCCGAGCAATGCCGAGATGGGTACCCGCGAGCTGAACTTCACCCGCGAAATCTTCATCGACGAAGCGGACTTCAAAGAAGAGGCGAACAAGCAGTTCAAGCGTCTGGTGCTGGGCAAGGAAGTGCGTCTGCGCAATGCCTATGTGATCAAGGCCGAGCGCATCGAGAAAGATGCCGATGGCAAGGTCACCTGCATCTACTGCTCCTACGACCCCGAGACCTTGGGCAAGGATCCGGCCGATGGCCGCAAGGTGAAAGGGGTGATCCACTGGGTCAGCGCCACTCACTCCCTGCCAGCGGAAGTGCGTCTCTACGATCGTCTGTTCAAGGTGCCGAACCCGGGCGCCGAGGATGACTTCGAAGCCGCGCTGAATCCGGAATCCCTGGTGATTATCGAGGGGGCCCGTGTCGAGGCTTCCCTGAAGGACGCCAAGCCGGAGCAGGCTTACCAGTTCGAGCGTGAAGGTTACTTCTGCGCCGACAACAAGCTCTCCAGCCCGGAGCATCTGGTGTTCAACCGCACCGTTGCCCTGCGCGACTCCTGGGGCAAGGTAGAAGGCTAAGCCGATGGGGCAGGGGAGACCCTGCCCTGTGCGATGCCACGGCCTGCGCCGGTGTCTA